>SXTU01000250.1 GCA_005791875.1 Verrucomicrobiales bacterium
GCCGCCGACGCGCGCTTCTACTCGCGCTACTACCCGCGCCGCCTGATGGCCGAGGCGATGCTCGACGCCTTCTCGCAAGTCACCGGCGTTCCGACCGAGTTCCGCCGCGACCTCCGCAATGCCAATCGCGGCATCGGCGACCGCTACCCCGTGAACCTCCGCGCCTTCCAGCTCCCCGACTCGAACATCGCCAGCTACTTCCTGAAAACCTTCGGCCGTGCCGACCGCCTCCAGACCTGCGAGTGCGAACGCACCGAGGAGCCGAGCCTCGCCCAAGCCCTGCACATCGCGAACGGCGACACCATTAACGCGAAGCTCGGCACGAAGGACAACCGCATCGCCACGCTCCTCGCCGCGAAGAAGTCCAACGAGGAAATTCTCGACGAAGCCTTCCTCAGCACGCTCTCCCGCCCGCCGACGGCCACGGAGAAGACGCGTTCCCTGAAACTCCTCGCCGACGCGGGCGAACCGGAGCGCCGCGCTGCCCTCGAAGATCTGTATTGGAGCCTCCTCAGCAGCAAGGAATTCCTGTTCAATCACTGAACAGCCTTTGCCTGCCGGCGGAATTGGAGATTGTCCCCGCGTGTCCGTCCGCGTATTGATTGCGCTGCTTAACCCATGTTCGCGCAGCTCGACCACTTCAACCAAAACACCGGCGCATATGCCGTCGTGCTCGGGATTCTTGTGCTGGCCATGCTCGGGTGGCTGATCGCCGTCCAGCAGCAGCAGTTGCGGACCTTGCAGGACTGGGAGGCGGAGCGCCAGGCCACCGAGCGGCAGCGGATGGCCCTCGAACAGGCGCGCATGGCCGTCGAGGAGGCGCAATTGGCCGAGCGCCTGCATCAGGAACAACAGGTCCACGAGGCCCGTCACGCCGTGGCTGAGGCCGGCGCCCTGCTCCACCAGCTCAAAAGGCAGTTCGGATGAACCTCGCCCTCACCCGCAAGCTGGCCCTGCTCCAGGCCACCGCCGCTAACCTGCGCGAGACAAGCCGCTCGTTCACCGATCATGCGGACATGTTCGCCTACCGGCAGTTTCAGATGGAGCTGGCGGAATATCTCGGCACTCACCGCGCCGCCGGCGACATCCCGCATGAGCCAGACGTGTTCGTCCACGAGGAGCTGGACCGGCTCGAGCGCGTCGTGCAGCCCCTCGCGGGGTTTGTGCAGGAGCAGCTCGCCCTTGGCAGGGACATTCTCGACGCGAAGAAGGAGTCGCTCACGCAGCCGCAGGTTCTCGAATGCAAGGCCTCTGCCGACGCGGCCTTCAGCGCGCTGGTCGAGACGCAGCACCGGCTGGCGTCGGGCTTCCTGAACCATGACCTCACGATGGACACGGGCGACGTGGATCTCGCGCCCGACCTGATCGCCTTCTGCAAGCTGGCGCGCCCGCAGTCGCCGCTGCTGCAACCGGACCGCGCCGCACTGTGCCAGTTCGCCAATGGAGAGGGGACGCTGCACGCGCAGGTGGTCGAGCATCTGGACACAGTGCGTGCCACGTGCGCCGAGCTGCTGGAGCTGCACACTGAGCAGGCCGAGATACTCAAGCAGGCCCACGCGCTCGCGGAGACGGGGGACTTCGCGCGCGCCGCTGCGTTGATCGAGGGGCTGAACCCCGTCTTCACCGACCTGCCCTACCAGCATGTGACGGAGATCATTGACGGCTGGCGCAAGAATCTCGACGAGCTGGAGGCGAAGTTCGCGCAGCATCGCCAGCGCGTGGAGGCTCCGTGGCGCGCGCCCTTCGCGCAGCCGTGGAAAGTCCCGCCGCGCCAGGTGGCCGAGGACGACCGGCTCCAGCAGTTCCACGACTACCTCGCGAAGTTTCACGGCGGCCTCGATGCCTGGAAGAACTCGGACTTCGCTCGCGACGGGCATTCGCTCTTCAAGAAACTCGCCGCGCAACTGGACGCGCTCCGCACCGACCTGCGCCGCCGGTGCGACGCCGCGCGAACCCGCGCGCTGGGCGAACTCGCCGGTTCCTTTGCGCTCGCGCTGCTTGCGACGCAGTTCCCCAAGCAACTGCTGCCCGTGCTCGGGCCCATCGCCGTGGTCTTCGCGCTCGTGAAGGCCAGCCAGGCCATGCGCCGCAGATTGCGCGCGCGGACTTGTGTGGTGTTCCGGCTCGAAGCGGACGGCCGCGCCATCGAGGACCCGGAGAAGTCCTTCATCCGTCTCAACGGCGATCCGGTGCGCTCGGGCGACCTCATCGCGCCGGGCGGTTACCAGCTCACGCTGGACACGAGCTTCTACGAGCCGCTCCTGCGGACGGTCACGGTGCAGTTCGGCCAACGCAACAACCTTGGCGTCATCGCCGTGAAGCTGAACCGCGACACGCACACCAACGAGCTAGGCATGCGCTTCATGCCCGTGCCCGGCGCGATGGCGCTCTTCAGCGTCTGGCCCACGCGCGTGCAGGACTACGATGTGTTCGCACAGGACACGCAGCAGAAGTGGCCGCGGCCCAAGTTCCGCCAGGAGCCCCCGCATCCCGCAGTGAACGTGAGCTGGGACGATGCACGGCGGTTCTGCCTCTGGCTCACCGAGCGCGAACGCCGAGCCGGCCGCATCGGCGAGCGCGACGAATATCGCCTGCCCACCGACCTCGAATGGAGCGCCGCCGTGGACCTCGGCAAGGAAACCGGCACCACGCCCGCCGAGCGCGACGGCCAAATCTCTGACGTGTATCCGTGGGGCAAGGACTGGCCGCCGCCGAGGAACGTGGGCAACTACGACGGCGAACTGCGCAAAGACGACTTCGACTACACCTCGCCCGTCGGCAGCTTCCCCGCAAACCGTCACGGCCTCCACGACCTCGGCGGCAACGTGTGGGAGTGGTGCAGCGACTCCTACGACGGGCAGCAGACCTATCGCGTGCTGCGCGGCGCATCATGGCACAGCTCGAAGGCGCACACGCTCCTCTCCTCCGCGCGGCTCTTCAATTCCCCCGGGCACCGCGTGGACATCGTCGGCTTCCGCTGCGTGCTCGAAGTCCGCCGCCCCAGCCCGGTGTTCTCCATGCGGGACAAGCAGCCCGCTGAATCCCCCGCCCCGCCCAGCGCGCCAGAGCCGACGGCTCCATCGTGAAGCTCCCGCTTCCGACCATCACAGACACCCGCCCGCCTCCGCTCACCGCTGCACCCGCGCGCTGCCGCCGCCCACGAGCGACTCGACTTCCTTCAGCGTCGCCATGCTCGTGTCGCCCGGCGTAGTCATCGCAAGTGCGCCGTGAGCGGCTCCATAGTCCACTGCCTTCTGAGCGTCGTTGAACTGGAGGAAGCCATAGATCAGCCCGCTCGCGAAGCTGTCCCCGCCGCCCACGCGATCCAGTATCCACAAGTCCTTCCGCATCTCCGCCTCGTGGAACTGCCCGCCTGCCCACGCGATCGCGCCCCAGTCGTTCACGCTCGCGGACTTCACCGCGCGCAACGTGGTGGCCACCACCTTGAAGTTCGGGAACTCCCTCACCGCCTGCGTGATCATCTGCTTGAAGGCCTCTGTCTCAAGGTTTGCCAGCTTGTGATCCATGCCCTTCACCTCGAAGCCCAGGCACGCGGTGAAATCCTCCTCGTTGCCGATCATCACATCAACGAACGGCGCAAGCGCGCGGTTCACCGACTGCGCCTTCGACTGCCCACCGATGGATTTCCACAGCGAAGGCCGGTAGTTCAGATCGTAGCTCACGATGGTGCCGTGCCGCTTCGCCGCCTGCACCGCTTCCAGCACCACCGCCGCCGTCGTCTCGGAGAGTGCGGCGTAGATGCCGCCGGTGTGCAGCCATCGGACTCCCAGGGTGCCAAAGATGTGCTCCCAATCCACCTGACCCGGCCGCATCTGGCTGGCCGCCGAGTTCGCGCGATCCGAGATGCCCACCGCGCCGCGCACGCCGTAGCCGCGCTCGGTGAAGTTCAGCCCCACGCGCACATTGCGCCCGATGCCATCGAACGGCACCCACTGGATGAACCGCGTGTCCACGCCCCCGTGCAGGATGAAGTCCTCCGCCAGCCGGCCCACCTCATTCTCCGGGAACGCCGTGACCACCGCCGTGCGCTGGCCGAAGCACCGGCGCAACCCGCGCGCCACGTTGTATTCCCCGCCGCCCTCCCAGACCTTGAACTCGCGCGCCGTGCGCACGCGCCCCTCGCCCGGATCGAGTCGCAGCATGATCTCCCCGAGGGAAACCTGGTCAACGGCGCACTGCGCGGCGGGACGGAGTTGAAGCATCGGCATGGCGAAATCGGGTTACGGGCCAGGCGAGAGAGTTGGGGAGAAGGCCGGCGGGAGACAACTGCAATTTGCTCAAGGTGGCGAAGGCCGCCGCGCCTCCGGCGCGAGGTGGCCGGGACTTCCGCCTGACGGATGTGCATGGGCGCGTCATCTGGGAAGTGCTGGTGTGAAAGAAGCAGATTCTGCTTGCAACAGTTCTAGGCCATGTAAGCCGCGTGGTTGAGATGACGTCGATTTTCATCTTTGGATATTCGCACCAGACTTAACAGCAATCTGCTCGATAAGATACCAACTCTCTTGAACCTCGCGTTGTGCAGCGTCCTGAGCGCTGACACCACTGCGGACAGCCTCTCCGGCAGTCACGGGACCCGCCCGTCTCCTGCAATTTCTGCTGCCGAGTAGCGCGTGAATTCCTATGCTCGCGCCCGAGCGTCCGCGCTTCGCGTTGCTCCAACTCTACCGCCTCGGCATCCTGCTGGCGGTGGCGTGGCTGGTCCGCGCGCATCACCCGCGCCTGCGCGTGGAGGGAGACGCGCCGGTGCGCGTGGCGGAGGTCACGGGGTGGTTCACGAACGCGGCGGAACTCCGGCTGGACCTCGGCGCGCGCGGCGGGTTTCTCGTGCTGGCCGGGGACGGTGCGGAGCTGGGCTACTTGATCCGCACGTTGCCGCATGCGGAGCGGATCATCGGCTATTGCGGCATCACGGACACGCTCGTGGCGCTGGATCGCGAGGGCCGCGTGCTGGGCTTCCGCATCCGCAAGTCCGAGGATACGAAGACGCATGTGGGCGACGTGATGGCGGACCGGCACTTCAAGAAGACGTGGACCGGCCTGACGTGGGAGGAGGTCGCGGGGATGGACTTGAAAGCGGCCGGCGTGGAGGGCGTATCCGGCGCGACGATGACGAGCCTGGCGGTGGCGGAGGGCATCGTGGATCGCTTCCGTGTCGCGCAGGGGGAGCTGCGTCCGCAATCGGTGCGCGTGGGCGTGCGGGACTTCGGGCTGGCGCGGTGGTTTCAGTGGGTGGTGATCGGCTACGTGGGTTTGCTCAACGGCGACCTGCTCGCGCAGTCCTTGCTTGCTGGATGGGCAAAGTCGTGCGTGGCGTGGCGCATGGCCCCCGGTCTTGTGCTGTTCGCTGCGGCAGCTTCTGCGGTGCCGTGGGTGGGGAAGAGGCCGCTGTATTGCCAGCAGCTTTGTCCGCACGGTGCGGCACAGGAGATCGTCACGCGCCTCGCGCCGGTGCGATGGCGTATCCGTGTGCCGGGGCGCTGGATCGTGCGCTGCGGTGGCTGCCGGGGGCTTTGCTGCTGCTCGTGCTGACCGTGGTGATGCTGCCGCTGAACTTTGATCTGGCGAGTCTTGAGCCGTTCGACGCCTACGTCATCCGCTCGGCGGGCGTGGCGACGATCGCCGTGGCCGGCATCGGCTTGCTCGCCGCTGTGAGCGTGCCGAAGGCGTATTGCAAATACGGGTGTCCGACGGGAGCGCTGCTGGAGTTCGTCCGCGCACGAGGGCCGGGCGACAAGTTCGGGAAGCGGGACGTGGCGGCGGGGCTGTTGCTCGCGGGAGCGTTCGCAATGCGTTGGCTGATGTAAAACCGCACGGGTGAGTTGGAACGCCAAGCCCGACGGTGATGACGGGGAGGGCTTCGTGCTGGCGGATGAGCCAGTTTAGACTTTCCAAAACGACACAGTCCGCCCCAGCTTTCCGCGTGTTCAGACTGTCTCGCAAGTCAGCGGCCATCCCAACTCCGCCCACGACCAAGCGTCCCGCCAGCATCTGGTCCCTCGACCCCGCCGTCACTTTCCTGAACCACGGCTCGTTCGGCAGTTGCCCGCTGCGGGTGCTGGAGTTCCAGCGTGATGTGCGGGAGCGGATGGAGCGGCAGCCGGTGAAGTTCTTCGTGCGCGACTTGGAGGAGCTGCTCGACTGGGCTCGCGTCCGGCTGGCGAAGTTTCTTGGCGGCAAGGCGGAGAATCTTGTCTTCGTCCCCAACGCCACGTCTGGCGTGAACGCGGTGCTGCGCTCGCTCACCTTCGAGCCGGGCGATGAGCTGCTCGTCACAGACCACGAATACAACGCCTGCCGCAACGCCTTGGACTACGTCGCCCAGCGCACCGGCGCAAAGGTGGTCGTGGCGAAGATTCCGTTTCCGCTCGCGAGCGCGGAGGAAATCATCGAGGCCGTGATGGGCGCGGTGACGTGGCGCACGCGGCTGGCGTTGCTGGACCATGTGACCAGCCAGACCGGGCTGGTGATGCCCATCGAGTTCCTCGTGCGCGAGCTGAACGCGCACAACGTGGACACGCTGGTGGACGGCGCGCACGCGCCGGGCATGGTGCCGCTGGATCTGCACGCGCTCAACGCGGCCTATTACACGGGCAACTGCCACAAGTGGATTTGCGCTCCGAAGGGCGCAGGGTTTCTCCATGTGCGCGCGGACCGGCAGGAGCGCGTCCGCCCGCTCGTCATCAGCCACGGCGCGAACTCACAGCGCACGGACCGCTCACGGTTCCTCATCGAGTTCGGCTGGATGGGCACGAGCGACCCGAGCGCGGCGCTTTCGGTGCCCAAGGCGATAGAGGTCGTCCGCTCGATGCGGCCCGGCGGCTGGAAGGAAGTGATGACGGACAACCGCGACCTCGCGCTCGCAGCCCGCCGCGTGTTGTGCGACGCGCTTCAGATTCCCCTGCCCTGCCCGGATGAACTCATCGGTTCCCTGGCTGCGGTCCCCATCCCCGATGCGCCCAGCGCCAAGCCGTCGAAGAACCCGCTCTACCTCGACTCGTTGCAGGATGAGCTGCTTGCCAAGTTCAAGATCGAAGTCCCCGTCATCCCGTGGCCCGCGCCGCCTAGGCGGCTGCTGCGCGTCTCAGCGCAGCTCTACAACTCGCTGCCGCAATACGAAGCGCTGGCGGATGCGCTGAAGAAGGTGCTGTGAGCCGAAGCCCGTGCCGGCGACTTGCAGTCGCCGACAGTGAGCCGCGTCAGCCATGGGGGGGGGGCGACTGCAAGTCGCGGGCACGCGCTATCGCACTGCCACCAGGCGCACTTCCGAGGCTGGGAGAAGCAAGTGCGCCAGTGAGCGCAGCAAGCTGAAGCTTGTTTCACCGAGGTTGAACTTCACAGCAGCAGCCGCAGCCGCTCGGTCGTAGCCGAACTTGCCAATGCCTGCCGACTCCAACTTGAAGCCGCATTCAGTCACGAGATTGCCGAGGGTTTGGGCGTTCCACGAGAAGAGGTGATGGTTCGGCTCTGCGGGGTCGTGGTGGCGATAGCGGCGTTCCTTCTCGAATGGCACGTGGAGCAGCAGCTTGCCGCCGGGCTTGAGGACACGGCGGATTTCCGCAAGAGACGCGGCGGGGTTCAGCGCATGCTCCAGCATGTGATGGCAAATCACCACGTCGGCGCTGGAGTCGGCGAGTGCCGTGGGCGAGAGGACGAACTCAATGCCAAGCTCGCGCACCGCTGGCTCCAGGAAGTCCGACACATCGAAGCCGATGCGGCGCGCACACTTCAGCCCGGCGAGGTTCCATCCCGCGCCGACACCGAACTCGACGACGATGTCCGTCGCGCGAACGTGCGATGCAAATTTCTCCGCCCGCAAACGCACGACCCACGGGAAGGCCTCCGGCGGGATGCCGCGCTTGCCTTCGTGATAGGCGCGTCCGGCATCGCCTCGGTAGTGGCGCGCGGCGGAGTTGTCCGGCGAGTCAGGCATCGGGAGGAGCGTAGCGGAACGGGGCGCGCGCTGTCGAATGCGCCATGTGAGCTGTAGCGGCGGTCTGTGCCCGCCGTCTGTAGTCGCAGTCTTGTCGGTCCGGCGGTTCGACAGGAGGACGGCGGTCACAGACCGCCGCTACAGGGCGCTACAGGGCTGGCAGCCTGAGTCGTCCTCGGGTAGAACTCGCGCGTGCCCATCGCCGCTGATTCCGGCCAGACAGACGGCTCCGACTTGGAGCTGTCCATCGTGATGCCGTGCCTGAATGAGGCGGAGACGTTGCCGGCATGCATCGGGAAGGCGCTGCGCTTTCTGCGTGAAGAACAAGTTCCCGGTGAAGTGCTCGTGGCGGACAACGGCAGCACAGACGGTTCGCAGGCACTCGCGACCCAACTCGGTGCGCGCGTGGTGACGGTGGCCGCGCGCGGCTATGGGAATGCGCTGCGCGGTGGCCTCGCGGCGGCGCGCGGTCGGTTCGTGGTGATGGGGGACGCGGATGACAGCTACGACTTCGCGGCGCTGGGCGCGTTCGTCGCGAAGCTGCGGGCAGGCGCGGACTTGGTGCAGGGCTGCCGGCTGCCGGCGGGGGGCGGGACGATTGAGCCGGAGGCGATGCCGGCGTCGCACCGGTGGCTGGGGAATCCGCTGTTCTCGGCGCTCGCGCGGCGGATGTTCCGCGTGCCGGTGAACGACATCTACTGCGGGCTGCGCGGGTTCCGGCGCGTCTTGATCCCCGAGCTCGACTTGCGCTGCGAGGGGATGGAGTTCGCCACTGAGATGCTGATCAAGGCGAGCCTGCGCGGGGCGCGCATCGAGGAGGTGCCGATCACGCTGCATCGCGACGGACGCACCGCGCACGCGCCGCATCTGCGCACGTTCCGCGATGGCTGGCGGACGCTGCGGTTCTTCCTCATTTGCAGTCCGCGCTGGCTGTTCGTGTATCCGGGGCTGCTGCTGCTGGCGCTCGGCGGGCTGGGTTTCGGCGTGGCGATGCCGGGGCTGACCTTCTTCGGCGCGACGTTCGACGCGCACACGCTGCTGTTCGCGAGCCTGGCGCTGATGGTGGGTTATCAAGCCGTGCTGTTCGGCTGGCTGGCGCGCACGCTGGCGGCACGGGAAGGTTTTTTGCCGGAGACGAAGCTGCTCGGCTGGCTGCGAGAGGTGCTATCGCTGGAACGCGGATTGTGCTTTGGCGTCATGGTGTTGCTCGGCGGCGTTGGACTGCTGCTGGCGGCAGTCGCGCAATGGCAGGCGGCGGGATTCGGCCGGCTGGATTACGCGCACACGATGCGCTGGGTGATCCCGGGCGTGACGCTGACGGCGCTGGGATTTCAAACGGTGCTTGCGAGCTTCTTCGTCGCGGTGCTGGGGTGGTATCGGAGGTGATGATGAAACCAGACTCACGCAAAGGGCGCAAAGAGGGGAACCGGTTTTCAGCATTCCTTCGCGCCCTTTGCGTGAGGCCTCCCCTCCTGCCTCATGAGTGAAACCAGCCCAACCGTGACCGCGTGGGAGGCGGCTTACCTGCGGTTCGAGACGTGCGAGGAGGAGCTGAGGAAATTCCTGCGCCGGCTGCGCAAGCTCGGCGCGCTGACGTGGCCGAGGGACGCGCAGGTGGTGGAGATTTTCTGCGGCCGGGGCAACGGGCTGCACGCGCTGCATCATCTGGGTTTCACGCGGGTGGAGGGCGTGGACTGCTCGGCGGCGTTGGTGGCGCGCTATTCCGGCCCGGCGAAGTTCGTGGTGGCGGATTGCCGGCAGCTTCCATTTCCCGATGCATCGCGCGACATCGTAATCGTGCAGGGCGGGCTGCATCACCTTCCAGAACTGCGGGCCGACTTGGAGAAAGTCGTGAGTGAAGTGCGGCGCGTGTTGCGACCGAGCGGGCGGTTCATGGTGGTGGAGCCGTGGCGGACGCCGTTCCTGCGGTTCGTGCATTGGGTCGGGAGCTTCCGTCTCGCGCGGCGGATGTGGGCCAAGCTCGACGCGCTGGAGACGATGACGGAATTGGAGTGGGTAACATACGACCAGTGGCTGCGGCAGCCAGAGGCGGTGCTGCGCCGCTTGGAAGGCGACTTCGCGACGGAGCGGAAGTGCATCGGCTGGGGGAAGCTGATGTGGGTCGGGAGGAGGGAGAGTGATTAGTGATTCGTAATTAGTCCGATCCAAGCGGCGGAGTTGTCGTGGCATTCTGGACTCAGCACTAATTACTAATCACTCTCCGCGCGGTCGCTCTGGATCAGATGAACACCAAGTTCCAACTCTGCTGGATTTTCGCCGTGCAAGCCGTGCTGCTCGCGGTCGCGGGGTGGCGGAACTTGCACCAGTTGAATCCAGACGCGATCGCCTACATACGCATCGCGGGCTACTACGCGGGCGGGGAAGTGGAGCTGGCGGTGACGGGGTATTGGGGGCCGCTCCTGAGCTGGCTGATGGGGCCGCTGCTGAAGGCGGGCGTGGCTCCACTGGTCGCGGCGCGAGTGGTGATGGCGGTGTCGGGCGTGGTGTTTCTGTGCGGGGCGGTGGCGGTGTTTCGCGCGTTCCGGCTGCCACGAGTGGCGATGCTGACGGGCGCGTGGATGGCGATGGGCTGGTCGGTGTTTTGGTCGGTGCGGCACATCACGCCGGATTTGCTGATGGCGGGTTTGGTAGCGCTGGCGGTGAGCGCGACGGTGGAATTATTTTTGCGCCGTAGCCGCCGAGGTGAAGAGGCGGAATCCGGAACGCGCAACGCGCAACTCGGAGTCAACGGGGACCGCCTCCTGACCTCGGCGGCTACGGCGGGGTTCTGGTGGGGCTTGGCGTATCTGGCGAAGGCGGTGGCGCTGCCGCTGGCGGGGTTGGTGACGGCGGGGCTGGCATTGTTTGCCTTGAGCGGACGCGGGGAACTGCGGCGTGAGATTGCGCGACGGCTGGGCTTCGTCTGGCTTTGCGCGGCGCTGGTGGCGGGGCCGTGGATTGGCGTGCTGTCGCTGCACTACGGGAAGTTCACATTCTCAACGACGGGGCCAATCGCGCACGCGCTGGCGGGACCGGGCGAGCAGGCGCGTTATCACCCGGCGATGGTGAAGCTGCACCAGCCGGACGATGGGCGCGTGACGCAGTGGGAGGAGCCGTCGCGGATGGAGTATGTGCATTGGTCGCCATTCGCGAACGGGGAGAACTTCCGTCATCAGCTCGCCGTGGTGGCACAGAACGCGGCGACGCTCGTGGACTGGCTCTGGGGTGTGCGCTGGCTGTCCGGGGCTGACGACCCGCGCGCGGCCGCACGGATGTTGCCGGGATTTGATTTGCTTGGCCTGAGCCTGGCAGGGGTCGTGGGCGGAGCAGTTGTGCTGTTCACGCACCGCCGCCGGCCAAGACGCGTGCGCTGGAGCTGGGCTGCGGTTCCAGTGTTTTGCCTGGGTGGTTTGTATCTGCCGTTCTTCATGATGGCGGAGGACAACAGGTATTTCCACGCCGCTCTGCCGTTCGTGTGGGTGCTTGTGATTGGCGCGTGGGGCTGGGCGTCGCGCCAGCATTGGGAATCGGCGAAGCGCATCCGCGCGACTGTTTTCCGTGTGGCGGCCTGGGCGTTTCTGATTCCGCCGGTGCTCTGGCTAGCAATGGCGCTGTTCGGAATTCCAAATGCCGCAGGCCACGCGGCGCACGAACTGGCGGCGCAGTTGAAGGCAGGCGGTCATCGCGGCCCGGTCGCTGGGAGCGGCTTGCTGCCGGGCGGGCGCGCGGGGCTTTACACGGCGTTTCTGCTGGGCGAGCGCTGGCTGGGGGACGACCCGCAGGCTGGACCAGCGGAGTTCCTGGCGGGCGGCGCGCGGATGGTGGTGGTGCGGAGCAGCTCGCGGCAGGCCGAGGCGTTCACGCTCGATTCGCGGTGGCGTCCAGCGCCGAGAGGACCGGCCGCGACGCTTCAGGTTTTCATTCGGGAGAATCCCTAGGCGGTTGAAACAATTTGGCTGGAATTTGTCGGGCTGGTTCTCTCTCCTTGCGCTGCGGCCGGTATAAAAATTTGATCCATCCCGTGCGGCGTCAGGAAATCAGCGAACAACGGCAATGAATTATTGGCTGGAAACAGATGGCGGGGAGCAATTCCCGCTGCAAGGCACCTGCACCATCGGGCGCCTGCCGGAGAACACGATGGCGATCAACGACGGCGAGGTCTCTCGGCGGCACGCCATCATCCACGCACAGGGTGACGGTGGCTACTACATGGTGGACTTGGGCAGCCGCAATGGAACAATCCTGAACGGTCAGCGGATGCGGATGCCCGCGCAGTTGAAGGACAACGATCGCATCCAGATTTCCACCACCACGCTCGTCTTTCGCGCCAGCGAGCCGGAGAACGCCGATGGCGAGGAGGCGATGATGACCATCGTCGCCGCGCACCAGACTGCGAAGTCCGGCATGTGCTGGATGCTGGTGGCGGACATCTGCCAGTTCACGAAGATGAGCCAGACCATGCCGCAGGATGAGCTGGCGCAGATGGTCGGCAAATGGGTGCTGGCGTGCAAGCAAACCATTGAGAAGTCGCAGGGCCACATCAACAAATACCTCGGCGATGGCTACCTGGCCTATTGGCCGATGGACATCACCAAGCCGGAGGCCATCGCCGCCACCATCAACTCCCTGCGCGCCTTGCAGGAGGCGACCACGAACATGCAGTTCCGCATCGTGCTGCACTACGGGCAGGTGCGGATGGACAGCTCGTTGCAGCAGGGCGAGGACAATTTAATCGGGCCGCAGGTGAACTTTGTCTTCCGCATGGAGAAGGTGTGCGGCGGGCTGAAGCAGTTCTGCCTTTTGAGCGAGGCGGCGGCCACGGAGCTTCAACCTTACTTCGAGCTGACGCCGCAGGGTGCGCATCCGCTCGGCGGCTTCCAGGGTGAGCACAACATGTTCTCATGCTGAAGCGGCGGGCGCAGAGGCGGTTGCTCCAAGTGCCCCGGCCGCGTGAAAAATCACCCGCAGAATCCGCCTCCTGACCTCGGCGGCTACCGGTTGCGGGCGTCCCAGTCCTTCCAGAAAGCCTGCGGTGTGGTAACGCGGGTCCAGTCATCCAACGGCACGTTGTAGCCGATGCGCTTGGCCTTGGGCAGTTGCCTGAGCGCGACCACGGAGGGCGATGGGAACGGGATGGAGAGCTGTTCCAAGTCCTGGCACTCCCAGAGCGGATTCAAATCCGGCTGCGTGGAGAGACCGTCGAGACGGAGAACTTTCAACGGCATGTTAGCGAGCGGGGCGATGCTGGCGATCTGTGTCTTGGAGAGGTTGAGGAATTGCAGTGGCGCGCCACGGAGAGCGTCGAGGCTGGACACCTTCGTTCCCGAGAGATCGAGTTCGACGTTCAGAGGAGCGCCTTGCAGGGGCGAGATGTCAGCAATGGCGGTGTCGGCAAGCCTGAGGATGTCGAGGGGCATCCCGGCCAGCGGCGCGATGCTCGTGATGTCGCTCTCGCGGAGATCGAGAAAGCGGAGGGAGGTCATCTTGGCAAGGGGGGCGACATTCTCGACGGGCGTCTTGAAGCAGCTCAAGTGCTGGAGGCGCATCCCCTTCAGCGCGGTGATGTCTCGCACCTGCGTCCGGTCCATGAGGTTCGTGACCAGCGGCGCGCCGGCAAGCGCGCTGATGTCGTTCACGCCGGTCTCGCTGAAGCTGATGAACTGGAGCGGCGCGCCCTTGAGCGGGGAAAGGCCGGGGAGCTGGACGACGCGGCTCTTGTCGAGGTTGAGCCACTTGAGCGGCTTGCCGGCGAGCGGCGTGAGGTCGCGCACCTGGCTGGCACCGAGGTCGAGGACCGCAAGTGTCTTGATGCTCCCCAACGGTTTGAGGTCCGTCATGCGCGTGCCTCGGAGGTCAAGGCGCTTGAGCGGAAGTTCCGCCAACGGCCCGAGGTCGAGAACGCTGATGCAGTTCCGCAGGCTCAACTCCACGAGGGTTTTGGTGTCCTTGAGCGGGCCGAGGCCGCTCAGACCGCCGAGGCCGGTGAGGTCCAGTTGCGTCAGGGGCATTCCCTTGAGCGGCGAGAGGTCGGTGATCTCCGTGCAGCCCGAGAGGTTCAAGGTGGTCAACGGGATGGTCGCGAGGGACCGAAGGCTGGAGACTTTCTGGCCGGTGAGATTGAGGTGGAACTCGCCCGAGGCTTCGCGTTCCAGCAATTCCGGCTTGATGCCGCCGGTCGCAAGACTCTTGCGAAAGGTGTCGAGGATCTTGGTGTCGCCTGCCGCGAATCTCGCAAACATCAGGCCCGCCTCCTCGACGCGGCCCTGCTCGCGCATCATCTCGTAGAGGTTCCGGTAGCTCTCGGACTTCAGCTTCTTGTGGTCCGTGTTGTCGCGCAGCACGCCGGCCAGGACGACAAAGCTCTTGTTCGCCTCGGGGTGCCGGGAGTCGAGTTCACGCGCCTTCTCATAGGCTTCGCGGGCACCCTCGTATTCCTGGAGCGAGACGAGGATGTTACCCTTGATGTTGTGGAAGCTCGCGTTGGAGCCGTCGAGCTTGATGGCCTGATCCACGTTGACTAGGGCGTTGGTGAACTGAAGCTTGCGCAAATCACCCTCGGCGACGGAGGCGAATGAAGGCGCGGTTTTGCGGAGTTCACCTACGGTTTCTTCAGCCTTCTTCAGCGCCCTTTGCGCCTCCAATTTGCTGAGTTGCACCTTGCCCAGAAAGCCGAGGATCACCAGGAAGACCAAGCCAAGAGCCCCCAGCGCCATGAAGACTTCCTTCTTGTTGCGCTGGAGCAGCAGCTTCATCAGCGTGAAGATGTTCGCGTCCTGCGCGCTGGTGGCGTAGCCGCCCTGGTATTTCGCGATGTCCCCCTGAAGCTCCTCGATGCTCTGATAGCGCTGCTCGCGTTCGCGCTCCATGCACTTCATCGCCACGGCGGAGAGCGCATCGGGGATCGTTCCACCCGGGCAGTGCGGCGCGGTCATGCCGGAGGGGTTTTCAATGGGCTTGTTGTTGAACGAGCTGGGCGTCGTGATGTCGCCAGAGGTCAC
>SXTU01000251.1 GCA_005791875.1 Verrucomicrobiales bacterium
CGACTGCCTCCGCGCGCTTGGCAAGTGGCCGCTCGCCTCACTCCCCGAGCGCCAGCAGCTCGATAAACTGCGCGTCATCCAAGTCAGCATCGCGCGCAACGGCCAGCCCTCCGCCGACGTGGTGAAGCTCGCCACCGAGAAGCTCAACGCCAGCTACCCGAACAAGAGCAACCTCGTGAACCGCGAGTTGTCCCAAGTGCTCATCGCCCTCGCCGCCCCCGGCGTGGTGGACAAGACGCTCACGCTCATGGCGGGCGCGCTCACGCAGGAGGACATGGTTCATTACCTCTTCCACCTCCGCACCGCGAAGAACTGGACCGCCGACCAGCGCCGCGAGTATTTCGGTTACTGGGCACAGGACCGCTCCCCCGCCGCGCACCAAGGTGACACTTTGAAGTGGTTTGCCGAAGCCGGCCGCCCCTACGGCCACGGCAGCAGCTACAACAACTTTTACAAGAACTTCGCCAAAGAAGCCGGGTCCAACCTCACCGACGCCGAGAAGGCTGAGTTCGGCCCGCTCGTCGCGAGCCTCACGGCCGGCCCGCCCGCGCGCAAAGGCGGCGTGAGTGAGTTCCCGGCGCTCCAACCGCGCACCTTCGTGAAGGCGTGGACGATGGCGGACTTCGAGGCCGACCTCGCGCAGCCGCTCAAGGGCCGGAACTTCGAGAAGGGCCGCCAGGCCTTCGTGGACGCGCAGTGCCTCGCCTGTCACCGCTTCGGCATCGAGGGCGGCGGCATCGGCCCCGACCTCACGGCGGTGAGCGCGCGCTTCAGCCGACGCGATGTGTTGGAGAGCATCATTGACCCGAGCAAGGTCGTCTCCGAGCAGTTCCAAAACACAAGCGTCTGGCTGAAGAACGGCGACGACCACACGGGCCGCTTGATGAGTGAAACCGCCGACCAGCTCGTGCTCGTGCCGAACCAACTTCAGCCCGACACGAAAGTCACCGTGAAGAAGAGTGACGTGACCAAGCGCGCCTTCTCG
Source organism: Verrucomicrobiales bacterium (assembly GCA_005791875.1). Taxonomy (GTDB): domain Bacteria; phylum Verrucomicrobiota; class Verrucomicrobiia; order Limisphaerales; family SXTU01; genus SXTU01. The sequence continues at coordinate 986 of SXTU01000251.1, forward strand.
AAGCTCTCGCCCATGCCCGCGAACCTCGCCGACGGCCTGAGCAAGGAAGACATCCTGAACCTCCTGGCCTTCATCGAGAGCGCCGGCCGCAAGAACAGCGCGGCCTTCGCGAAGTAGGCGGAGCGCCGGCTTCCAAGCCGGCTTGGGACGGGACGCGGCGATTGCGTGCGTCCGGCCAGTGGCCTGCGGCGCGCCGTTTGGTTGTCGCTCAACCCGAAATCCGAAACGCTCCGGCGGACTGATGACTGTAGCGCTGCTGTTTCGCGGGTTTTCAACCCGCAGAAGCCACGGACTTTTCTGAACGTCTCTGATTGCCGGCTGACTTGCCGACTGCAAGTCGGCGGAAACGGCAGGCTACAAGCCTGCGCTACGGTCGCAGCGCAGCGCGAGTTCGGACCTCGGGTTGATCCCGAACTCCGAAGTCGAGGCTGAAAGCCTCAGACATGACAGCCCGGGGCAACGCCCCGGGTAGCGGGATAGAATGATCGCAGCCCTGAAGGGGCGGAACATTTTGCGTCGCTCTTTCAGCTTGGAATCTCCTTGCCGGGTAACCCGGGGCGTTGCCCTGGGCTGGTTTGTGATGCTCCTTCGGAGCGCCACAGATCAGTCGTCGGTGGTGGCGACGGTCCACATCCCCGTTTGTGCGGCCAGGTCAGTTCCTGTCCCGAGGGTCTTGATGGGCTGGATTTGTGAAACGTGGCCGTCCGCAAACGAGTAGCCCAGCACATACGCCCCGTGGAGCAGATTGGAACTGGTGCCCGTGACCGGCGCGCCGCCAATGATCGGCTCGAACTGGAGGTTGGGGCGCGTGATGACAGAACGGAGCGAGGAGTATCCGGCGCCCGCAAAGTTTTCCGAGGAGACTTTCTCGCCGTAGACGATGGAATTCGCAGGATTGTTAAAGGACGTGACGCGGAATGAGGCCTGGGGCTGAATGTTGATCGTTCCTGTCGGCCCAACCCAATTGACCGCATTGATGGTGGCGGGCTGGCCGCCAAGGCCGCCGATGTCCCAGCCCAGGCCGGGGCCGGTGAGGTTGCCTGGGCCGGGCGGCCAGTCCCGGGCGGTGACGGGAGGCGGCGAGTTGCCAAACTGCCACGCAAGCATGTTGTGCGCGTTCATTGAGTAGGTGCGCCGGACGCCGCCCAGACCGCCAGCTGAAATCGGGTTCACGAAAGTGGGGTTGCCATTCACTTTGTCAGCCGGACACTTGAGCATCTTGGGAGCGCGTTCGGCCAACATGACCTGGTTGTTCATCTCCGCCTGAGAGAGATTCACGCCGAGGTTGCTGGCAAGGAGGTCGTCCCACGTGATCTGGACTCCTCCCACTGGGCGCAGGAACGCATAGGGGAACTTTCCATCGTTGTCGCTCTCATACATGGCGTTCGCAGTGGCGACCTGTCTCTGGTTGCTGATGCAGGCGGCTGACTGGCCCTTAGCTTTCGCCTTGCCCAAGGCGGGCAGCAACATGCCGGCTAGGATCGCGATGATCGCAATGACGACCAGCAGTTCGATGAGTGTGAAACCACTTTTGGGTGCGGGGTGCGCATGCATGGCTGGCTCGGGGAGATCATTCGGTTGCAGTCCGTTTTCTCACGACTGACGTGTCGCCTTGCAGGATCGGCTTTCCTGTTTGCGCGTCCATTCGCAGCGGCGGGGCGACATTGTTGGTGATTGCCGGGGCGGGGGCCAAGATCACGACCGATCCGCCTGCCTGGACTGCCTTGGGCGCGCTCGATTCCACTGCGGTTTCAGACGTGGCCTCAACTGCGGGCTTGGCGCCGCGGCGACAGCCTTCGGACGAGACGACGAAAAGCAGCAGGAGCAATACCTTGAGAAGGGTCGCAGCGGGGAAATATGGAGTTTTCATGAGACAAAGTAATTTTTAGGGGGCGGATTGGCCAATGCAACTAGATATTTTGGCTCCAGAATCACGGCCACGATCGCGCCTGCGATCATGCGGAGCCGGCCGGTTCAATTCCCGGCGTGCCGCGCAAGGAGGTAGGCGCGGAACTGCTCGTAGTCTGCGCCCATGCGGTCGTAATCCTCGGGCATTTGCAGGCCGGCGGTCATCGCAGCAGGCACGTCGGGCGCCCAGCCTACGACCTTTTCGACTTCCTCCGGGAATTTCGCCGGGTTCGCAGTCTCGACGATCACGGCAGGGGTGTTGCCCAGCGGTTCCACCGCGCACCAATCGAGGAAGCCCTGCCACGCGACGACGCCGTGCGGTTCAAGCAATATCTGATACTTGTTCCAAAACTCGCGGAGCGACGTGCGCGTGCGCTCGTCGGTGATCGAGCTGGAAAAGATGTCGCGGCGCATGGCGACGAGATCGGGTGGGCGGTGGATTTTCCCGGTCTCATCCATGTGCCCGCCATAAACCGCGACGAGTCGCGCGAGGTTGCTCGGGTGGCCGACGTTCATCGCGTTCGAGACGGAGTTGCGTGAGGGGGAGACTTTTTCGTAGCTCCCGCTAGCGAGGTAGCGCGGGAACGAGTCGTTGTCGTTGACAGGGGCGATAATTTTGCGAACAGGCAAACCCATCTCGCGCGCGACTACCGCGCCCATCATATCGCCGAAGTTGCCGCTCGGGATGCTGAAGACCATCGGCTGGCCGGGCCACGCAAGGCGCGAGGCGGCGTAGAAGTAATACACGCTCTGCGGCAGGAGGCGACCGATGTTGATGGAGTTCGCGGAGGAGAGATGGATGTGTTCGAGCGCGGGGTCGGCGAAGGCGCGTTTCACCATCGCCTGGCAGTCGTCGAACTTGCCGTCCACGGCCACGGTGCGGACGTTCTCCTTGAGCGTGGTCATGAGCTTGCGCTGGCTCTCGCTCACTTCGGCGAGGGGGAAGAGCACGATGACGCGGACGCCGGGCACTTCGTGAAACGCATGCGCCACGGCGGCCCCGGTGTCGCCGCTGGTGGCGGTGAGAATGGTCACTTGCCCGCCGACCTCCTGCAGGAAGCGCGCAAACATCTGCGCCATCATTTGCACGGCGAAGTCCTTGAAGGACGCGGTGGGGCCTTGGTCCAACCGCATCAGATACACGCCGCGCTGGATGACTTCGAGCGGGACGCCGAAGTCGTAGGCCTGGTCGCACATCACGGCGAGGGCGTCGTCTTGGATGACGCCGTCAGTGAACTTGCGCAGCACGCGGAAGGCGACTTGCCGATAAGGCAACCCGGCGAACTCGGCGATTTCCGCCGGCGTGATGTGCGGGAACCGCTCGGGCAGGTAGAGACCACGGTCGGGCGCCTGCCCAGCTAGAAAGGCCTCGCGGAGGTTGATGGCGGGCGACTGGCCGTTCGTGGAGCGGAAGAGAAGCGTGCTCATTTACTCAAAGCTCTCGACGCGAATCATTACGGGCGCGGACTTCACCACCGGCAGTTTCGCCAAGGCCGCGAGCGCCTTGCGTATCGCGGCGTTGGGCGCGTCGTGAATCATCAAGATGACCGGCACCGTCACGCCATCGTGGCCCTCCGGTTGGATGATGGAGGAGATGCCAATCTTTGCCTTCGCGAGGATGTCGGCGATTTTCGCGAACACGCCCGTCCGGTCCTCCACCGTCAGCCGCACATAGTAGCGCGACACAACGTCGTCCATCGGCAGCACCGCACCGTCTCGCTCGTGCGGGACGAAGGGCGGGACGCGGTTCTTGGTGCCGCACTTTAGGTCGAGCGCGGCGTCGGCAAGATCGCTCAACACCGCGCTGGCCGTGGCGTCTTGGCCTGCGCCCTGCCCGTAGTAAAGCGTGTCGCCCACCACGTCGCCGCGCACGAGGATGGCGTTGAAGACGCCGTTAACGTTGGCGAGGACGTGCGAGTTCGGCACAAGCACGGGATAGACGCTGACTTGGATTGCCGATTTCTTGCGGCGGATGCCGCCAGCAAATTTTACGCAGCCGAGCAGACGAATCGAATAGCCGAGCTTCGCCGCGAACTCGATGTCGTGCCGCGTGATGTTGCGGATGCCTTCGGTGTAAATCTGCTTGGGGTTCACCCAGAATCCGTGCGCGAGACTAGCGAGAATGCCGGTCTTGTGCGCGGCGTCGTGGCCGTCAATGTCGAGGTCCGGGGGCGACTCCGCGTAGCCCATGCGCTGGGCCTGCGCGAGCGCGTCGGCGAAGTCCGCACCCTCGTCCTTCATGCGCGTGAGGATGTAGTTGCAGGTGCCGTTGACGATCCCGAAGAGCCGCGTGATGCGGTTCCCGATGAGGCCCTCGCGCAGCACCTTGATGATGGGAATGCCGCCGGCGACGCTCGCCTCGTAGTAGAGATTCGTCCGGTGCTTCTGGGCCGCAGCGAAGAGTTCTTCACCATGGGCGGAGAGTAATGCCTTGTTCGCCGTGACGACGGGCTTGCCGAGCTTGAGTGCCGCGAGCACGGCCTGCCGCGCGATCGTGGTGCCACCCATCAACTCGACGACGAGGTTCACTGCTGGGTCCGAGACGACGCTTTGCCAGTCGGTCGTCAGCAGACCGGCGGGAATTTTCACGGTGCGAGATTTCTTCAAGTCGCGCACGGCAACACGCGCAACAGTCAGGGACACGCCGAGGCGCGAAGCCATGAGCGCACCGTTCCGCTGGATGGCCTGAAACACCCCACCGCCAACGGTGCCACCGCCAATGATACCCAGATTTACCTGCCGCATAGAGGCGCGGACACTACTTGATGACAGCGGCCAGACAATTCCTTTTTGCCCGCCAGACAAGGGCGCAACCACCGCCAGCGGTGTCAGGCAAACGCCTCGCGGATCGCCTTGGCTGTGCCCGCCACTCCCGTGAGCCGCTCCGGCCGGCCGTTGTGCTCAAAGAACAGGTCGTCGCTGGCTAGACCCATCGCGTGAAGAATGGTCGCGTGAAAATCTTTGACTGACTTCGGGTCCTGCTCCGCGCGCAAGCCGATGGCGTCGGTCGTGCCGATACTTTGCCCGCCTTTCACGCCGCCGCCCGCGAGCCAGCCGGTGAACCCGTAGGGGTTGTGGTTACGGCCCGCACCGCCTTGCAGCATCGGCGTGCGTCCGAACTCACCCGCCCACACCACGAGCGTGTCGTCGAGCATCCCGCGCTGCCGCAGGTCCGTGAGCAAGGCCCCGGTGGCCTGGTCGGTCTGGTGGGCGTTGCGCTCGGCGTATTCCTTGTTGTTGTCGTGGCCGTCCCAGCCGTATTTGTCCACGCCCTGATAGACCTGCACCACACGCACGCCGCGCTCCAGCAACCGCCGCGCGAGCAGGCACTGGCGGCCGTATTGCGCCTTGATGCGCTTAGGATCGTTCACGCCGTAAAGCTCCAGCGTCGCCGCCGATTCGCCGGACAAGTCGCCGACCCCCAGCGCCTCGGACTGCATCCGATACGCCAGTTCGTAGGCGGCAATGCGCCCGTCCAGATCGAGCAATCCGGGCCGCGCGTCGCGATGCGTCTGGTTGAACGCCTGTATCAAGTCCAGTGTGTCGCGCTGCGTGCCAGCCAGCTCGGCGGGGGGCTTGAGGTTGAAGACCGGTTCGCCCGCGTGCCGGAACTTCGTCGCTTGAAACGCCGCCGGAAGAAACGCGTTCGACCAGTTCGCCGTGCCGCCAAACCCACCAACCTGGAACAGCACCACGAAGCCCGGCAGGTTCTGGTTCTCCGAGCCGAGGCCGTAAGTCAGCCACGAGCCGACGCTGGGCCGGTCGCCGAGGATGACGCCGGTGTTCATCTGGTAAGTCGCGGGCGCGTGATTCGAGGACTCGCAGTGCAGCGAATTGATGAAGCACAACTCGTCCACCTGCTTCGCCGTGTGCGGCATCAGGTCGCTCACCCACGCGCCGCAGCGGCCGTGCTGCGCCCACTTCCACGGGCCGGCGAGCAGCTCGTTCTTCGACGAGTTGAAGACCCCGCCGACCTTGTCCTTGATGCTCTTGATGCTGTCCGGCACCGGCTTGCCGTGGAGCTTCTGTAGGTCGGGCTTGTAGTCGAACAAGTCCATCCCCGGCGGCGCGCCGTATTGGAAGAGCCAGAGGACGCGCTTGGCCTTGGCTGGGAAGTGCGGCTGGCGCGGCGCGAGCGGGTTCATCAGATCGATGCGGCGGTTCTGCGCGAAGTTCTGCCCGCGCGCGGAGTCCGCCAGCAATGCGGACAGCGCAAGCGCGCCCGCGCCGCCACCGCAGCGGAGCATGAAGTCGCGGCGGGTGCGGAGGTTTGGCTGCAAGCCGGGGCAGATGTTCATGACTCAATCCACATACACAAACTCGTTCACGTTGAGCAGCGCGCGGCAGAACTCGGGCAGCGCGGCGTTGCCGTGCTTCGCGAGGAACGTGGCGGCTTGCTGGCGCTCGTTAGCCGTGGGCGCTCGACCGAGCGTAAGCCAGACGGCGCGCTCGATTTGCTTGCCCGCATCTTCACCCGCCTCGGTGGTGACGCGGGCGGCGAGGGCTTTCGCGGTGCGCAGCGAGAAGTTGCTGTTCAACAAGTTCAGCGCCTGAGGCGCGACCGTGGTCACGTCGCGGCGGGCGCAGGAGAAGGAGGTGTCCGGCAAGTCGAAGACTTGCAGGAACGGCAGGGGCACGCAGCGCTTCTGGATGAGGTAGAGCGAGCGCACGTCGCAGTCCTCCTCCTTGTCCGCATACCACCCTTGGCGGCGGCCGCTGTCCTTGCCTTCGAGGCCTTCGAGCACGCCGGGTTGGGCCTTAAGAATTTCGTCCGGTAACGGTGGCCAGAGCGGCTTGCCACCAGCGTAGGGGCGAAGCTTGCCGGAGACGGCGAGCAAGGTGTCGCGCATCGTCTCGGCGTCGAGGCGGCGGGGGGTTTGCCGCCAGAGGAGGTGGTTGTCGGGGTCGAGCCCCACACCCGTAGCAGCCGACGTGAGGAGGCTCTGACTCTTGCCTGATTTTGAAGTGAGCCTCCTCACGTCGGCTGCTACGGAAGCCTGCCGATACGCCGCGCTCGTCACCATCAGCCGGTGCATCGCCTTCACCGACCAGCCGCGCGCGACGAACTCCGTGGCCAGCCAGTCGAGGAGCTCGGGGTGCGTGGGCTTGGGGCCGGCGTAGCCAAGGTCGTTCGGGTTCGCGAAGAGACCGGTGCCGAAGTGGTGTTGCCAGAGCCGGTTCACCAGCACGCGCGCGGTGAAGGGATTCGCCGGCGAGGCAATCCACTGGGCCAGCGCGAGCCGGCGGCCCGTGGTGTCGGCGCGCGGGGCCTTCACTTTCGCGGGGTTCGGGTCCAGCACGGAGAGGAAGCCAGGGGCAACCTCGTCGCGTGGCTCGGTGAAGTCGCCCTGGTAGAAGAGCTTCGTCGGCTCCGCGTTGCCGTCGTTCACCGCCATCGCGACAGTGAAGGCGCGCTTTTGCTTCTTGAGCGCGTCAACCTTCGCAGTGGCTTCAGCGTGAAGTTTCTTGCCCGCGTCGTCGAGCGCGGCGAGGGCGTCCTTGTCGCTGACCTTCACCTTCACCAAGTGCGGCTCCAGCTTCTTCTTCGTGGCGTCGTCGCGCTGGGATTCGTCGGTCTTGAGCAGCTCTTGAATGTCGGCGGGTAGCTTGGCGATGCGCTCGGCACGCAGCTTCTCCCGGGCGGGCTGGAGCAAGTCGTCAACCGGCCGCTGCGCCTCGGCCACCTGTTTCTCCACGCCGACATTGTGCGCCTTGATGGCGTCCTGCTCGGGCGCGAGGTCAATGGGTTGGTCGTCGCGTGACTTCACGGCGGCGAAGAAGGCACGGAAGCGGAAGTGGTCGGCCTGCGAGAGCGGGTCGTATTTGTGGTCGTGGCAATTACAGCAGGAGAACGTCAGACCGAGGAACGCGCTACCGGTCGTGTTCACGAGGTCCGCCATCAGGTCGTTCCGTTGCTTGCGGTCCTCTTGGAAGATGCTCGCCGTGCTGTCGTAAGTGCCAAGCCGCAGAAAGCCCGTGGCGATGAGCGCATCCGCCTCGGCAGGCGTGCGCGGCGCGGCGGCGACGAGTTCATCCCCGGCAAGCTGCTCGCGGATGAAGCGGTCGTAGGGCTTGTCCTCATTGAGCGAGCGCACGACGTAATCGCGGTAGCGCCACATCTCCGGGCGGAACTCGTCGCGCTCGTGGCCGTTCGAGTCGGCGTAGCGGACGACGTCGAGCCAGTGCCGCGCCCAGCGCTCGCCGTAGCGCGGAGAGGCGAGGAGTTTGTCCACGAGATGCTCGTAGGCACCGGTGGACTTGTCGGCCACGAAGGCCCTCACTTCCTCGGGCGTCGGCGGAAGGCCGATGAGGTCGAAGTAAAGGCGGCGGATGAGCGTGCGTGGGTCGGCTTCGGGCGAGAAGGTGAGTTTCTTCTCGGCGAGCTTGGCGAGGAGGAAGCGGTCTATGGGATGGGAAGGATTCAGTGTCCAGTTCTCAGTTTTCAGTGGGGAAGCCTTGCTTCCAATCGCGCCTTTGCTGCCGGGCGCACTCTTCGCTGACTGAACACTGGACACTGAATACTGAACACTTCCCCCCGGCACCTCCGGTCGCACGGGCTGCTTCAGCGACCACAGGTCCAACCGCTCGCCGCGCCAGATTTTGCGAATGGGATTTTCTGGGTCCGTCCAGGCGTCGCCGAGCGGCTTCGTGGGCGCGGCGACTTTGAGCGCGAGTTGGCCGTTGCCGGGGGCGTAGGCGTCGAGGCTCTCTAGGTCCACGCCGAGGAGGACGCTGTCGAAGAAGGCTTCGTCGCCCTTGTCGCAAGTGGGTGCGAGGCCGGTGAGCGTGCAATCGCCAAGGTCCTTCCACAGGTCCACGGTCACGACGGTCCACGCCGTCGGCGCGGTGTCGCTCACGGAGATGGCGGCCCAGCCGGTCGTGTTCGGGCCGGCGACATAGCGGCCTTTGGGGTCTTTCGCGTCGGGCCACTTGCCGCTGCGGGCCAGCTCGATCATCACACTGCCCTCGCCGCGCTTCTTCCACGCGAGCCGCAGGAAGCGCACCTGTCCTGCCGTCGGCTGCTCGCGGACCTGGAAGTTCCAGCCCGGCACTTTCGCGGCCTCGCGCTGGAGTGGCGTCATGCCCAGCGCGGCCTTACCGCGAAACACGTCGTCGGTCACGAGGCGAGCCTTGCCGTTGCCGCTGGTGAGCACGCTGAGGAATTCCGCTTCGTCCTCGAAGAGAACCGCCACTGGCTCAGGCCACGGCGCGCCGGCCTTCACCCAGGCTTCGAGCGTGGCGATATCTTTCGCGGGCAGCTTTTCCTTCGGCGGCATCGCGAGGTCCTTCGTCGTGTGGCGGACGGCTTGGAGCAGGAGAGATTTCGCGGCGTCGCCGGGGACGAACGCGGGGCCGTGCTCGCCGCCCTTGAGCGCGGCGGCGCGGGAGTCGAGGCGGAGGCCGCCCTTCTGCTTGTCCGGGCCGTGGCAGCCGACGCATTTGCTGTCGAGGAGTGGCCGGACTTGGTCGCCGAAGCGCGCTGGGTCCGCGTGGAGTTCCCCACAAAGCAACAGCGCGCAGAGGGAAGTCCAGAAAGTTTGGGCGCACAGCATGGGCTTCAGAGAGACGAGGGAGGGACAATGTCGCTTCAGCAGGCGAAACTCAACTTGCGACGCGGCCCCGGCTCGCTATCGTGCGGACACACTTCATATGAAAGCTGTCGTCGTCCTTGTCTCCGTCGGGCTGCTTTTCGTCGCATGCAAGCGCCGCACGCCCGCAGCGCCGCCAGCCCCGGCGACGCCCCCGGTCGCAGAACCTGTCGCCAAGCCCCCGCCCGCGCCGGCAACCGGCGGCTCATCGCGTATCATGGCTGGCGATCAGAATCTGCCGGCGCTCAACACCGCGTTGAAGGCTTACCTGGCCAAGCACAAGAAAGCCCCGGCGAAGCTCGATGACCTCGCGACGGAGAAGTTCATTCCGTTTGTGCCGTTCGCGCCGCCGGGGATGCGCTACGAGTTGGATGCGGCGCGCGGCGAGGTGAAGCTCATCAATCAGATGACGAAGTGAGTCCAGCCCACACCTGCAAGTCGGCGGCAGGGAGAACGCGTTTTCGCCCTTGCGTGCGATAGGCTCGCGCCTAAATTCCCCACATGACCCGCCAATCAGCTCTTACCCAGCGGCCCACCGCGGCCTTCACTTTGATTGAACTCCTCGTGGTCATCGCGATCATCGCGATACTTGCCGGGATGCTCCTGCCGGCACTGGCGAAGGCGAAGGCCAAGGCTGACGACGCCTACTGCCTCAACAGCAACAAGCAGATCGGGACCGCCATCCTGCTCTACTCGATGGACTACGGGGAGAGGTATCCCACCCCGGTGAATTGGGGTCGCGCCTGGGGCACGAGCTTTCAGTCGGCGGGGACCTTGAACAATGTTTGGCTGCCGGAGTTGATGCAGCCCTACATTGGCACAAACCGGGAAATCCAGACGACGGTCGCCGCCCTCACCAAAGGGATTTGGAACTGCCCCGCCGGACTCAAGATCAAGAACGATCCAGTCATGGGCGTGAACCGAATCAGGGACAATCAAACCAGTTACGTCTGGACGCACATCTACAACCGGCCTGGCTTTGGCTATCGCCTTGATAACCCCGTCAGCGGCCGGCACACGATCAACGTGGTGGACGCCTCCAAAGCGACTTTGCTCTGGGAGATGCCCTACTGGAACGGGCCGACCATGCCGCACAACAAGGGCATCAACGTCGTCCACGCCGACGGTTCGGCGTGGTGGTTTCGCGGACCTCCAGGAGCCGGCGACTGGTGGGTAACTTACTCGTGGGAAGGCTGGGAGTAGCCCCTCCCTACTTCCCGATCTCCAGCGCGAAGAGCTGCTTCTTGTCGCGCTGGTAAATCTTTCCGTCCGCAATCGCCGGGTGGCTCCAAGTGTTGCCGCAGACCTGGATGCGGCCCAGTTCCTCGAACTTCTCCGGGCTAGCCTTGAGCAGGAGCATCGTGCCGGTCATGTCCTGCACGAGCAGCTTGTCCCCGGCGGCGATGACGGCCGCGTAATCGCCAAAGCCGGGCTGGCTCCACTTCAGGTCGCCGGTCTTGAAGTCCACGCAGATGAACTCGGTCTTGCTGCCGCCGGTGCCCAGGCCGTAGAGGTGGCCGTTGACCAGCACGGGCGTGGCGAGCGTCACCTTGACCTTGTCGTTCTTCCAAGCGGGCTCGAGCTTGAAGCCGCCGCTGTCCTTGCTGACGGAGAACTTGGTCAGGCCGACGGACGAGGAGGAGATGGTCACGGAGTCGTCCGCAAGGACAGGGGTGAGCACATGGCGCTTGGCCCCGGTCTTCACGGGCGTCTGCCAGAGGATTTTGCCGCTCGCCACGTCCACGCCCATGAGCGAGTCCGCCGTGAGATGCACGACCTGCTTGGTGCCCGCCAGCGTGCCCATCATGAGCGAGGAATAGGCGGTGTTCTCCTTGCCGGCGGTCCACAGCACCTTGCCGGACTTCTTGTCGAAGGCGACGAGCGTGCCCTTGGTCGGGCTGCCGACGGCGACGAAGATGCGGTCGCCATCAATCACGGGCGACCCGTTGTTGCCGTGGCGGCGGGAGGCGGTTTCCTTGGCCTCAGGCGCGTTGCTCGAGTTGCCGAAGAACGGCGCGGCCCAGTCCTTGTCAAAGCTCGTCTGCCAGATCGTCTTGCCGTCCGCGAGCGCCAGGCAGCGAAAGTCGCCCTTGCAGGTCTGCACATACACGCGGTCGCCGTCCACGAGCGGCGTGCAACGCGGGCCGGTGCCGTAGGCGTTCGAGAAGGCCTCCGACTCGCCGACGACGGCCTGCCAGAGTTCCTTGCCGGTCTTGAGGTCCACCGCGTGCGCGACCTCCTGGCCAGTTTGCTCGTCGAGGTAGATCAGCTTGCCGCCGGCGACGAGGGGCGAGGCCTGGCCGTTGCCGACCGGGATGCTCCAGAGTGTCTTGGCCTCCTTGGGCAGCGCGGCGATGCTGGCGCTGACGTGCCCGTCGCGGTTGGGGCCGCGCCACTGCGCCCAGTCGGCGGCGTGAAGGCTGGCGGCGGCGAGAAGGGCGGCGGAGCAGAGCGGTGTTTTCATTTGTGTGCGCGGATATTGACGGCGGCCAGTGCGCTGGCAATCAAGTTCCCGATCAGGTGGCGAAGCCCCGCCGTTGACAAGCGCCCGTCCAATGCGGACAACTCCGCGCATGACGAAGGTCGCCATCGTGGGTGCGTCGGGTTACTCCGGCGAGGAACTGGTGCGGTTGCTCCTGTCGCACCCGCACGCGGAGCTGGTCGCCGTGACCTCGCGCCAGCAGGCGGGGCAGACGGTGGCGCAGGTGTTCCCGAAGTTCGCCAGCCACGCGCGCGCGAAGTCGCTGCGCTTCCTGGAGCCAAACGCCGACCTGCTCGCGACCCAGGCGGAGGTTGTCTTCCTCGCACTGCCGCACGGCGTGGCGGCGGAGTTTGCTGTGCCGCTGTTGAATGGTGGCGCGCGAGTCATTGACCTGAGTGCGGACTTCCGGCTCAAGAGCGCGGCGATCTACAAGGAGTTTTACGCGCACGACCATCCCGCGCCGGAGCTGCTGGCGAAGTCTGTCTATGGCCTGCCTGAAGTGCATCGCGCCGCCATCAAGGGCGCGACGCTCGTCGCCTCGCCCGGCTGCTATCCCACGAGCATTCTGCTCCCAACACTTCCGCTCCTGCGCGCCAGCCTCATCAAGCCGCAGGGCATCATCGCCGACTCGATGAGCGGCGTAAGCGGGGCGGGCCGCAAGGCGGAGCTGGACTACCTTTTTGTCGAGTGCAACGAAAGCGTGCGCCCCTATGGCGTGCCCAAGCACCGGCACTTGTCGGAGATCGAGGAGCAGCTCGCGCTCGCGGCGGGCGGGCCGGTGACGATTCAGTTCACGCCGCACTTGATCCCAGTCAACCGCGGCATCCTCACGACCCTTTACCTCGCGCCGGTAACAAATTTCTCCACCGCCGAGGAAGCTGCCGCGCTCGGCGCGCAGATCACCGCGTGCTACCAGGCTGCATATGCGAACGAGCCGTTCGTGCGCGTGCTGGAGGGCAAGGCGCTGCCCGACACCAAGAACGTCGTCGGCACCAACGTCCTCGAACTCGCGTGGCGGCTCGACGCGCGCACGGGCCGGCTCATCGTCATGAGCGCCGAGGACAACATCGTTAAGGGTGCCAGCGGCCAGGCGGTGCAGAGCTTCAACGTGATGTGCGGCTATCCAGAGACGGCAGGGCTGCTCTGAGGTAGGGAGTTGAGCGTTGAAAGTGGGGCGCTCGGCTCCTTTGGAAATCGTGTGTTGGACGTTGGAGGTCTCTCTCCCTCCAGCAGTTCGCCGCTTGTCAGCAGCCGCCCGCCCTCGCATCCTCCGAACACCCGCTGAATGGCCCGGGACGTCGCGCCGTCCGCGCTTGAGCACATGAATCGCCTTGCCTTCCCAATCCTTGCCGCCGGCCTCGCCTTCGCCCTCGCTGCGCACGCGGACCACGACACGCCCGCCGGCCAGTCGCTCCACGGCGAGGCCTACAACGAGGGGCCGCGTCAGCAGGCGCACCTCATGCCGGGAATGGGCAACGTGCACTTCCCCATCGCGACGAAGAACCCGCTAGCGCAAAAATTCTTCGACCAGGGCATCGGGCAGTTGCACGGCTTCTTCTACTTGGAAGCGGAGCGGTCGTTCCGGCAGGTGGCGGCGCTGGACCCGTTTTGCGCCACGGCCTACTGGGGCATTGCGATGGCCAATGTGAACAACGCCAAGCGCGCGAAGGAGTTCATCAAGACCGCCGAGAAGTATCAGGCTGGCGTCAGCCCGCGCGAGCAGCAGTGGATCGCCGCGCTCGCAAACTTCCATCGCGACGACAAGAAACCGGAGAAGGACCGTCGGCAGGAATACCAGAAGGCCCTCGAAGCCATCGTGAAGAACTTCCCCGCCGACGTGGAATCCAAGGCGCTGCTGGCCGTGGAGTATTGGGCGGGCAACTCCAAGGGTGTCCCCTACGGCGACAAGAAGAAGGTGGACGCGCTGCTCGACCCAATCCTCGCTGCCAACCCGCTCCACCCCGCGAACCACTATCGCATCCACCTTTGGGACGAGGGCGCGCGCGCGACCAACGCGCTTGTCTCCGCCTCGAACGACGGCGCGTCCGCCCCTGGCATCGCGCACATGTGGCACATGAGCGGCCACACTTACTCGGCGCTCAAACGCTACTCCGATGCCGCGTGGCAGCAGGAGGCCAGCGCCCGCGTGGACCACGCCTACATGATGGGCAACTACGTTCTGCCCGACCAAATCCACAACTTCGCCCACAACAACGAGTGGCTCATCCGCGATCTGAACCACATCGGTGCCATGCGCCGCGCCGTGGACCTGGCCAAGAACATGATCGAGCTCCCGCGCCACCCGAAGTTCAACACGCACTCCAAGGGCAGCTCCAGTTACGGCTACCAGCGCCTGCTCGAAACCCTCGTCCGCTTCGAGCTGTGGGACGAACTCCTCTCGCTCGGTGGCACCGTCTATCTTCAGGCCACCGAGAACAACGACCACGAAGCTCGCCGCTTCCACGCGTTCGGCCTCGCGTCGCTGAACACCGGCGACATCACCGCTGGCAAAAAACAAATCGCCGCGCTCGAAGCCCTCGCGAAGAAGGTCACGCCCAAGCCCACAACGAACGCCCCGGCGGCGAAGCCCGCGGAAGCCCCCAAAGTAGGTCAGGCTTCCAGCCAGACAACTAACTCCTCAAGCGGTGCCCTTTCTTCCAAGGCCGGCGACTCGAAGCCCACCACCTCTTCCTCCCTCGCCCCCACCGGGGGAGAGGGCCGGGGTGAGGGGGCTGCGCGCACCAACGCAACGAGCGCGCCCAAGCCCGCCACACCGCCCACTCCTGCAACTGCCCCGAAGTCCGACACGAAGAAAGCCGCTCCCTCCGGCGGTTACGGCGGCGGAGCCGCGCTGCTCGCCACCGGCAACACCAACTCCATCACCGGAGCCATTGCCGAGTTGCGCATCCTCATCGCGTTGAAGGAAGGCCAGTTCGCCGCCGCCAAGGAGCAGCTCGCCAAAGCCACCGGCATTCCCAAGGAGCGCCTCGCCCGCCTCCACTTCGCCGCCGGCGACAAGGCCAAGGCCGAGCAACTCGCGCAGGAGGCGATGAAGTCCGCCGAGCACCAAGTCCAGCCGCTCGCCAGCTACGTGGACCTCGCCTACCGCAGCGGTAAGTTCAAGGAAGCCTACGAGGCGTTCTACAAACTGCGCGAGTTGAGCGCCGAGGCTGACCTCACTGCGCCCGTGTTCCGCCGACTCGCGCCCGTGGCGAAGGACTTGAAGCTCGCCGCCGACTGGCGTCTGCCGCTCACGCGCCCCTCGGACTTCGGCAAGCGCCCGAGCCTCGCGTCGCTCGGGCCGTTTCGCTGGCAGCCCTCCGCCGCGCCGGACTTTTCGCTGCCCGATGGCGAGGGGAAGAAGGTTTCGCTCCGTCAGTTTAGGGGCAAGCCGGTCATCGTCATCTTTTACCTCGGTGCCGGCTGCGCGCACTGTATCGAGCAGCTTGTGGCGTTCGCGCCGGAGGCCGAGGCGTTCAACAAGGCCGGCATCTCGCTCGTGGCCGTGAGCACCGACAGTGTCGAGGGTCTGAACTTCACGGTGGAGAAGGCGAAATACAATGGCGGCTTCCCCATCCCGCTGCTCTCGGACTCGGGGCTGAAAGCATTCAGGGCCTTCCGCACGCACGACGACTTCGAGCAGCAGCCGCTGCACGGCACGTTCCTGATTGATGGCGAGGGCCTCATCCGCTGGCAGGACATCAGCTTCCAGCCCTTCATGGAGACGAAGTTCCTCCTCACCGAAGCCCAGCGCCTGCTCAACCTGCCGAAGAACAACGGTTCAACCCCGCCGATGAAGCTGGCGGGGCAGAAGCAGGAGAAGGCGTTGAACTGCCGGTGAGCTATGCGCAATCTCGCAATGCTGGGTGTCCTTGTGCGAATGGCCGCTGCTGTATCCGGCGCGTTTCGCCGGAGTGAGGCGCGTCAACTTCCGGCGCTTTCCTTACGGCCTCTTCTACATCGTCCGGCCTGATGAAATCTGGGTCTTGGGCGTGCTCCACGGTGCTCGAGACTCGGAGGCAGAGCTGGCCCGGCGGCGAAAGGGTTTCTCCTGACTCCCCCGCGCCTTCGCGCCTTTGCGTTGAATCCCGCACGCGTCTTGCGGTTTAATCCCGCCGCTACTCATGTGCGCCATCACCGGCATCGTTCACTTCGACCATCGCCCCGTCGTGGAGTCCGAGCTGGTCACGATGCGCGACGTGATGTTCAACCGCGGCCCGGAGCACGGTGGCCAGTGGCTCGGCGGACACGCGGCGCTCGGCCATCGGCGGCTGCGCATCATTGACCTCTCCCCGCTCGGCAACCAGCCGATGACCAACGAGGACTCCACCATTTGGGTCACCTTCAACGGCGAGATTTACAACTTCCAGTCGCTGCGGAAGGAGCTCGAAGCCAAAGGTCACCAATTCCGCTCGCACTCCGACACCGAGGTCATCGTCCACGGCTTCGAGGAATGGGGCGAGGGCGTCGTCGCGCGCATGGACGGCATGTTCGCCATCGGCATCTGGGACACGCGCCGGGACACCCTCTTGATCGCCACCGACCGCTTCGGCAAGAAACCCCTCTACTACTCGCAGCACGGCGCGACCGTCCGCTTCGCCTCCGACAGCAAGTCCTTCTGGTCCCTCCCCGGTGCGGCGCTCACGGTGAACCACGCGGCGATTGACTGCTACCTCCACCACCTCGCCGTCACCACGGACCACACGATTTACAACGAGGTCAGCAAGCTCCCGCCCGCGCACTTCAAGGTCTTCGAGCGCGACGCGTCCGGCGGCGTGCGCGCCCGCGAAGTGCGTTACTGGCAACCCAACTTCCGCGACAAAATTAACGTCACCGAGGCCGAGGCGCTGGAGCGCATCGACGCCGCGCTCAAGGAAGCCGTCCGCAAACGCATGATTGCCGACGTGCCGCTCGGCGCGTTCCTCAGCGGCGGCGTGGACAGCAGCCTGGTCGTCGCGATGATGAGCCAGCTTTCCAGCAAGCCGGTGAAGACGTTCAGCATCGGCTTCGAGGAACAGGACTTCTCCGAGCTGGAATACTCCGACGCCGTCGCCGCGCGTTACAAAACGGAGCACCAGCAAATCCGCCTCAAGCCCGACGTGCTCGAAATCCTCCCGTCGCTCGTGTGGGAATACGGCGAGCCGTTCGCCGACTCCTCCGCCATCCCGACCTACTACGTGTCGAAGGCTGCGAAGGAGTTCGTCACCGTCGCGCTCACCGGCGACGGCGGCGATGAACTCTTCGGCGGCTACGACATCGCCCGCGCGTCCTTCCACGCGATGCGTTACGAGGCGCTGATGCCCGGCTTTGTGCGCGGCCCGTTGGAACACTGGCTCTTCGCCGCCGAGCGCAGCGGTTTCGCCCAAAAGCTAAAAACTCTCGCCACCCACGCCAGCCCGGACCCCGCGCGCCGCCACGGCTACTCGATGGCCTTCAACCAACGCCAGCGCGAGGCGCTCTACACGGACAGTTTCCGCGCGTCCCTCGGCGCGCATTGTCCGTGGCACATCTACGAGCGCCACGCGGCGGAGATGGCGGAACTGAACATCCTCGACCAAAACCTCTACCACGTCCTCATGGCCCGCCTCTCGAACGACTACCTCGTGAAGGTGGACGTGGCCTCGATGAAGGTTGCCCTCGAGCTACGCAGCCCCTTCCTCGACACCGACCTCTGCGCGCTCTCCAGCTCCCTCGACCCGTTGCTCAAGGTGAAGGGCGGCGTGCAAAAGTATCTGCCCAAGAAACTCGCCGAGCGCTACCTGCCCTGGGAAGTCATCTACCGCCCGAAGAAAGGTTTTAGCCTCCCGCTGAAACACTGGCTCCTCACCGACCTCGCCCCCGTGCTGAACCAGCTGCTCCCCGACGGCAACCTCGTGCAGACCGGCTGGTTCCATCGCGCCGAAATCCAGCGCCTCATCAGCGAGCACACGAACGGCGGGGCCCAGCACACCCACCGCCTCTGGTCCCTCCTCTGGCTCGAGCTCTGGCACCGCATCTTCGTCGAGCGCTCGATGACGGGGCGGGAGAGTTTGCGCTCGTAGGCGCAGCCTTCAGGTTGCGAAATCAAACCTCTAGCGGCGTTGTGCGAGCGCCGAGTTGTGCAAACGGGGGTTGCCGGCCGGCGGTCACAGACCGCCACTACAGTTACAGACCGATTCGCAGGCTGAAGCCTGCGCCTACGACCTGCCTTCGCACGCTTCCTCCAGCACGGACATGTAGCGCTGCGTGGTTTGCTCCCACGAGAACTGCGCGGCGTGGCGGAGGATGGCGTCGCGGGTCGAGGCTTCCATGAGAGTCTGGCCGAGGGCCTTCTCCAGAGCGTCCACATCGGCTCCCGAGACAAGGCGGCCGAGGAAACCCTTGTCGAGCACCTCGGGGATGCCGCCGACACGCGTGGCGACCACACGCAAGCCGCAGGCAAAGGCCTCGAGAATGACGTTGGGCACGCCCTCCTGCTTGCTCGGCACGCAGAGGAGATCGGCGGCTTGCATGTAGCGCGGGACTTCTGCTGGCGACTTGCGGCCCACGAAGCGGACGTTCGCGCCAAAGCCGAGCTTGCCGGCGAGCCGGCGGAGTTTTCCTTCGAGCGGGCCGGAGCCGATCATCACCAGCTCGCAAGGCTCGGCGGAGATGCGGCAGAGCTTGGCGTGCGCGCTGATGAGCAGCAGCGGGTTCTTCACCGGCAGGAAGTTGCCAACGTAGAGAATCATCTGCGAGTCCGGTGGCAGACCGAGTTCCTTGCGCGCCGCGAGGGCATCGCCAGGGCGGAAGGTGGCGGTGTCCACGCCGTTGTAAATCGGGCGCAGCTTCATGAACGGCACGCCGGCTTCGTGAAGGCGGGTCGATAGGTCCTTGCTGCGCGTGATGGTGGCAGCGGCGCGGCTGAGGGCTTGCACGATGGCGTGTCGCCGCAGCGGCATGTGCAGGTAGCTGTGGACATCGGTGCCCTGTGCGATGGCGACGAGCGGGGCCTGCAACTCAGCGTCCAGCAAGTCGAGCGCGCAGGCGTCGGGATAAACCCACGCGCCGAGGACGACATCGAAGGGGAACTCCGCGCGCACGCGGCGCACCGGTTCGCGGAGGGCGCGGGCCATGAGGCGGTGGTTCCATGGGCCGCCGAACTTCGGGACGTAGAAGGTGCGGACGTAGAGGGGTTGGAAAATCTTGTCCTTGTCGCGCGGCGTGCGGCCCCGCCAGCTCTTGAACGGCAGCATCGGCCGCGGCGCGATGACACGAATGTCGCAATGCCGCGCGAGCTGGTGCAGCACCGTGGCGTTGACCTGTCCATGACCCGGGGCAGACGAGTCGGGGAACAGGTTCGACACGAAGAGGAGTTTCATTGCGTCTGCGCCGGTGGAGCACTCGGCTCGCTTGAGCGCTTCCAGTCGAACCACCGCCACTTCGCGCCGCGCTCGTCGCTTTCGCACTTGGCGATGCCGAAGAGGAAGGAGGCGTGCGAGTTGGTCGTGCTGGTGTCGAAGCGCAGGAGGTTCCAGAGCAGCGAATGACTTTCCGCACCGGTGCGCGGGTTCTTCTCGTAGCGGAAGATGGACCAGACCGGCGACCAGTTGCGCTCGATGGACTTGTTGTTCGGCACGAGCGGCTCCAGCGGGGCAAAGAGTTGGAAGCGCTCGCGGCCGTCCAGTTCCGTCCTCGCGGTGAAGATGGGCCACAGGTCCACGCGGGTTTTCGCTTCGCCGGTGACGATGTTCTTCTCCGAGAGGTCGCTGTAGAGGAAGAGCAGGAAACGCGTGCGCTCGCGGTCGAGCGGGGCGGCTTGGGCGCGGTTGTATTTGTAGAAGGGCCAGAGAATGAAATCGCTGGTGAGGATGGCGTTGGTGGCGTGGCTGTAGAAGGGCCAAACGCGGTTCATGTGCTTGCCCTCGCCGCGTGCGAAGGCGACGAGCGGCCAGGGCGCGCCCCACTCCTGATACTTATTCTCGCGGTCGTCAGTGAACGTGAAGAACGGCCAGAGGTAGGTGGAGGAGTCGCGTTGCGGTGAGCGGTAGTGGCTGTAGAGCGGGAGCAAGGCCTGCTGGTGGACGGGGTTCGTCGAGCCGACGCCGCTGTGGTTGTTGAAGAAGAACGGCCAGCCGATGAAGAGCCGGTCGTGGCCGGGCGTGAGCTGTTCGAGGCCGAGGTAGTTCGTGCGGGTGAAGGGGTCGCGGTGCTCGTGGCCCATGAGCGGCCAGAACTGCCAACCGTCGAGCTGCGTGCCGTGGCGGAGGTGGAGGAAGGGGAAGGCGAAGTTTTCCGTGACCACGTCCTTCTTCACCGTCCGTGAGTAGAGCGGGAAGAGGCGGAACGTGATTTCATCGCGGAGGAGACGATCCTTGAGCGTGCCCCAGAAGGGCAGTAGCGCGGTGTAGTTCAGCGCCGGGTCAGCGGCACGCCGCTGGAAGTAGAACGGGAAGACGGTGAACTTGTCGGAGCGTTGCTCGTCCTGCGTCTGGCCGCCGGAGAAGTTCAGAAGCTGGAAGAGGTGCCAGCGGTATTCCGCGCCGAAGCGGTCGTAGGAAAGGAACGGATAGAGGACATCGTATTCCTCCATCTCGACATCCGGCTTGACGGTCCGCGACCAGAACGGCGGGATGGCCCAGGTGGTTTGACCTTCGGAAACTTCCTTGTAGTAAAGCGGCCCGAGCCATTCCTCGCGCGTGCCGGGGGACAGCGTCAGGGAGAACTCATGCGCGAACGGGCCAGCGGCCCACTCGGCCCCGACAAGCCAGCCGCCACCCACAGGCATCAAACACAGGAGGAAAGCCAGACGGATGCGTCCCAAGAAATTGGCGGTGCGATGAAACACGCAGGAGGATGGTAGGAGAGCAGGGTTTTGGGTCAAGTTTCGCCGCCGCAGACCTTTGCGCGGCGGGTGGGGCATAAGGATTCTGCTTAATTGACATTCATTCACTGGCCACTACGATTCTGTCAGTTAGTTGAGGTTCCAATTGTCCCCGGGTCCTCAAGCCCAGTGGCGGGCGTGCATTCCCGTCACTGGGCTTTTTCTTTTCTCCAGCCGAGTTTCAGTAGCAGTTGCAGCATCGCCGGCAGGAAAGTCAGTGCTGCCGCCATGCAAGTCGCCGTGCCCACGGCCATGACGTAGCCGAGGCTCTCGATGCCCTGGTGCTTCGCCAGAACGAGGCTGCCGAAGCCCGCGATGGTGGTAAGACCCGACACGAGCACGGCGAGGCCGGTGCTGCGGGCGAGGATGGACGGGTTCTTCTCCTCGGCGAAGCGGTTCAAGATGTGAATGCCGTTGGTCACGCCGATTCCCACGACCAGCGGCAGCGTCATGATGTTCGCCGGGTTGAAGGGGATGCCAAACCAGCCCATGAAGCCCACCATCCACACCGTCCCGATGGCCACCGGCAACAGCGCCAGCACCACACACACGAGCGACCGGAAGTGCAGCAGCACCATCAGCGCGATGGCCGCCGTCGCATACCACGCGGCCTCGATGTAGCTGTCCTTGAGCAGCGTGGTGTATTCGAGGAGCTGGACGGGCGTGCCGGTGACGTTCGCGTCCACGGTGCGCAACTCTTGCACGAAGGCCGCCTGCGGCTCGCGCTGCCACACGTCGCCCTTCGGGAAGACTTGCAGCAGATACTTCCCGGTCATGCCGATGAAGCGGTTGCGCAGCGGCGTCGGCAAATCCTCCACCCGCAGCGCGCTAGCCTGCTGGCTCGCGAGCGCGGTGAAGGTGTCCTGCAAATCGTCGAGCAACGCCTGTTGGTAAAACGCCGTCTGCTGAGCCGCCTGCGCCGGGGGCGCAGCTACCAGCGCGTTGCGCCACGCTTGCACGGCCTCCTTCAACGAGCGGAATTGCTGCGCCAGCTTCGCGTCGCCTTCCTTCCGCACCATGTCCTCCGCGAGGCCGACGAAGCCTTGGAACGAGAACAGCACCTGCAACAACTCCGGCACGTTTGCTGGCTGTAGATCGAGCTTCGCGAACTGCACCGCGCCGGCGTCCGCCTTGACTTGCCGGATGAGCGCGAGCTTCGGCGTCGTGTCCTCGGCGAGGAACTGGCTCATTGAGCGCACGTTCGCGACCGTCGTGAGGTTCGTCAGCTTCTGCTCCAGTTGTGCGGCCTGCTCTAGGTTCGTCGCCACCACGGCACCGAACAGCACGGAGTTCGACGCGGTGTTGATGAGCTTGTGCTCGAACACCACCGCCGGAAGCCCCGCCGACTGCATGTTCAGCAAGTTGTAATCGAAGCGAACCTTATCGAACCGCGCCACGCTCAACACGCACAGCCCCGCCGTGACTGCCAGCACGGCGATGGGGCGGTTCAGCCAGATGCGCTCGATGCGCTCGCGGCGGTCCACCGGTGGCGCGATATGGTCAATGACGTTCTGCTTCCCGCGCAGCAGCAGCACGGGCAGCAGCGTCATCATCGGCACCAGGCACACGATGAGGCCGCCGCCCGCGATGATGCCCATCTCCTGGATGCCCTTGAAGTTCGTGATGCCCATCGCGAAGAACGCCGCCGCCGTCGTGGCCGCGCCGGTGAAGATGCCTTGCCCCGTGTTCACCATCGCCAGCGTGATGGCTTCGCGCTCCGTTTTCCCCAGCCGCAACTCCTCCTCGAACCGCGCGACCAGATGCGCGCCGAAGTCAATCGCCAGCCCAATCAGCATCGGCGCGAACGTGATCGTCAGGATGTTGAGGTGCCCGACGGTCAGCGTGGTGTAACCCATCGTGTAAACCAGCCCGACCACCAGCACCGCGTTGGCCTTGAGCGGGCGGCCCGTCTCCGCGTAGCCGTAGATGAAGATGATGAGCACCAGCACCAGGGAGACGATGGTCGCCACCGTCGTGTCCACCTGCGACTGCGCCATCTCATCGAACTCCAGCACCGGCTCGCCCGTGATGCCCACGCTCACGCCCGGCACCTCGCGCTTCGTCTCCTCCACCAGCGCGCGCAACCGCTCCACCGCGTCGCCGTTCAGCGCCTCGTGCTTCGCGTGCGCGGTCACGAGATACATCCGGCCGTTGCCAAAGGTGATATACATCTCGCGCTCCGCCTCCGGCCCGCCGCCGAAGAGCGCCGTCACGCCCGGCGACGGTGCCTTCCCCGGCCGCTGCAAACTTTCCCGCGCCTCGCCCACGATGCGCTCCAGCGCCGGCAGCGCGCCGAGCATGGATTCGTTCTCCGCGTTCGTCTCCTGCTTCGCCGTGCGGAACTGCTTGTTCAGGATGGTGAAGAGCGAGACGAGGTTGGTCGCCTGCGAGAAGTTTTGGATGAACGGCTGGTAGTTCTTCACCTTCTGCTGCAACTCCACGAGATCGGCCTGGGGCACGAAGAGCAGCGCCTTGGTGCCCATCAGCTTGAGGTCGCCCTTGTAGAAAACGTCGGTGAAGAGATTCGTCTCCGCCTCGAGCTTCGCGCCGAGCCGCTCGACGAACTGCCGGTTCTTGTCCTGCCGATCGCTCTCGACGATGACGACGAGATCGTCCTGACCGGGGAACTCCTTCTTAAACTCGAGGAAGTTCTGGTGATACTTCTTGTCCGAGCCGACGAGGTCGTTGCGGCTGGTGCTGAACTCCAGATGCCGCACCGTGTAGAGCAGGCACACGGCGAACAGCGCCACCTGCGGATAGAAGAACGCGCGCGGGTGCAAATACACCGCGTCCGCCAGCCGGGTGAGGAGGCGTTGGACAAGCGACGGGTTGGGCGGTTCAGCGGCCACGTTCCGGGTCGAATTACAGCGCGCGGATGATGCACCGAAGGCCGCGACGGTGTCCAACTCGCGCAACGAGGGTCAGAACGTCACTTCGCACTCCAGCTCCACCAGCCCGCGGAAGTGCGCGGCGTAGGGGGCCAACTCGCCTTCCTTCGTCGCGGCGCTCACGGTCAGCGAGGCGAGGTCGTGGTAGTCGCTGTAATACTCAGAACAGTGCATGAAGAGGCCGACGCGGTAGTCGCCTTCGACGAGCGGGAAGTTCTTGATGCGGCCCGTGCAGCGGAACGGCTGATCCGGCGCGATGGTGAACTGGCCGGTGGGCTTGCGCAGATCGAGGATCGCCACGCGCTGGCCATAGACGCTGTAAATCAGGATGGCGCAGTCAATGAGCTGCGTGCGCTGCTTCGCGCCGAGTTCGAGCGTGAACTCCAGCGGCTGCCCGCTGACGATGGGGTTCGGCATGAACTCCAGTTGCCGGCACTCGACGATCTTGCCCAGCGGGACGGCGGTGTCGGTGCGCGGCTTCTTGATCTCGCCGAGGTAGGCGGCGATTTGCGTGTCGGGATTGCCGTCGCCCAGCACGCGGCCGGCGCCCATGTGGATGATGCGGCCGCAGAGGGCCTGAACGGCGGCCATGTTGTGGCTCACGAAGAGGACGGTGCGCCCACGGTTCTTGGCCACGTCCTGCATCTTGCCGAGACACTTGTTCTGGAACGCGGCATCGCCGACGGCCAGCACCTCGTCCACGACGAGAATCTCCGGCTCCAAGTGCGCGGCGACCGCGAAGGCCAGGCGCACATACATGCCGGAGGAATAGCGCTTCACCGGCGTGTCGAGGAACTTGCCGACCTCGGCGAACTCGACGATCTCATCGAACTTCGCGCGCACTTCGGCCTGCGTCATGCCGAGGATGACGCCGTTGAGGAAGATGTTTTCCCGGCCCGTGAGTTCCTGATGGAAGCCGGTGCCGACCTCGAGCAGCGACGCCAGCCGACCGCGCAGGTAGATCTCGCCCTCGGTCGGCTCGGTGATCTGGCTGAGGACCTTGAGCAACGTGGACTTCCCTGCGCCGTTGCGCCCGATGACACCGATGACCTCGCCGGGCTGCACATCAAAGGAGACCTCGCGCAATGCCCAGAAGGAGTCGTTCGCATCTGGCTGCTCCTTCCCGATGTTCTTCGCCCAGTGCGTGAGTTGGTCGCGCAAAGTGTCCTGCGACTTGGCCGCACCGAGCCGATACTGCTTGGAGATGCCGCGAACGCTGATGATGGGCTTGGCCATGCTGGTTCAGAAATGGGAAGCCACAGATGGACACAGATGGACACAGATGAACTGATAGCTATTCCGATCATCAAACTGATTCCCCAAGCGCGTCGGCGCCAAGCGAGACAAGCCCTCGCCCTGTTTCCATCTGTGCCTATCTGTGTTCATCTGTGGCTCAAATCACATCCGCAAACGTCTTCTCCGCGCGGCGGAAGTAGAGCGCGCCGCTGACCAGCAGCGCGGCAATGACCGCGATGCTCACCCAGAAGCCCGGCCAATACGGCTCGAATGCCCCGCCTAGCACGCCCCAGCGGAAGCCGTCTATCACCCCGACCATCGGGTTCAGGCTGAAGAGGAAGAACACCTCGTCGCCGAACTTCTCGCGCACGAGGCTGGACGGGAACGCCACCGGGCTGGCGTAGAGGCCCATTTGCACGATGAACGGCACGATGTATTTCACGTCGCGATACCGCACGTTCAGCGCCGAGAGCCACAGCCCGATGGCAAATGCCGCCGCGAAAGCCACGAGGAAAAACACCGGCAGCAGGAGCAAGTGCAGTTGCCAGTTCACGCCCGCCCAAAGCATCACGCCGAACAGAATCACCAGCCCGATGGCGAAGTCCACCGCGCCGCTGATGACCGCGCTGGCCGGGATGATGAGGCGCGGGAAGTAGATTTTGGAAATCATGTTCGACGAGCCGACGAGCGAGTTGCTGCTCTCCGCCATCGCGTTGGCGAAGAACTGCCACGGGAGCAGCCCGGCCAGCGTCAGCACCGCGTAGGTCTCGAAGTTCATGCCCTTCTTCTCCGAGAAGCCCGCGAGCTTCCCGAAGACGATGGTGAACACGACCATGGTGAGGAACGGCTTGAGCACCGCCCACGCGACGCCGAGCACGGCCTGCTTGTAGCGCACAAGGATGTCGCGCCAGGCGAGGAACCAGAACAGCTCGCGGTAGCGCCACAACTCATCGAAGTCCACGGCCACGAGCCCCTTCTTGGGCCGGATGACGCGCTCGTAGTCGGCGAGTTCGTTGACGTGCGGTTCAGGGGCGGTCATGCGGAGAC
This sequence comes from Verrucomicrobiales bacterium, assembly GCA_005791875.1. Classification (GTDB taxonomy): domain Bacteria; phylum Verrucomicrobiota; class Verrucomicrobiia; order Limisphaerales; family SXTU01; genus SXTU01. The sequence goes on from SXTU01000251.1 coordinate 26,978, forward strand.
GAGGCTGAACGAAGCGAGGCGAGATTCAAGTCTGGCGCACCTCTCATTAGCACCGGGCTTCAGCCCGGTGTCAGGTCGGAGCAAGGAGCAAAGCCGTTTCAACGGCTTCCCGGGGCATCCTCGGCCCACGAGGCGGAAACCGTTGAAACGGTCTCCTCGCCTGCAACGCACCACACCCGGCTGAAGCCGGGTGCTAATGAGAGGGGCAGTCGAAAGCGGGAGGCAGTTCACGGCATCTGCAACGCCTCGCGGACGACGGCCAGGAAGCCGCACTCCTTCGCGGCGATGCTTTGGTCGCTCGTCACCAAGTCGTCGAGCACGTCGAGGACTTTGCGGCGGTGCTCTGGCGAGGTGAACTCCCTCCCCAACTGCATGGCGTGGGCGCGCGCGGCGTCCGCCGTGGTGGAGTGTCGGCTGATGCGCGAGACGGAGGCGTCGTAGTGCTTGGCGCGGTCGTAGTCGGTGTCGCAGCCCAGCGCGGTGAGCAGACGGCCGATGCACTCGTCCTCGACGGAGGCCAAGTGGGCATCAGCGTAGGCGGCGAGCATGGCCAAATCGAGCAGGGCCTGGCGTTGGGCGTCGTTGAAGTCGGTGATGTTCATGGTGTGATGGCGAGGCGGCGCGATGGTGGTTCGCAGGGATCAACCCACATTCGCCACATACCAGTCCAGCGCGAGTTCGAGGCCTTGCGGCATCGTGTGCGTGGGCGCGTAGCCGAGGAGGCGGCGGGCCTTGTCCACGTTCGCGAGCGAGTGGCGCACGTCGCCGACGCGGAACTCGCGGTAGGTGGGTTTCTGCTCGGGCAGGGACGGGTTGCGCCGTCGCAGTCCGTCGTGGATGGCGCGGTAGAGGTCGTTGAGCGTGGTGCGGTCGCCCACGGCGATGTTGTAGGCTTGGTTTACCGCGTCCTCGTTAGCCGTGGTGGCGGCGAGCAGGTTCGCTTGCACGACGTTTTCCACGAAGCAGAAGTCGCGGCTGGTCTCGCCGTCGCCGTTGATGAAGACGGGTTCCTTCTTCAGCAGCGAGGCGACCCACTTGGGGATGACGGCGGCGTAGGCTCCGTCGGGGTCCTGACGCGGTCCGAAGACGTTGAAGTAGCGCAGGCCGATGGCCTTGAAGCTGTAGGTGCGCGCGAAGACGTCGGCGTAAATCTCGTTGAACTTCTTGGTCGCGGCGTAGGGCGAAAGGACGTTGCCAATCTTGTCCTCAACCTTGGGCAGGTCCGGGTGGTCGCCGTAGACGCTGCTGCTGGAGGCATAGACGAGGCGCTTCACCTTCGCGTCGCGCGCGGCGAGCATGATCTTCAGGAAGCCGAGGACGTTCGCCTCGTTGCTGGTCACGGGGTCGGCGACTGAGCGCGGCACGGAGCCGAGCGCGCCCTGGTGCAGGACGTAGTCCACGCCGGCGCACGCCTCGTGGCAGAGGTGGCCGACGCGGAGGTCGGCGTCGAGGAAGCGGAAGCGCTCCCACTGGCTGGCGGTGACGAGGTCCTTGAGCTGATTGAGGTTCTTACGGTGCCCGGTGGCGAAGTTGTCGAGGCCCACGACGCGCTGATCGAGCTTGAGCAGTGCCTCGACGAGGTTGGAGCCGATGAAGCCAGCGGCCCCGGTGACGAGCCAGGTGCGGGGGGATTTCTTCAGCTCGGCGCGGAGGGTTTCGTTGGCGGACATGGGGTTACGTGTTACGCATTACGAGTTGCGCGGTTGGGCTGGAGTATAACGTAATGCGTAAGGGCGTCAGGCCTTCCACACCTTCCCCGCCTTGACCTTCACGTCGGCCATCGCGTTGCGCGTGTCCACGATGACTTGGGCCCAGTCGGCGAGCTCCTGGTTGTTGGCCTTCTTGTGGTTCGTGGAAATCACCACCACATCGTAGCTCGCGATGCTTTCCTTGGTCCATGGCACGGACTTCGTGCCGGCCCAGTGGCCGTGCTCGCGGCTGGGGCGGATGACGGGGACATGGGGGTCGAAATAAGCCATCTTCGCGCCGCGCTCCTTGAAGAGGTCGAGCAGCGTGTAGCTGGGGGACTCGCGGTCGTCGTCCACGTTGGCTTTGTAGGCCAAGCCCATGATGAGAATCTTGCTGCCGTTGATGGACTTCTTCTTGGCGTTGAGCGCCTCCTGCACGCGGTGGACGACATACATCGGCATCGCGGTGTTCACCTCGCCGGCCAGCTCGATGAACTTCGTGTTCTGCCCATACTCGCGCGCCTTCCACGTCAGGTAGAACGGGTCAATCGGGATGCAATGCCCGCCGAGGCCGGGGCCGGGGTAGAAGGCCATGTAGCCGAACGGCTTGGTCTTCGCGGCGTTGATGACCTCCCACACGTCGATGCCCATCGCGGCGTAAACCTGCTTGAGCTCGTTCACCAAGGCGATGTTCACGCCCCGGAAGATGTTCTCGAGCAGCTTCGTCGCCTCCGCCGCGCGGCAGGAGCTGACGGGCACGACGGTCTTGATGGCCAGGCCGTAAACCTCGACGGCGCGCTTCAAGCACGCCGGCGTGAGGCCGCCAACGACCTTGGGAATCTGCGCGACGATACTATTCGGGTTGCCGGGGTCTTCGCGCTCAGGGGAGAAGGCGAGGTTGAAGTCCACGCCCGCCTGCAAGCCGCTGCGCTCCAGCACAGCGCGGAGGTCTTCGTCCGTCGTGCCGGGGTAGGTGGTGGATTCGAGGACGACGAGCAGGCCCTTGTGGACGTGCGGCAGGATGGCCTCGCCGGACTTGATGATGTAGCTGATGTCCGGCTCGCGGTTCTTGTTGAGCGGCGTCGGGACGCAGATGATGACAGCGTCTAGTTGCTTGATGGCGGAGAAATCGGTCGTCGCGCGGAAGCGCCCGGCGTTGACCTGTTCCTGAATTGCCGCCGCCGGGATGTGCTCGATGTAGCTGCGCCCGCCCATGAGCGCGACGACCTTTTTGTCATCCACGTCGAGGCCGGTGACATCCACTCCGGAGCGCGCGAATTGCAGGGAGAGGGGGAGTCCGACGTAGCCGAGTCCGATGATGCCGATTTTCATGTGATAGTTCGACAGTCAGGCCGCGTGACCGGGCGTTGGCCCCGCTGTAAGCGGGTTTCGTCGCGCGTGCCTTCGCGGGTGGTTGTATCTGCCGGGCAAATTGATGGAAAGCAAAACCTGCCCCGCTGCCCGTTCTCGCCGCTCGCCGCTCTGCGGGTGGCATGGAACTTCCTCTACGGTTTCGGCCGTAGTTTTACGAACGCATGAGCGCCGCCACCCACTCCCTTCCCGCCGCATCGCACGCCGCACCGGTCATCTTCATCGTGGACGACGAGCCGGTCTCCGCCGAAATCGTCGCCGAACTGCTTCAGCTCGCTGGCTACCACACGCGCGTCTTCCACGACTCGCAGCTCGCGGCGGAGGCACTGAGCAACTCCGCCGTGAAGCCGGACGTGCTGCTCGCGGACTTCAAGATGCCCGGCATGAACGGACTACAGCTCCTCGCTCGCGGCAAATCGGAGATTCGCGGCTTGAAGACGGTTCTTATGAGCGGCCTCGCGTCTGACCCGGCGCTGAGGGAAAAAGGGTTCAGCCCGGACCAATGGGTGACGAAGCCCTTCCCCGTGACGACCCTGCTCAAGTCCGTCCGCACCGCGCTGGCCTCGCCCGGTTGAAGACAGTGGTGGCCCGCGGACAACACAGCTGACACGGATGGCTACAAATCCGTGACGGGAATTCCACTTGGCCCGCGCAAATCGTTGGCCTACTCTCCGCACCATGGTTCTTGTCATCACACTGCTGCTTGCGGGCGCGGTGCTGTTGCTTGCGGAGACGGTGCTGCCGGGCTTGGTCGCCGGCGTGCTCGGCGTGCTGTGCCTCATCGGCGGGGTCATGATGGGCTATCAGGAGTTCGGCGTTGCGACGGGCAACTGGATTCTCCTCGGCACGCTGGTCGGGCTCCTCATCGGCTTCGTGCTGTGGGTGACATATTTTCCAACCAGCCGGTTTGGGCGGCTTTACACCTCCAGCGGCGTGGTGGGCGACATCGGCACGGAGCGTCCGGAGCTTGTCGGGCAGCCCGGCATGGCGCACACGGCGTTGCGTCCGGCGGGCGTCGCGATCATCGGCGGCCACCGGGTGGACGTGGTTGCGGAAGGCGCGATGATCGAGCGTGGCGACGCCGTGCAGGTCATTGCCGTCGAGGGCCTGCGCGTGGTCGTCCGCAAGACTTAATTTTTTCCCGGTCAAACAGCAAACAACACGAACAACCTATGGAACTCACACCGCTTCTCGCCGAAATCGATCCCAAAATCATGGTCGTGCTTTACGGCGCGATGGGCCTCGCCGCATTCGTCTTCGGCATTCTCGTGCTGAACTTCGGAATGATTTGGGTGCGCGCCTGGACCTCCGGCGCGCGCGTGACTTTCCCGGAACTGATCGCGCTGAAACTCCGCAGCGTGCCCGTGGGCCTCATCGTGGACACGCGCATCACGGCGGTGAAGTCTGGCATCCCACTGAGCATTGACGACCTCTCGAACTACTACCTCGCCGGCGGCAATGTCGAGGCCGTGGTGCAGGCGCTCATCGCCGCGAAGAAGGCCGGCATCCATCTCGACTTCGACCGCAGTTGCGCGATTGACCTCGCCACCAAGGGCACTGGCAAGACCGTGCTCGAAGCCGTGCGGACCTCTGTGAACCCGAAGGTCATTGATTGCCCCGCCGCGTCCTCCGGCAAGGTGACGATTGACGCAGTGGCCAAGGACGGCATCGCCGTGAAGGTGAAGGCCCGCGTGACTGTGCGCACGAACCTGGACCGCTTCGTCGGCGGCGCGACGGAGGAAACCATCATCGCGCGCGTCGGCGAGGGCATCGTGACGACCATCGGTTCCTCCGTGAGCTACAAAGCCGTGCTCGAAAACCCCGACCGCATTTCCAAGACCGTGCTGGAGAAGGGCCTCGATTCCGGCACCGCCTTTGAAATCCTCTCGATTGACATCGCGGACGTGGACGTGGGCGAGAACGTCGGCGCGAAGCTGCAGGCTGAGCAGGCCGAGGCGAACAAGCTCATCGCGCAGGCGCAGGCCGAAGTCCGCCGCGCCGCCGCCGTGGCGACCGAGCAGGAGATGGTCGCCCGCGTGTCCGAGATGCGCGCGCGCGTCGTCGAGGCCGAGGCGCAGATTCCGCTGGCCATGTCCGAGGCGTTCCGCAGCGGCAATCTCGGAGTCATGGACTATTACAAGATGAAGAACGTGCAGGCCGACACCGGCATGCGCGACAGCATCGCCACGGCCGGCGCCACGCCACAGGTGAAGAGCTGATTCAACTGAGCCTTGCGCGTGTGAACGAACTTGCTCCCATCAGTGACGGTGTTGTCTTCGCTGGCTTGCTCGCCGCCATCGACAACATCTGGGTGATGCTGGCTATTGTCGTCATCTCGGCGCTGTCGAGCTGGTTCCAGAAGCGCAACCAGAAGGACGGCCAAGCGGAACCGTGGGGCGGCGAGGACGAGGAAACTTACCGCCAGCAACAGCAGCGCTCAGGAGGCAACCCGTCCGCACCAAATCCCAACCAGCCGTTGAACTGGGAGGAGGAACTCAAGCGCTTGCTCGAAGGCAAGCCGCCGCTCGACGGCACCGCCGGGACGCCGCCTCCGCCTCCGCCCATCGTGCGCCGCGTGCCGGCCCCCCCGCCGCTGCCGGAGACGGTGTCCCGCGAGTCCGAGGGCATTGACGAGGAGAGCATCGCCTCCCGCGAAGGCTCCTCGCCCTGGTCGGACACCGCCTACGACAGCCTGCCCGAGCCGACCAAGCCGCTCGCCAACCTCGAACGCCATACGCAGGCGTATCAACGCGCCACGCAGCTCCACGAGGCCGTCGCCGCGCATATGCGACATGTGGGTGAGCAGACCGAGAAGCACGGCAAGCCGCTCGCCGTTTCGCACGTTCTCCGCCGGGACCTCGGCTCCCCCGACGCCCGCGCCGTGGTTGCGCTCCTGAGCCAGCCCGCCACTGTGCGCCAAGCCCTGCTCGCCTCCTTCGTCCTCGCCCCGCCGAAGGCGCTAGAAAGCTGATTGCCCAAAATGTCGCTTGCGTCGTTGCACGCGACTGGTGCAAAGGAGCGACGCGGTCCACGCGGCGAAGTTTCCTCACCGGCCTCTGCTCGGTGGTGAAATCTACAAATGCGTCGTTGTCGCGGAAGCTCTGCCAACGGTCGCTACCTCACTTCCCCTCGCCTTCTCACGCCACAGACTCTTCTACCGCGCGATGTGCTGGTGGGTGTGGGTGCCGTGGACGGTGTGGTAGCTGTGGCAGGTGGCGCAGTTGTGCGTGACGCCGCCGGCGGGGCTGTGGCATTCCGTGCAGCTCTGCTTGTTGGGCAGCAGAATGTCCGCGGTGCGACGGCTGCTCGCGGCGTCGTGACATTGCGCGCAATTGACGAGGGTGTGCTTGGCATGGTTGAACTCGCCGCGGATGAGCCAGCGGTCGGGCGTGAAGACGAGGGCGATGTGCGGCAGGCCGTCGGCGCCGCCGGGCTTCACGTCGTGGCAGTAGGCGCAGCCGGCGAAGCGCGCGCGAGGCGTGGCGTTGCCGGGGCTGGCACCGATGGCGAGCTGCTTCGAGGGGTCGCTGGCGAAGAAGATTTGTTGCTCCAAGTTCTCGCCGCTGAAGGCGCGCTCGCGGAGCTGGCGCATCTGCTCGGTGACGAATTTCTCCGTCTCGGCCTGCGCGGTCACGCCCGAGCGGCGGGCGAGGTCGGCGTATTGCGTGGGGAGACTGCGGAGGTAGGCACGGACACCGACGGGGTCGCCGTGGGGGATGCGGAGTTGCGGGTTGCGGGCATCGAACTGGAGGGCGTGACAGCTCTGGCAGTGCTTGGCGAAGGTGATGGCTTGGAAGTGCGCGCCGGCGGCGGCGGGCTGATGGCAGTCGGCACAGGCGAGGGGTTGGCCGTTGCGCTTCACGAGGTCGGAGAGATGGAGCGAGTGGTTGAAGGCGAGCGTGTTGGTGTCCTTCAACTTCTGTGAGTGGACTTGAAACTCCGGGTGATCGTCGGCGAAGGACTTGAAGACCACCGTGTAGCCTTGGTCCGGACGCGGCACTTGGAAGAGCACGCGGCCCTCCGCCTGCCGGAAGTTGAACGCTGTGAGCGGGAGCTTCTCGCCCTGCTTGAGCGAGGCCTCCATCACGGTCGCGTTGCCGTGGCAGGAGAGGCATTCCGTGTCCGCCGGCGCGGGCATTCGGCCGCGGCCCTGGTGCTCGCGGTGGCACGCGGAGCACGAGTGGTCGCGGATGACGTTTGGCTGGTGGAACTTGTGGCCCGGGTGGCAGGCGAGGCAGTTGCGGTCTATCTCCGTCATGTCCCCTGCGGTGACGGTGTGGAGGCGGTGTGGCTCCAGCGGGCCGGGCCGGGCAAGGAACGCGGCGCGCACCCACTCGTGGAGGTCGCCGTGCGCGGCGGTGTGGCAAGCGCCGCAGCCGTCGCTGCCGGGCCAAGAGTGCTTCATCTGCGAGAAGACAACGCCGTGGTGGTGCGAGGAGACCGGTCCCGCCGAGATGAAGCGCCATTGCCAGGGGCCGAAGAAGCCGACGAGCAGCACGGCGAACGTGACGGCGGTCGCGGCGATGCACAGCTGCCCGCGCATGTTGCGGAGCGTCCGGCGCGGCTGGCAGGTCGGGATGGGGCAACCGCAACTGCCGTCAGCCTGCGGGCCGTCTGGGCAGGGGCCGCCGTGCTCCTTGGGCCGCGTGCAGCGCCAGCGGCCTTTCGCTTCGCCTTCCTTCTTCTCCAGCACGGGCCGGCACTCGGCGGTGGCGCGGCACGCGCCGGAGGGCGAGGGGCCGATGCGGCAGGGGCAGCCGTCGCACGTCCAGCCGCACTCCCAATCCTGATTGGGCCGCTCGTAGCGGCTGCGGTCGAAGTCGGGCGATGGGAGCTGGTCCTTCAAGGCAGTGATGAATTATGAATGATGAATTATGAATGATGAATTATGAATGAGCGACGGCGGCTCGACGCGCCTCGACGCGCTTGCCCTCCGTTCATTCTTCTTAGTTCATCGTTCTTCATTTCAGTTCACCACGCTCCTGCGGAGAAGCCATAGACCAGCA
>SXTU01000037.1 GCA_005791875.1 Verrucomicrobiales bacterium
CACTTCCCAGTCGACTTTGTCGTAGACGCCGTAGGGCTCGGCCTTGCGGACGTCGTAGGCGACGCCATGAATCAACCCGCGCTGATCCTCGCTGACGAGCCGACGGGCAATCTCGACTCCCACACCGGCGAGGAAATCCTGAACCTCCTCTGCGAACTGCGCACCGAACACAATGCCACGCTCGTCATCGCCACGCATGACTCGCGAGTCGCAACGCGTGCGCCGCGCGTGGTGGAGCTGGTGGATGGGGCGTTGAAGTAGCCGCGAAAAGGAGCGAAGGGGAAACGCCAACGCTCAACTTCCAACTCTCAACGTCCAGAGAACCGGACGCGCGCTTGTTGAAGGTTGAGCGTTGAACGTTGGACATTGAGAGTTTTCCTCTCTGCGCTCTCTGCGCCCTTTAGCGGCAAGGAGTCTCAGCCCCGCCGCTGGCATTCCTCGACGTAGTTGCGGAAGGCCTGCTGGAGCTTGCGCGTGAGCGGGCCGGGCTGGCCGTCGCCGAGCTTGCGGTCGTTGATTTGCACGACGGGCATCACCTCGTTGGTCGTGCCGAAGAGCATCGCCTCGGTGGCGCACTTCAAGTCGGCTTCAGCCACAGGGAATTCCTTCACCGGAATGCCCAGCGCGGAGCAGAGGCCCAGCGCGACGAGGCGAGAGATGCCGGGGAGGATGTAGTTCGTGCGCGGCGCGGTGTGGACCACGCCGTCGAGCACGGCGGCGAAGTTCGAGAGCGAGCCTTCCATCGCATAGCCGTCACGGACCAGCACAGCCTCATGCGCACCGGCTTCCTGCGCCTGCTGGTTGGCGAGGACGTTGGGCAGCAGCGAGACGGACTTGATGTCGCAACGCGCCCAGCGCTGATCCGGCAGCGTGATGACCTTCACGCCGCTGGCCCACTTCTCAACGGGGTTGGTAAACGGCGCGGCGAAGGCATAGACCGTCGGCGTCATGTCCGCCGGGAAGGCGTGCTTGCGCGGCGCGGCTCCGCGCGAGACTTGCAGGTAAACGGTGGCCTCGGCGTCGGCGAGGGTGTTGCGCTTCAGCAGCTCGCTCGCGATGGCGGAGAAGTCGGCGCTGGCCGGAGGGGGAATTCGCAGCGCCTTAAGGCTGTAATCGAAGCGGTCCCAGTGCTCCTTCGCGCGGAAAAGATGGCCACGATAGGCGCGCACGACTTCGTAAGCACCGTCAGCGAAGAGGAACGCGCGGTCGTCCGGCGAGATGCGGGCTTCTTGCTTCGGGAGGAACTGGCCGTTGAGATAGACAGTCATGGCTGTGGTTGAAACGGGAAACGCGGAGGCGGGGCGAAGCCCGACGATGCGCTCAACGACGCGGGGCGAACTGCGCGGTGATCTTCGCCACGAAGATGTCCGTCTCGCCCAGGCTCTTGAGGACATGGTCGCCGAAGGTCACGTTGCCGCGATAGTAGCCGATCACGTAGCTGTTGCCGCCGCGATCCACCGCGATGCCGTGCCCGGCGATAGGCTCGGAGAACTGCGCGCCCGCCTGCCGCGCCCAGATGACGCGGCCTTCGCGGTCCAGCTCGGTGATGAAGACGTCGCCCATGCCCATGCTGAAGAGGGTGTTGTTGCCGAACTCGACCTTGCCCGCGAACGTGCCAGTGATGTGCGCGTGGCCGCTGGCGTCCACGGCCAGTCCATAGCCAGCCTCGGGGCAGCCGATCTTGTTGCCGCCGAAGGTGCGCACCCAGACGAGCTTCCCACGCAGGTCATACTTGGAGACGAACACGTCGGAGCCGCCGACGCTCCTGAGGCCCTTGCCGTTGAACAAGCCGGTGTGCGTGCCCTTGCGCGATCGGAAGGCGGCGTGCAGGCGCATCTCGGAGGCGTAGGATTCGGTGCCGTTAAAGCCGCCGGAGACAATGACGTTACCGTGGGGATCGAGCGCGACGCCGTAGGCAATGTCCGTGTTCGGCCCGCCGGCGCGCTGCGCCCAGACGGTGCGGCCGGTGTTGTCGAGCTTGGCGACGAAGCTGTCCACAAGCCCCGCGCTGCCCAGGGCGATGGCGCGGGAGAAGCGGATGCCGTCCTCGAAGCCGCCCACGAGGTAGCAGTTGCCCTGCGCGTCCGCCGTGATGGCGCTGGCCGCGTCGTCGCCAGCGCCGCCGATCTGCCGGACCCAGTCCAGTTCGCCGCTGGTATCGTAGCGGGCGACGAAGATGTCGTTGAAGCCGGCGTTCTTGAGCGTGAGGTCGCCGAAGGTGGTGTCGCCGTTGAAATAGCCGCAGAGATACACGTTGCCGTCCGGGCCGACGGTGACGCTGTTGCCGCTGCCGCCGCCTGTGCCGCCGGCCTGCCGGACCCAGAGGACTTTCCCGCTGCTGTCGAACTTGGCGACGAAAATCTCCGAGTCGGAGTTGCGCTTCGCGGTCTCGCCGCCGAAATCCACTGTGGGCGACTGGAAGGAGCCGGTGACGTAGCAGTTGCCCTCGGCGTCAGTCGCGACCGACCGGGCGAAGTCATCCGCGCTGCCGCCTGCCTGACGGATCCAGACCAGCTTGCCGATGCGGTCGTATTTGGCGACGAAGATGTCGGCCTCGCCCTTGCCGGCGAGCGCGTAGTCCTCGAAGCGCGCCTGGCCGCGGAAGTAGCCGCAAATGTAGGTGTTGCCCTCGTTGTCCACGGCGATGCCGGTGCCGTAGTCGTGTCCGGTGCCGCCGGCGCGCGAAGCCCACCGGAACGCCGGCATTTCGGCGAAGGCGGACGCGGTCAGCAACCCGGCGACCAGCCACGCCAGCGCGCGCGCCGGAAGAATCCGGGCGAGCAGGACGATGGCGGCGGCGACGAGGCCCCGCTGAACGGACGACGCTGCACAGATAGGCCGGTGGGGGTTGGGTGTGGTAGTCACTTCAAAAGCAGCCACGGACAGAGTGGCTGAATGGCGGCGTTTATCACAGGATTGACCGTTGGATTCAAGCGCAAACTAGGGCCGGACGCCCTCAGCTCTTCTCAATGCACGCGTAAGCGTTATGATTGTGGATGCTTTCGAAGTTCTCCGCTTCCACCTGATACCACGTCACATTGGGGTGGGCGTTGAGCTTGAGGGCGACGTTGCGGACAAGGTCCTCCACGAAGACCGGGTTGTCGTAAGCCCGCTCGGTGACGGCCTTCTCGTCTTGGCGCTTGAGCAGGGAGTAGAGCTCGCTGCTGGCGCTGGCTTCGACGAGGGCGATGAGATCCTCGATCCACACGACCTTGCGGGAGCGGATGGAGACGGTGACGTTGCCGCGCTGGTTGTGCGCGCCATACTTGGAAATGGCCTTGGAACAGGGGCAAAGCGTCGTGACGCCCACGATGACGGTGAGGATAAAGTCCAGTCCCTTACCGATGGCGCTGGCCTCGAACCGCGCCGTGTAATCCATTACGCCTTCCTTGCCGGTCACGGGCGCCTGCTTGGTGAGAAAGAAGGGGAATTCCATGGTCAGATGGGCGGTCTCGGCGTGCAGCTTGGCCTGCATGGCGCCGAGGATGTCCTCGATGTTCTCAACGTGGACGATGTCGCCATGGGCGTTGAGCACCTCGATGAAGCGGCTCATGTGGGTGCCCTTAAACTCCTTGGGCAGATCCACACACATCGCGATGGTGGCGACGGTGTTCTGGTGGCTGTGCGCCTTGTCGCGAATCTGGATGGGAAAACGGAGGTTGCGCACGCCCACCTTGTTAATACGCAATTCGCGGTGGTCCCGGCCGCTTTGCACATCGTGCAACGGTGCTTTTGCGCGCGACTTGCGCTTCACGGTGGCAGCTTGCTCGGCGGTCGCTTTATTGACTCTAATCATTCCATACGCTAACCAGCAAAACTACGAATGCCAAATGTTGTTCTCTCGTGCTGGCGTGCCCGGCGGGCGGCTCCAGCTTGCCGTGGCGGGCAGCTTTCCCGCATGCTATCTAGCCATGAAGACCCGTCTTCTAATGAGCTTGGTGGTGGCCTGGTGGCTGGGGCTGAGGGTGGGTGCCGCCGACCGCTTCAGCGTAGCCACCTACAATGTCGAAAATTACCTCGATGCCCCGGCACCGGGCCGCACCACCAAGCCGCCGGAGGCCAAGGCCCGAGTGTGCGACACGCTGCTGGCCCTGCGGGCGGACGTCGTCGCGCTCCAAGAAATGGGCGGCACCAACGCTCTGCTCCAGCTCCGCTCCGCGTTGGCACTCGGCGGTCTGAACTATCCGCACTGGGAGCATGTGCGCGGTCACGACACCAACATCCACCTAGCGCTCCTGAGTCGCTTCCCGATCACGGCCCGGCGTTCGCACACGGACGACAACTTCCTACTGCAAGGCCGACGTTGCCACGTGAGCCGGGGGTTCTTGGAAGTGGACCTCCAGGTGACCCTCGGATTTCAATTCACCCTGCTGGCCGCACATTTAAAGTCCAAGCGCCCCATCCCCGGGGCCGATCAGGCCCAGATGCGCGAGCAGGAAGCCCGGCTGTTACGCGAGAAAATTGATACCCGGCTCAAGGCCCACCCGGCCACCCTGCTCCTAGTGCTGGGTGACTTCAATGACACGCGGGACGCCAAGCCGGTCCGCACGCTCCTCGGGCGGGGGCGCAATGCGCTGGTGGACCTGCGCCCCGAAGAGGCCACCCGCGCCGCACCTGACGCACCGCTCCAACGCAGCGCCGCGAACGTGACGTGGACCTACTTCTACAATCGCGAGGACGCCTATGCGCGCTTTGACTACGTGTTGGCGAATCGCGCGCTCGCCGCGCGTGTCGTGCTAGAGCAGACGTGCGTCCTTGCGCTGCCTTGGTGGCACGAGGCCTCGGATCACCGGCCCGTGCTGGTCACGTTCTCGCTCGGGTCGGACAAGTGATGGAGCGCCGTCTTCGCAGACCGGGCGGTCACGGACCGCCGCTACAGAAGAACCGGCCCTTGCGCCCTTGTCCCGCGCCTTCTACGGTCGTTTCATGAACGAAGTCCGTCTGCTGCTCATCGCCGCGCTGCTGCTGGCCGCTCCGCTTTCTCGCGCGCAGGAAACCCCAAAGACCACACCCGTCACGCTGTTCGGGGAGGCGTTGCAGAAGCTCGCCGCGCTCATCGAGCCGGCTCCCGGGGCGCCCGCACAGACGCTGGCCACCACCTTGAAAATCTCCCGCGCCGACGGTTTGCCCAACGACTTGATCGGCCGTGAGCTGGACTTCGCGTGGCAGGCTCCGAACCGCCTGCGCCTCACCGCGGACATCAACGGCGAACGCTACTCAGCCGGGCGCGATGGTGAGTCGCTGTGGATTCACGCTCCGGGGAAGAAGTTTGGCGTCATCGGGAAACCCGGCGTCGCGCGGTTCGCCAGTGCGCCGGACAAGCTGGACAACACGAAGCTCGGCAAGTGGAAGCTCCCGTTGCCGCGCGAGCAACTCGCGTTGCTGCCGCTGCTCTGCAAGGTCGAGCAAGGTGCGGACGAGCAACTCGAAGGCGTGGCCTGCCACGTCCTGCGCGCCACGCCGCAGCCGCAGGCCATCGAGGCGCTGAAGATTCCCGCCGGCACGTTGCACCTGTGGGTGCGGGCCACAGACGGCCTGCCCGCGCGGCTAGGCTGGTCGGATGGGAAGCAGGCTTTCGTCACGGTGGACTTGCGGAACTTGAAGCAAGAAGCCGCCCGGCCCGCCGAGCAGTGGAAGCTGGACGCGAACGCGGGTGACAAGGTTGAAACCGTCGCCCTCGCCCACCTCGTGCGCTTCCTGCAAGTCGCGCCCTCCATGCTGGATAACCAAGTGCCTTCACTCGGCCCCATCACCGGCGAGCGCCGCGTCGTCGCCTCGCACGGCGCGGGTCGGCTGGAAGTTCACGACGGGACGAAGGTGTTGTTCCTCAAGGGCACGCCGGAGGAAATGGGCGCGCAGCACGGCACCTTGCTCAAGGCCGAGGTGCAGAAACTCATGGACCGCGTGCTCTATGGCGTGGGCGTGGGCAGCTCGTTCGCCAAGTCGCGCTGGTTCTTCAGCGAGATTGAGGAGGCCACGGGCCGCTTCGGCAAGTTCGTGGACCCGCGCTACACCCGCGAGATGGACGCGATGGCTTCGGCGGCGGGCGTCCTGCGCGAGGAGGCGCGGCTGGCGAACTACTTCCCCGAGTTGTTTCATTGCAGCGGCTTCGCGGTCTTCGGCGATGCCACGGCGGGCGGGCGCATCTTCCACGGGCGCGTGCTGGACTACATGAAGGGCATCGGGCTGGAGCAGAACGCCACCGTCATCGTCCACCAACCGGAGCAGGGCCACGCATGGGTAAACGTCGGCTACGCCGGCTTCATCGGCTCCGTCACCGCCATGAACGCGAAGCACATCTCCGTCGGCGAGATGGGCGGGCGCGGCGAAGGCCAATGGGACGGAAAGCCGATGGCCCAGCTCATCCGTGAAGTCATGGAGAAAGCCGGCACCCTCGACGAGGCGGTCGCCATCATGCGGCGCGGCCCGCGCACCTGCGAATACTACTACGTCATCGCCGACGGCAAAACGAAGCGTGCCGTGGGCATCGCCGCGACGCCGACGAAGTTCGAGGTCGTCCTCCCCAACCAGGCGCACCCGCAGCTCCCGCATCCCATCAAGGACGCCGTGCTCATGAGCGCGGGCGACCGCTACGAGGAACTGGCCCGCCGCGTGAAGGGCGGCTTCGGCAAGTTCGACGCCGACGGCGCGCGCGACCTGATGACCAGCCCCGTGTGCATGAACTCGAACATCCATTCCGTCCTCTTCGCGCCGGACACGCTGGACTTCTGGGTGGCGAACGCGGACTCGAAGAACGTCGCCAGCCACACGCGCTACACGCACTACAATCTGGCGACGTTGCTGGGAGGCACAGGCGAGGAAAAACGGACAACGAGCGGCGGCCAGTAGTTCGCGCGCTCCGAGACTTACCGTAGCCCGACATTCCAATGTCGAGCCACCCCTTGCCGCGCCATGGCATTGACAAGCCGCCGGAAAACCGGAGCTTCCGGCCGTGGCAGCCTCCCTGAACAGACCAGGCCCAATTTGCATGGATAGCCATGCAGAGGCGCCCTCTCTCATACCAACCACGGATGGAGGCTGGCATAATCACTCGGCTGGCGACTGGACACTTGCTCCCTCACCCCGGCCCTATCCCGCTGGGAGAGGGGGACCACTCGACCACGCTCGCATCGCAGTTGAGCTGCGGGTTCACGCACCGCAGACTGCGTAGCTCCCACTCCCAGCGGGAGAGGGCCGGGGTGAGGGAGAACGGCCTCGCCGATCCAGAGCGTTTAAACAGGTTCTATCCGTATTTGGCATCAGCACGATTGGTTCAGATTCTGTCCATGCCGGATGGGGCTTGGGTGGGTCCTCTGGACCTGCGTTCATGAACAGACTCGATTCATCCTTGGCGAACTTAATGAGCGGACTACGCCCCCTACTGAAAAACGGCGAGAACACGACGATAAGCACCACGGCGGCCGTGGCGGTCGTCAGGCCAATCCACCAGCGCCACGCCAACAACCACGAGGGTTCAGCCCTGATCTGTTCTAAGGGAGACTTTCGGACTGGAGCCTGTTCCGCCTGCTCAACGGCTTGCTGGGCGTTGAGCGGGAACTTCTTGTCCAAAGCTGAGTTCAGCCGGGCTTTGATGTGGTCCGGCAGCACCGACGGCCCATCGCCAAGCCGGTTGATCACGGGGGCGGCCTTTATCAGTTCCTGCTCCAGCTTCGATTTTTCAGCATCATTCATCCGAGTAGATAACGGGATCGCTTCAACGATTCTTACAACTACGGCCAGCCTTCCGGCAGATTCTCGCGCAAAGCCTTCAGCCCTCGGTCCAAATACACCCCGATAGAGCCAATTTTCAGCCCATGCCGGTCCGCAATTTCCTGCTGGGTGGAGCCCTTGAGGTAGAAGTCTTCAACCACCTTGCGATACCGCTCCGGCACCCCTTTCAGTGCCTCAGCCAGGATCAATGCGTTCTCGCCCATCAACACCAATGCGTCCGGCTGCTGTTGGGCTGGGTCAACGGCATCAAAACCCTCTTTGGCCTCCAGGCTCTCCACCTTCCCAGCCCCATGCTTGGTGGTGGCGATTGAGCGAAAGCGGTCGAGCAGCCGGTTTTTGCTGATCTTAACGACCAGCTTCTTGCACTCCTCAAAACTGGCGACCGTCTCGATCTAGCCAACCACCGGCGAGTTCACCATCGAGGGCGTCGGGTTCAAAGGAGCTGGCTGCGAGAAGGCCACGAAGTTTCTTGAGGAAGCACTGGGCGTCGTGAGCTCGAAGGTGAAGAAACCTGAGTTCCACCAGCAAGCCCGTTCCCAACAACAGCAACAGCTCGGCCGATGAACCCCGTGCTGACGTTCGAGCTGGATGGCGTTGTGCATTGTCTCCACACCGACGCCATCCCGCTGCAATCCCTCGGCACCTTGGAAGTCCACCGTGCCACCAACATCGAGTTCAACTCTGCCGTTCAACAGTGGGAGTCCCAAACGCCCTCTTTCAGTCAACTTTCAACACCGCTGGACGTTGATGACACCCTTGAACCGCTGGGAGGCAAAAATTGGTCGGAAACGGGTGCTGCAACGAGCCGTCCGCAGAGGCAAAGCGCCTTATACCAACTACGTAAATTGTCTGGTATAAGTGTATAGACAGGGATAGACTTTGGCCATGGCAAGACCCCGAGCAAAACTAGATCGTTGCGGTGAGGCTGACCTTGTCGCCCGCCGCCTCAACACAGAACCTCCCGGTGCGCGACGCGAGCGACTGCTGGCCGTGCAACTGGGACTCAAAGGCGAACTGGGACTGGATGCGATCGCCCAGGGGGTGGG
>SXTU01000252.1 GCA_005791875.1 Verrucomicrobiales bacterium
CACCGTGGCGGCGACCATTCCCATCGCGATGTTCATGGGTGGCTACCTGCGCTGGTGGCGCGTGGGCAAGGTCATGGAAGTCTCGGCCATCGGCGTCGTGCTGCTGCTGCTGGCGGTGTGGGGCGGGCAGTTCGTCCACGCGCACGCGGACTTGGCGAAGGTTTTCACCCTGAAAGCCGAGCCACTCGCCTGGTCAGTCATCATTTACGGCTTCGCGGCAAGCGTCTTGCCCGTGTGGCTGCTGCTCGCGCCGCGCGACTACCTCAGCACGTTTATGAAGCTCGGCACCATCTTCGCGCTGGCGGTCGGCGTGTTCATCGTGCTGCCGGACTTGAAGATGCCGCCCGTCTCGAAGTTCGCTGACGGCTCCGGGCTGGTCGTGGCGGGAGCGCTCTTTCCGTTCTGCTTCATCACCATCGCGTGCGGGGCCATCAGCGGGTTTCACACGCTCATCGCCAGCGGCATCACCCCGAAAATCATCACGCGCGAGGGCTACGCGCGGTCCATCGGCTACGGCGCGATGTGCCTGGAATCGCTCGTGGCCATCATGGCGATGATCGCTGCCTGCACCTTGGACCCCGGCGTGTATCTGAGCATGAACGTGAAGGGCGCCGGCGCGACGCCCGAGGCGGTGGCAGCGGACACGATCGCCAAGGTGGAGAAGTCCGGCTTCACCGTGCTGGCCCCGGACCCGGCGGCCGCTGGCAAGTTCATCTATGTCCCTGTGACCGTCTCCGCCGCGCAGATGGACGGACTCGCCAAAGACGTTGGCGAGAACACGCTTTACGGGCGCACCGGAGGCGCAGCGACGCTCGCGGTGGGCATGGCGAATATCTTCTCGAAGGTCACTCACGGCCGGTGGTTGGACATCTGGTATCACTTCGCGATCATGTTCGAGGCGCTCTGCATTCTCACGACGCTCGACGCCGGAACACGCGTGGGCCGCTACTTGATTCAAGACGCGCTCGGCCATCTCTGGAAGCCGCTTGGCGACACCAAGGCCATCGGCGCAAATCTCTTCGCCAGCCTGCTGGTGGTGATGGGTTGGGGCTTCTTCCTCATCCAAGGCGTGCGCGACCCGCTCGGCGGCATCAATTCGCTCTGGCCGCTCTTCGGCATCGCGAACCAGTTGCTCGCGAGCATCGCGCTGTGCCTGGCGACGACGGTGATCCTCAAGCTGCAACTCGCCGGGCCGAAGCTCTCGCCGGAGGAATCCAAAGCCCAAGGCTCAAAGCCGTGGGTGGGCAGGCCTGCGTTCGCATTGGTGACGCTCCTTCCGCTCATCTGGCTGCTGTCGGTGACGCTGACCGCCGGGTATCAGAAGATGTTTCATCCCAAGCCCAGCATCGGCTTCCTCGCGGCGGCATCAGCTTTGGAAACCGCGAAGCCCGGCTTGGAAACAGCGATTGAAACCGCCAAGGCCGCTGGTGTCGCCGAAGCCATCGTGAAGGCCGAGACCGCGTTGCAGAACAACCGCTCGCTGCGCTTCAACAACCAGCTCAACGCCATTGTCGCCGGCACGTTCATGACGCTGGTCATCGCCATCGTGCTCCTGAGCATCTACGAGTGGCTCTCGCTTCTCCTGAAGCACCGTGAACCGAAGCTCTCCGAGACCTACCCGGTCTGGCTGCCCGACTACGCCGTGGCCGAGGGCAAGCCGGTGCAGTGGTGGAACGTTTTCGCGCTCGGCTTCCTGCTGCTCAAGGAAATCAGCGGCGAGGCCGCCGTGGACCGCGCCCAAGCCTGCATCCCCCGTAAAGTGGACCTGCTGGGCGGCAGCAAGGCGATGGCGAAGCAACAACGCGCCCAAGCCTACGTTGCAGCGGCGGAGAAGCGATTTGATGGCGGGCCGAACCGGTGTTGCTGAGGTTGTGGTTCCCACAATCCGGGGCGCTGTGTAGAGTCCAAAAATGCTTTGGGATCTGCTTCAACAATACCAAATCGCCAACCGCCAGAGTGAGAGCGAAGCCCTCGCCAAGCGGACTCACACACTCGATGGGCGAGTTCACCAGTTGGAATTGGAACTCAACGCGACCCGTGCCCAACTCAAGTGCCTTACAGAACTTCTTGAGAGTCGATTTGGGGAGGACTTGAATGGCGATGGCAAGGTCGGACGCTAACATGAAACTCGGCCTCTACGGCGGCTCCTTCGACCCCGTCCACCTCGGGCATCTGCTCGTGGCGCAGGCGGCGTGCGAGGAGTTCGGGCTGGACCGGCTATGCTTCATCCCGGCGGCGCAATCACCCTTCAAGCCCGGCAGCGAACCCGCCCCGGCAACAGCCCGCCTGCAAATGCTTCGCCTCGCGCTCGCGGGTCAGCCTCACTACGAGGTGGACGCGCAGGAAATCACGCGCGGCGGCGTGAGCTTCACGATTGACACAGTGCACCACTATCGCCGCTGCTTCCCGGCCGCGCGGCTCTTCTGGCTGATCGGCGCGGATCACGTCGCCAAGCTACCACTCTGGCGCGAGGCGGAGGACCTCGCGGCCAGAGTTGAGTTTCTCGTCATCCCCCGGCCCGGCGAGCCGAGTGTCCCCTTCCCTGCCCCGTTTCGTGGCGAGATGTTGAAAGGCTTTCCGTTGGGCGTCTCGTCCTCGCAAATTCGAGCGCGAGTGAAATCGGGGTTGCCGGTGGACCTGCTCACCAGTTGTGCCGTCGCTGAGGCCATTCGTGCGAACAGGCTTTATCTCTGAGCCGCCGTTTGCCACTGTCCCCATCAATGGAAGCAAAACAACTCGCGCTGTTGTGCCGGGAGCTGGCGGACAACAAAAAGGCCGAAGACATCGTCGTGCTCGACGTGCGCAAGCTCTCGAACGTGACGGACTACTTCGTGATCTGCTCCGGCACGAGCGAGCCGCACTTGCGCGCCATCGTGGACGAGATCGAGGATCAACTGCGCAAGGATTACGGCATCAAGCCACACGCGGCGGACGGCGCGACCGGCGGCGGCTGGGTCGTCATGGATTTCTTCGACGTGATCGTCCACGTGATGCACCCGGACGTGCGGAAGAAATACGACCTCGAAGGCCTGTGGAGCGACGCACCCGCTGTCCGCCCCGCTGCGCGCAAGCGGAAGCCCAGGGCAGCGGCAACGGAGTGACTGAGGGGCCGGAGGCACGAGGCCAGCGCCGCTTCACGACTGACGTCGGCCCTGAAACTCGTTGAAAAAATCGAAAGATCGGCCTGTGGGGCACGAATGCACCCCTAGCCCGAACGCGGGATGGATCGCGCCCTTCCCAAAAACCTGACGCAAGCTTCAGAGGCGGCGGTCGTTGAAGGACGCAGCGAAGTGTGGAATCAGGCCAGGCGACTGCCGGAGACCTCTGACCACTGTGGCTGCGAAAACCAGCTCACGCAGAGACCGCCGCCGTTTCGCACGTCTTCTCCCCGCAGCCACAATTACCCGGCTCCTGATCGGCGAAGTCGTGGCCCTCCCAGTTCGGGTCCAGGCCCAGGTCCTTCAGCATCTGGAGATCTTTTTCCACGGACTGGTTCAGGGTGGTCAGATAATTTCCAACCATGAGCGCGCTCGCGCCGGCTGCGAAGATCATGCTCTGGAGGTCGCGCAGGTTCACGGTGCGGCCACCGGCGATCATGATTTCCTGGCGCGGCAGGACGAAGCGGAAGCAGGCGATGGTCTTGAGGATTTCCATCGGCGGCAGCGGCGCGAGCTTGGCGAACGGCGTGCCGGGGATGGGGTTGAGGATGTTGATGGGGCAGACGTTCGCGCCAATCTCGCGCAGGGACAGCGCGAGGTCGCAGCGGTCTTCGCGCGTCTCGCCCATGCCGATGATGCCGCCTGAGCAAATCTTGATGCCGGCCTTCTTGAGGTAGCCGATGGTTTCCAGTCGGTCGTCGAAGGTGTGCGTTGAACACGTCTGCGGGAAGAAGCGGCGGGAGCTTTCCAGATTGTGGCCGTAGCACTCGAGGCCGGCGGATTTGAGGCGGTCGGCGACTTTCTGGGTCTTGATGAGACCGAGGGATGCGTCAGGGCGGGACTTGCCGCTGGCCTTCATCTCGCTGATCCGGTCGCAGACCTCGTCGAGCATCGGTCCTTCGTTAAGTCCGCGCCACGCGGCGACGAGGCCGACGGCAGTCACTTGGTTTTGCTGCGCCTCGGTGAGCGCGTTTTGAACCGGCTCGGGGTCCACAAAGCCGTAACGCGGCGAGGTGGTCTGGTGATGGGCGGACTGCGCGCAAAAGCTGCAATTCTCCGAGCACGCGCCGGCCTTGGCGTTGACGATGGAGCAGAGGTGAATCTTGTTGCCCTTGTAGTGCTCGCGAATGCGGTTGGCCCAGGCCATCAGCTCGAAGATGTCGGCGGTGTCCTCCAACTGGAAAAGCCACAGCGCCTCGGCGCGCTCAATGCGCCCGCCGTTGAGCACGCGCTGGCCTAGATCGGAAAGGCGTTCGTGAACACTGGCGTCAAACGAGTTCGTTCGCATGGTTGACAGAATATGGAAAGCACGGCGCAAGGCAAGCGCAGGAGTTGCACGGCGTGCGCCCCGCGCTCCCGTGGCGATTCGCGGATTGTCATCCGGGCCTGCCTGCGGTTAATTGGCTCCACTCTATGACTCGCCAACAAGTGCTCGACCAATACTTCATGGACGCGCGGCACAAGGTCATCGACCTCGCCGCCTTCCTCGACCGCGTGGACCGCTCCGAGGGCGACGCCGACTTCCGCCTCGCCGCCTTCCGCACCGCGCTGAAGCACCTGGCCGAGAAGAAGCCCCACCGCGCCAAGCGCGTCCTCCTCTCCTTCAGCGACCCGACGACGAAGCCACTGGCGAGGGCGACAGTGAAGGGTGCGACTGGCGCGTGGCCGGGTGCGAAGGTTTGACAACCCACCCGTGAAACACCACTGTTTCACACCATGAGCACGGCCACCGTCACCGTCCGCGAACTCCGAACCGACTTCCGTTCCGTGAAGCGGAAGATCGAGCAGTTTGGCATGGTCACCATCACCGACAACGGCGTTCCGAGTTTCGACATGATGCCGACCGCCAAGCGGCCGAGGAAGCGTCGCCCACTGCCCGACTACTACGCGCGGCTACAGGAGGAGCAGCCTGTTCCGCTGACCGCTGAACAGGCCCGGCGGTTGCACGAGGAGAATCGCGGTGAACGCTGAAGTCGTCTATGTGGACCCGAGCGCCCTGAGCCGGCTCTACTTGAACCAGCCCGGCTCGCGCGAAATGCACCTCTGGAGGACGCGCACCAAAGGCAACCTGCCAGTCACCCACCACGGACGCACGGAGCTGGTCAACGCCGTCAGCCTGACGGTGTTTCGCGGCGAGCGGACCTTGGAGCAGGCCAAGCAAGCTTGGGCGAACATTGACGCGGACTTCGAGGACGGCCATCTCGACCAGGTGGATATCCTGTGGCGGGCGGCGCTGAACCGCGCGGCGGAGTTGAGCCGCGCTCATTCACCAACCGTGGGAACACGCACGCTGGACGTGTTGCACGTGGCGTGCGCGGTGGAACTCGGCCTGCGCCATCTGCTGACCTTCGACGACCGGCAGGCGAAGCTGGTTACGGCGGCGGGGTTGAAGTTGGTGAAACTCTGACGAGCATGAAACTGAAGCTGCTCCGCTTGACGCTCGCCTTTTCCGCCTTTGCTTGGGGCGTGTCGCTCTTTGGCGTTTTCGCGAGCTGGTCGGCGGCGCAGGCGGTGTTTCAGGAGCTTGGAGCCGGAAACATCAACCATGACCCAATGCTCGACTACTGGCTCCGCATGGCGGCGAGCTTGTTCTCGCTGGTGGGTGCGCTGTTTCTTGTGCTCGCACTCCGTCCGCTGCAACACCGTGCCATCATTCCGTGGTTCGGTGGGTTTATGCTGGTTGAGGGTATCGTGCTGCTCGTCCAAGGCTTGCGGCTACGCCTGTCGCCGATTCGGTTTGTCGCCGATACGCTCGCCTGTCTCGGAGCAGGCGCGGCAATTCTCTATCTGTCCCGCGGCGCGTTCCCTCCAACTGCCACAACTGAACACTGATTACTAATCACTTTCCCCTCATGCGCTACATCGAACCCCACGGCCACATGGTCAGCCGAACGACTGACGATTATCAGGACATGGTCACCGCCGGGTGTGCCGCCGTGTGCGAGCCGGCTTTCTGGGCGGGCTTTGACCGCTCGTCCGTGGACGGCTTCCGCGACTACTTCTGCCAGCTCACCGACTACGAGCCCAAGCGCGCGGCGAAGTTCGGCCTGCCGCACTTCTCGTGGCTGTGCATCAACCCCAAGGAGTCCGAGGATGTGGCGCTGGCCACGGATGTCATAGGGATCATCCCCAAGTTCCTCGACCGGCCCAATGTGCTGGGCATCGGCGAAATCGGGCTGAACAAGAATTCCCGCAACGAGATGAAGGTGCTCGAAATGCACGTGGACCTCGCCGCGTGCCACGACCAGCTCATCCTCGTCCACACGCCGCACCTCGAAGACAAGCTCAAGGGCACCCGCCTCATCCTCGACGTGTTGCGCGCCGACAAGCGCATTCGTCCCGAGCGCTGCATCATTGACCACGTCGAGGAGCACACCATCCAACTCGTGCTGGACGCGGGCTTCTGGGCGGGCATGACGCTCTATCCTGAAAGCAAGTGCTCGCCCGCGCGCGCGGTGGACATGCTGGACTTGTATTCGCACGAGCGCATCTGGATGAACTCCGCGTGCGACTGGGGCGTGAGCATCCCGCTCGCTGTCCCACGAACCGCGTTGGAGATGAAGCGCCGCGGCTGGCCCGCCGACTTGATTGACAAGGTGATTTACCGGAACCCCATCCAGTTCCTCAGCCAGTGCCCGAAGTTCAAGCTGCCTTGAGCAACCGCTCGAAAACTGTAGCGGCGCTCTGTGAGCGCCGGACGAACAGGCAGTTGTGGCCCCCGAGCCTCAGCGGTCGCAGACCGCCGCTACAGCCAAGCCAGCTTCAAAGCGGCTTGTTGTGCATCCGCTGATGGGCGGCGGCGATGAAGCCGCGGAAGAGCGGGTGCGGCGCGTTGGGCTTGCTGAGAAACTCCGGGTGGAACTGGCTCGCGACGTAGAACGGGTGATCCGCCAACTCGATCAACTCAACGAGTTTCCCATCCGTGGACGTGCCGCTGAAGACGAAGCCCGCCGCCGCATAACGCTCGCGGTAGGCGTTGTTGAACTCGTAGCGATGGCGATGGAGTTCGTTGACCACGAACGCGCCGTAGAGCTGCTGGACCTTGGTGCCCATCGTGAGCTGGCAGGGCTGCGAGCCGAGCCGCATCGTGCCGCCCATCTTCGTCACCTGCCTCTGGTCGTCGAGCAGCGCGATGACAGGATGCGGCGCGTCCACGTTGAACTCAGTCGAGTGCGCGCCCTCAAGGCCGAGGACGTGCCGACCAAACTCAATCGTGGCGATCTGCATCCCGAGGCACAGGCCAAGGTAAGGAACCTTGTGCTCGCGGGCATACTTCGCCGCGATGACTTTCCCCTCGATGCCGCGCTCGCCGAAGCCGCCGGGCACGAGGATGCCGCCGAGGCCCTTGAGAATCTTCTCCGGACCAAACTTCTCGATGTCCTCGGCGTCGAGCTTCTCGATCTCGACGCCGCAGTCGTTGGCAACGCCGCCGTGGATGATGGCCTCATAGACCGATTTGTAGGCGTCTTGCAGCTCGATGTATTTGCCGACGACGCCGATGCGGACGCGGTGCTGCGGGGCGATGAGCTTGCGGATGATCTCCTGCCAATGCGCCATGTTCGCTTGCGGCACATGGAGGTCCAGCACGCGGCAGACGAGGTCGTCGAGCCGCTCGCGTTGGAGCATAAGCGGCACCTCGTAGATGGAGTGGTCCACGTCCTTGTGCTCGATGACCGCCTCGTAGGGCACGCTGCAAAACATCGCCATCTTCTGGCGCAGCTCCTTGTCGAGCGACTTCTCGCAGCGGCAAACGAGGATGTGCGGGCTGATGCCGATCTCGCGCAGCTTGGCGACGCTCTGCTGCGTGGGCTTGGTCTTGAGTTCGCCGGCGGCCTTGATGAACGGGACGTAGGTGACGTGGATGAAGCAGACGTTGTGCACCCCGGCTTCCAGGCCGAACTCGCGGATGGCTTCGAGGAAGGGCAGCCCCTCGATGTCGCCGGTCGTGCCGCCGACCTCGGTGATGATCACGTCCACCTTCGCGTCGTCCGCCAGCACCTGGATGCGGCGCTGGATTTCGTCGGTGATGTGCGGGATGACTTGGACGGTCTTGCCGAGGTATTTGCCAGCGCGCTCGTTGTCGAGAACCTGCTGATACACCTGACCGCTGGTGGTGTTGTTCTTGCGCGTGAGCTTCGTGCTGGTGAAGCGCTCGTAGTGGCCGAGATCGAGGTCCGTCTC
>SXTU01000253.1 GCA_005791875.1 Verrucomicrobiales bacterium
AGCTTCTCGCCTTCTTCGGTATCAATCCTCGAAGAGGTCTTGATTGGATGATAGACGCCTGTCTTCTGCTCGAACTCGGCTGGCCGAAGCCGGTGTAAACCTGCTTCTGTAATTTGTCTTTCTTCCCTCCAGCTTCACCCCTTTGGGGTGAGGCGCAGCGAAGGCGAGCGTAGCGAGTCGAGCGCAGCCGAACCCCAAAGGGGTGAAGCTGCTCGGCACGCGCAAAACTGGTCGAGGGCGGGCCACGTTGGTTCCCTGTTGGGGTGTCCACAAACACATCCCACACCAAACCAAACATGACCCACCACACCGATCCTGAACTCTTGAACAACGTCCTTCAACTTCTGACTGAACAAGGCCACGACGGCTTCGCCGAAGGCCTCCGCCTCCTCGTCAACGAAGCCATGCGCGTCGAACGCCATGAAGTCCTCCAAGCCCAACCCTACGAGCGCACCGCCAGCCCCTCGCTGCCCGTGGTGGGACTTCGTCTGGAGCGTGCGCACGACCCTCAAGATCGGCACCGACGGACGGGTGCCCATCGGGACGCAACGCCTGCGCATTGAAAAACCACCCGGCACCAGGGTCGTGCTTTGCCTCCACCCCGACGGCCACCACTCCGTGTTGGCCACACCACCCGATGCCCAACAAAAACCCGCACTCCTCTTCACCGATCGCCCCCGTTGAAACTGTCCTGCTTTGCTAACTACAAAAATGTCCTGCTTTGAAAACTACGCGACAGTCGGCACGCTGGATTTGGACCTGGGTCTGGCGTTCGCGCTGGTGGGCGAGCAACGGTATCAGGAACTGGCCGAGCGGCTGCGGAACGCCGGCCTCCGTCCGGACGCCAATGACGAGGGCAAACCCACGCGCCAGCGCTGGCGGATCAGCGACCCGGCGGTGACGGTGGACTTGTTGATCGAGCCGGAGTCGAGCACCGAGGCGCAGGCCGGCCGGTTGTTCCCGCTCACGAAGGATTGGGCGGCGATCATTGCGCCGGGGCTGCATCTGGCGTTCCGAAATCACCGCCGCGTCACGTTGAGCGGCCCGACCATTTTGGGCGAACGCGCCACGCGCGAGCTCCGGGTGTGTGGCGCGGGCGCGTTTGTGATCCTCAAGGCCCTCGCCTTCCACTTGCGCGGAGAGAACAAGGACGCCTACGACCTGTTTTACCTTCTGCGCAATTACGGACTGAGCGTGGTGGAAGTGGCGGACGAGGTCCGGTCGCTGCTCCCGGACGCGAGCGCCCGACGGGGGCCGGAATACCTGCGGGCCGATTTCCTGGAACCGGATTCGATCGGGCCGCGGCGGATTGCTGAATTCCTTCATGGCCGGCCCGAGGCGACGATTCAGGCGGACGCCGTTGGCTTCGTCCGCGAGTTGCTCCGCGCGTGCGAAGCCTGAAGGGCGCAGTTTGGCTATAAAAAGTCGCGGCTGCAATCAGCCACGGCGGTGCAGGTCACAAAACTCCCGGCAGCGGTCGCGGATTTTGACCATGTCGGTCAGCGCCGACTGGCCGGCTTGCGGTCCCAGGTTACGTGCCAAGGCGTGATGGTCGTGCTCACAGACATTGGCCATCAGCTCCCACCAGTGAGCGACTCGATCCATGTCTGCCTCGACTTTGACGACGAGAACCGTGAGCCGATAGCGGCTCGGACAGGTGGCTGAGCGCCGTTTGCGCGATGAATTCAGCGGTGTCAGCCGCCGCCTGATCCGGTTCTCAACTTGCGACGCGCACCCCACTCACCCTGAGCAAACGCCACCAGCGTGGACAGGCCGGAGCGCTCCAACGCGATTGCCGGCACCATGCTGTCCAAGCCCGCCCCAAGTTCCGCCAGCGCACGCCGGACCACCGCGTCGCTCGCGAAGCTCCGGAACAGCTTGATGTCCTTGATGACGGCGCGTTGGGTCAGTTCCTTTGCCTGACACTGCTGCACCAAGTGCCTGAAGTAGGCCGGCACGATGAGCTGAAGCATCTCGACATGCCGCCGGTTCTGGCGGCTACGTTGTCCAAGTTCCATCAGGTTGTGACACTTCGCCTTGAACAAGTAGAGCGGATCCATGACCCGCACGCCGTCGAACAACAGGGCGCGCCGCCCGACCTTGGCCAGTTCGTTCAACGTGAGGCCGTGAACATGGCCGAAGAGATCCAGCTTGTGGGGCTGGGAATGAAAGCGGAAGACGCCCAACTGCACTGCCGCCCGGTGCAGCTCCCCGCTGAGGACGTTCTCAATGCGGTCCAGCGTTTCCTTGCCAACCCAGATGTCGCAGTCCTTGGAGGTGTAGGGCTGGAACCTGCGCAAAGCCGGCTCGTCCTCGAGGAAAAACTCCGCCAGCGCGTTGACCGCCTGCCCGCCCTCGATGAAATACGGCAGGTTCGCCCGCCCGAGCATCTGCAAGTAAGGGGCTTAGTCGTCGGGTGTCGTGGGCAGGTTCATCGGCCAGCGGCCTGAGCCAGATTGGCGATGCGCTTGCACCGGCGGAAGTGCTCCTTGAGGGCCGAGTTCTCGGCTTGGAGTTGGGCCGGGCTTACGCCCGCCGCCAAGCGAGCTTGACCCTCGGCCCGCGCTCGAGACTTCTCCGCTGCGCGGCGACGGAGGAGGTTTTGACGACCTTCATGCGCTGACTTTACGCTGCCTGCCCTCTGCGTCAACCGGCGTGGGCTGCGCTTGGCCTCTGCTCCTCCTGTTTCACTGCCGTCGAGAATTTCACTTCGGGTTCGTGGAGTTCATGCTGAATGGCTTCGTGTGGGGGCGCTGAGGTTTTTCAGCCGGTTTGGTGCGGTCGGAGTTTCATCGCCAGGCGCCGCTGTGCCCGCCGTTGCACGGCGAAGAAATGGCGTAAGCGCCGCAGGCTGGAGGCCACCGGCCGGTTGCGCCGCGTGTTCCACTCGATGACAAATCCCTCGCTCGTGGCCGGTGCCTCCGCCGTCCGGCGGCCGTCACACGCGATGCGCCGTGCGCCGAAGCTGGCGGTGGCATCATGGCTCGCCAAGAACGGAAGGTCCGTCGGCAGGTGGTTGGCGTGGCCGTAGTCTGAGCCCGGGTCGATGAGTTCGACGGTGGGACCGGTGGGCGGCGGGCCTTCAAACTATAGGTGGAATCCGAGGGCCTCAAACCGGCTCAGGTCTTGACGACGACAGGTGAGTTGCATGTAACAGCGTTCGCTCATGGTGAGTGGGGCTTGGTTGTCCGCCATGCACGACGTTCAGGGGCTGCTCACCAAGCCTGAAGGCGAGAAGCTGAGGTTCAAGCGGGACCTGTCGTCTCCTGCTACGACGTGGACGACCGGGCACCTTCGCCGCCACGTGCCCAAGTGCCCTCCTTCCCGCGCCTGACCCGGTCCGGTGCAACCACAACCGCAAGTTCGTGCCTCGCGTGGAACCGGCCATGCACCGGCAGCTCACCTGAAACCCCTCACCGGAGGCGGAAGCCTGAAAAACTATTGGGTGAAGGCGCTCGCCAAGGGGCGATCCCGCCCATGGTTGACACTCCCGGACTTGTGAGACATCATTGTAGCACGATGAAAACGGCCACCGTCAGAGATTTACGGAACCAGTTCCCCCGCGTCGCCGCGTGGATTGAGAACGGCGAGGAAGTTGACATCACCAAGTCCGGCAAGCTCTTCGCCCGCCTCGTGCCGGTCATGTCCGCCAGGACGACCAAGCTCGTGAAGCCCGACATCATGGCGCAGTTGAAGGCCACTTGGGGCGACCGCGTGTTCTCCGCCAAGGAAGTAGCCGAGATGCGCGCTGCCGAATTGGAAGGCGAGGAGGGATGATTGCCCTCCCCGACACCTCGTTTCTGTGCGCGATGTATGTGCGGCAGGACAACTCCCCGGCGGCAGCGGCGCACTTCAAGGCCATGCCGGAGCCGTTGCACGTCTCCGGCCTCCTGCTTTACGAGTTCCGCCAGAGCGTCCGGTTTCAAGTCTGGCTTCACTCACGGGACAAGACCAAAGGCTACCCGCAAACCATCGCGGACGCCGCGCTCGCCAAGCTGCAAGCCAACCTCGACACCGGTGCGCTAACGATAGTGGCGGCGGAATGGGCGGACGTGCATAGCCGCGCCGAGGACCTCTCCAAGCGGCACACGGCGGCGGGCGGGCACCGCAGCCTCGACGTGCTCCACGTCGCCACGGCCTTGCATCTCAAGGCGCGTGAATTCCTCACCTTCGACACCAACCAACGCAAGCTCGCCGCTGCCGAAGGCTTGAAAGTGAAACCCTGACAAATCACTCAACCCTCCGCGTGTGATGGGGAGTGCGCGTGGTTGAGTTCGCCGACATGATCGGGCTACGAGATTGGTATGAGTGGCGACCCGACCCCATTCTTGCAGCCATGTGTAAAAGTCACTCCACTTGTGAACAAGTGGCACGACTTTCACACCGTGCGCCGGGCAAGGTGACGGTCACTGGCGTCAGGTGATCAGCCGCACGTCAAACGCAAAGGGTTCCGGCCTGCCGATGGAGATGGTTCTGAAATCTGCGTGCGCCGGGTTTAGCAGGTAGTTGGGTTCGCCCGGTATGATGACGCTCGGCAACATGAGCACTGCCGACCGTGCCTGGAGCACCCAGACATCGCCGACGGCCTGACTGGACGGTGGTGGTTCACTCTGCCACTCCGCAGGCAGGGTCTTGGGAGGAACAACCTCCAAGAGCGCGGCGTCAAACTTGACGCGAAAGGCGACATACTTGAACCGCACCGGCGGGTTCAGGTGAACCAGAATTTCGAGCGCCGCCAGGGACCTGGTGCTGCTGGTGTAAACAACCGGCACGCCCCGCGAATTCCAGCGTCCGCCGTAGTCGGCTGCGCCCTTGCCGGAGAACGCCGTGGCGGCGTGCTTCGCCATTACGATGCGCCAGGCTTCGGGCATCAGGAATACACTCCGTATTCGATGCGCCCGAGCAGGTCCTCGACTTCGCGTGCGCCAACCTCCGTCCCGGCATAGTTCAGTGGCACCGCGCCGCCCAAGCCGAACTGAGGCGCGGTCAGCCAGCGGCGAGCGTTCTCCTCAGACTCCAACACCGTCACCGCCCTGCCCATCAGCCGGGCAAAGCGCACGACCCGGTCGGATTCGGCAGGCCCCAGCCGACCGTGAGCCTTCCGGCGGTGGAGCGTGGCCTTCGAGATGCCAAGCATGGGAAGGAGTCGCTCGGTCGGCACGTCCAGGCTCGTCTGCAAGTCGTGCAGCTCCTGGACTGGCAGTCCGCCCCGCAGCACGGCGATCAGCTTGGCTGTGGTGAAATCCGAAGCCAAGAGCTTGCCGGTGGGGCCATGCACACAAAAGCTGACGACCCCGCCACCGGGTTGCCCGCCTCCCGCCGGTCTGCGCTTGCGCCGGACACCCGTCGGGCCAGAGGCTTTTCTCAACGGTTGCTTGGTCAGCGTGGTGCTCATTTGAGACTAAGTTTAGTGTCACTTGGAACTCCAGTCAACCAATCTTCGGCTGGGCTTGCGATAATCCATCTCAACAAACCTCAAGGCGCTCACCATGCCAGACGATCTCTGTTCACCGCTGGTGGGAGGGCTTCAAGACAGCGACTCCAGATAGGGCCGCATCACGTTGCCACGCGGCAGATTTTGGCGAAGACGTGCTCGCACTCGGGCAGCGTTCATTCGCACGACGGTGGCCTCACGGCCAAAGTCTACAATCATGGACCCCGCGCTGTGTCACCTCCTGGCAGCCGTCCAGCGCTCTCTGAGTGCGGTGCTCGGCGCAATGTTTACAATCCGGAAGCTCCTCCGCCTGACTTCGCTGGCAGTGGTGGGCAAGTGGTGGTCATCGTCTACAAACCAAGACCTTGTAAATCGCCATTCACTGATGCGCGTTCACCTCCCGCTGCACTCGTCCTCATGCCTGTCTCTCCGGCCTTAAAGTGAGAATTGCCCTGTAAAATCGGGCATCTCCTTCACAGCCACTTCGTGCAGCGCGCTCCTGCTGCTGGGCCAATCTGACCTGACCACACCTCGACCACCAAGGCTCGTAGTGGATTTCGACTTCACCCCTTGGGCTTCAAGTGTGCCTTCCGCGTTCTTTGCACCAGACGGCGTGTATGTAGCCCGCCGGTTTGTTGTGTGAACAGACTCAAGAAAAGTAATCCTGCCCGCGTCTTCTTGTGCCTGCCTCGGCAGGAATGGGCTTCCGATTCACACCACACGGGGGCGCGGGCTTCTTTGTGCCGACAGTGGTTCCGCACCGCTGACGGCTCCCACTGAATGAAGCAGCAAGAACCTCGGAAGCAGGCACTCGCTGACGCCCTCCAAAGAATGATAGCCGCCTTGTCGCAATCCAGGCGGCCAACACCACCCACGGGCACGCCTGCCCGCCCGCGGCTGCTGCGACGTGAACACCGCGCTCCACCATTATCTCACGCCCAATACCGGTAGTTCACCGCGGGGAAGAGGTTGTCCAGCCACTCAACACGCGTGAGCCACGGCTCGTCTATGCGCGTGAGGGTGAGCATCTCGTGCAGGGCGATGAAGCGCAGGAGGTGGTCTTTCACCCGCTTGCGCGCGTAGTCCGGGCTGGTGCCGGTGCGCAGGATGAAGGGCCAGTCGCTGGATTGCGCGAGGAGGAGTTCGCGGGCGGCTTGGTTCAGCGCGCGGAGGGTGAGGCCGGCGGCTTCCGGGTGCGCGCGGGCGAGGGCGGTCATGCGTTCTTGCGCGACGGTCAGATGCGGGAGAATCCAGTCGTTGGTTTCGTTGAGCCAGAGTTTCCAATAGCCTTCCTCGCCCCAGCTCGAGGGGCTGGGCCGCACGATTTGCAGGGTGGCGTTTTCCTTCAGGTAGTCGCTGGGCGTGACGAGGGTAAAATCCTGCTGGTCGTAGTAGGCCTTGCGCACGAAGAGGTCGAGGAAGTCGGGGCCTTCATACCACCAGTGGCCGAACAGTTCGGCGTCGTAGGGCGCGACGATGAGGGGCGGGCGGTCCATGATTTCGCCGAGCTTGCGCGACTGCTCGCGACGGGCGGCGAGGAAGTGGGCGGCGTGCGCTTCCACGGCTGCGAGCGCGAGGGCGCGGTCATAGACTTCCTTGTCCGGCGTGGGACCGGTGATGCGACAATACTTGAGGCCGGTGAAGCCCCGCAGGTCCGGGCTGGGCAGGTAGGGGCGGACGTAGTCGAGGTCGAGGTCGAAACCCAGGTCGCGGTAGAAGTCGCGATAGCGCGGGTCGCCGGGATAGCCCTCGTTGCGGCTCCAGACTTGGCGTGCGGATTCGAGGTCGCGCGCGAAAGCGGCGATGCCATTGGGCGTGAGCACGGGGGCGAAGACGCCGTAGCGCGGACGCGGTCGGGCGTGCAGCAGCCCGTGCGTGTCCATGATGAACCAGCGGATGTTCGCCTCCTGCAACACGGCCTCAACGCCCTCGAAGTAGGCGCATTCCGGCAGCCAGATGCCGCGCGGGTCGCAGCCGAAGCAGCTCCGGTAGTGGTCGCGCGCGGTCAGGATTTGCGCGCGGACGGAGGGCGGGTGGTTCAGCAACGGCAGCAGCGCGTGCGTGGCCGCGGTGGTGATGATTTCGAGCCGGCCGACCTCCTGAAACTTACGGAACGCACCGACGAGGTTGCGCCCGTAGGCGAAGTAGGTCGCGCGCAGGCTGGTGAGCCGGTGATGATACATCCACGCGAGTTCGCGGAACTCGCGGTCCCAGTGCGTGCGGTGGATTTCCTTGTCGGCCAGTTCCAGCAGGCCTTCGAGATGGCGCACGTAACGGTCTTGCAGGAGCGGGTCCAGCAGCATCGCGCAGAGCGTGGGTGAGAGCGAGAGCGTGAGGCGCGTCTCCATGCCCAGCGCCAGCCAGCCTTCCATCACCTGGACCAGCGGGAGGTAGGTCTCGGTGACGGCCTCGAACAGCCAGGCCTCCTCGAGAAAACGGTCGTGCTCCGGGTGGCGCACGAAGGGCAGGTGCGCGTGCAGCACGAGGGCGAGGTGGCTTTGCATCAGGAGGGAGGGAGAAATGGGTATTTGGGCTGGTTCGCTCTCAGCCATTCCTTGGCCTGCCGGTAACAGGCATGGCGGAAATCCCGCGCTGCGGGGGCGGGACACTCTCGCGCGTGGAGTTCGTCCAACAGGGCGTCGAGTTCACGGCGGGCTTGCTGGGCGGCGAGGGCGTCACAGAGGAAGGATTCGTAACCAAGGCTCTAAAGTTCGGCGAGCCTTTGCTTTTGCTCCGGCGAGAGCATCAGGCGTGGAACGCGTGCCGAGCACGGCAGTCGGAGAGCAGGTCGAGCACCTTGTCATAGGAAACGGTCGTGGCCGGCTGGGCCTTGGCCAGTTCCCGCAAGCGGGCCAGGGCATGCTCCCAAATTTCGGTCATCGTCTGCCAGATGGCGGCCACCTGCGCCACATCGTCGGTCTGCCGCGCGGAGACGACTGCGACGCTGTGGAGTTGCTCGAGGCGGCCCTCCAGCCGGGCGACTTCATGGCTGAGTTCCCCGTCGGCGCGCGCGTGTTCGACCGCCGCCGAGAACGACGCCAAGGCCGCCTGCTCATAGCTGAATAGCTCTTGGGTGGTAATCATGACCACATTGTCCGGCGTGCAGCGCGGGCTTGTCAAGCCACGGGGCGGCGCGGTCGTGGTCGCGCGTGAAAACCATTTGCCAGCCGCGCCGGGCCGCGCCTAGCCTTGAATCTATGTTTTCGCATGTCGTGATTTTTTGGACCGACCCCGCCAACCCGAAGGCCGCCGATGACCTCATCGCCGGCGGACAAAAGTATCTCGCGCCCATCCCCGGGGTGCTGCACTTCCACATCGGCAAGATGATCGGCAGCCATCGCCCGGTGGTGGACCAGACCTACCAGGTCGCGCTGAACCTCGTCTTCCCCAGCAAGCAGGCGCACGACGATTACCAGGTCCATCCCGAGCACTTGAAGTTCGTGGACAACTGCAAGGCGCTTTGGAAGAAGGTCACGGTTTACGACTTCGCCTGAGCTTGCAGGAGGGGGACACTCTTGTCCCCAAGCCACGGACGCCGCACGGGGAACAGAAGTGTTCCCCTCACACCGCCTCCAGCCAGCGCGCCAGCCACGCAGCGAGCGCTTCTGAGTCCGCGCAGGCCCGCACGCTCCCAAGCTCGCACACGGCGAACCCGCTCCCGTAGGCCGCGCCGTTCAGCACGCACGCGTCGGTCCGGCACTCGGCCAACTGCGCCCAGGCCTTGTCGAAGGCTTCCCCGCGCGTCCCGGCCAGTTCGTATTTCCAGCCGACTATGCGAGCCAGTGGAAACCACTCGCGCAGCCGGGGGAGAACCTTCGCAGCCGGCGCGAGCACGAGATTCAGCCGGCCTTCGCGCGAGAAAAACTTCGGCGACTTCATTTCCTCCCCGCGTTCGTCCAGCACGCGCTCGACGCGGAAGTCGCAAAGCGCCGCCGCGTGAAAGACGGCATTCCAACCACCTTCACCTGCGAGCGCGGCGAGCTTCGCGGCGAGGTCGTCGTTGGTGGAGAAGGGGAGGACTCGTCGCGCCTGGAGCGGGTCGACGCACATCGCCTGCTCGCCCTTGAGGCACGTCACATCCCAGCCGCGCGCGGCGAAGGCGTTGCTCAGGGCGATGCCCAGCCGGCCCGTTGAGAAGTTCGTGACGCGCCGCGCCTGGTCAATGGGCTCGTAGCTCGGCCCGCACGTTACCAAAACCTTCATTGCCGGAAAAACTAGCCGAACGGGACACGCTAGTCGAAGCGCGAATTGAAGTGGAGAACGCAATAACTGTTGGAACGATGCGTCGGACGTTGCCAGAGTATCCACTGAACTCGACGCAGCCATGAAGCTGCTCAAACACGTCCGCCTATCCCGTCGCACGGTCCTGCGCGGCCTCGGGGCCACCATCGCCCTGCCGCATCGGCGTGTTTTACTTCGGCACGGGGATGAACGGCTACGACCTGTTCCCCAAGGACACCGGGCCGGACTTCACCTTCACGCCCATCCTCAAGCCGCTGGAGCCGTGTCGCGGCGACTTCACGGTGTTGTCTGTTAACTTTCTACAATACGGCGGCGGGCACGGTGGTGACTACACGTTTCTCACCGGCCAAGTTGGCCGGAAGCAGGACGGCTCCATCGTCAACGGCATCTCCGCCGACCAGGTGGTGGCGGCGCGCGTCGGGCAGGCGACGCGTTTTCTCTCGCTGCAGCTTTCCGTCGCGCGCGGCACGGGCTACGGGGGCAACCTGTCCACGCTTTCGTGGAACCAGAACGCCGTTCCGCTCGCCGCCGAGAACGACCCGCACCTCATCTTCAGCCGGATGAGGAACTGACCGCCGCCGCGCGGGCGGGCCGGTTGCGCGATGTGACGGCGCTGACCGCGCAAGTCAGCCGGATGCTGGCGCACCCGAAGGCGGAGGCGTTCGTCAGCGGCTTCGGCGGGCAGTGGCTCAAGGTGCATGAGTTCGACAGCTTCCAGCCCGACCAGCAAATTTACCCGGCCTACTACGACAGCGACTTCGCCGGCCTCGGCGAGCTGATGAACCGCGAGCCGCTGGAGTTCTTCCGCGAAGTGCTCCCCCGCAACGAGAGTGTGCACGCCTTTCTCAGCGCGGACTGGGCGATGCTGAACGAGAAGCTTGCCGCGTTCTACGGCATCGCGGGCGTGAAGGGCGCG
Organism: Verrucomicrobiales bacterium; assembly: GCA_005791875.1. Lineage (GTDB taxonomy): Bacteria > Verrucomicrobiota > Verrucomicrobiia > Limisphaerales > SXTU01 > SXTU01. The sequence goes on from SXTU01000253.1 coordinate 10,593, forward strand.
GACTTCCAGCGCGTGAAGCTGCCGTCGCGCGGGGACTGGCTGGCGCAGTTGCGCCGCGAGGCCGGGCCGCAGCCGGTGCTCGGCCCGTGGCACCAAAGCGGACCGCTCGAGGGCGAGGAATTCGACGCCGCCGTCGCCGCCGACTTCCCGCCCGAGCGCGGTGTGGACCTCGCGGCGAAGTATCCGGGCCGTAATAACACGCCGCTCGGCTGGTCCAAGCACGAGGACCGGGCCAGATGGCCAGCCGCACTTTCCGTTCAACCAGCCGCGGTCCGCGTTCTATCTGTATCGCGTCATCAACTCGCCGGTCGCGCGCGAGCTGACGCTTTCCTTCGGTGTCAACGACAGCCTCAAGGTCTGGCTCAACGGCGCGCCGGTGCTCACCGCGGCGTCGCGCCCGCGCGTGACGCCGGACGATTTGGCGACGCGCGTCTCCTTGCTCGCTGGCGAGAACCACCTGCTGCTCAAGGTCGTAAACAACGTCGGCTCCGGCGGCTACTGGTTCCGCGCTGGCTTCATCCCAGCAAACGTGCTGGCCGCGCTCGCCACCCCGGAGTCCGCGTGGACGCCGGAGCAGCAGCGCGCCGTGGACGCGTTCCATCTCTACACCGTGCCGGGCGCGCGTCGCGGTGGCCTCGTGGCGATGGCCGGCTTTCACAAGTGGGGCAGCGACGAGAACCGCACCAAACCCGTGCATCCCCGCAAATACTTTCTCGAAGTGCTCTTCAACGACCCGCCCGCGCCGCCGCCGCCCAACGCCGGCGAGGTGCAGGCCAACGCGCGCGGACAGAACCGCAGCGTGCGCGAGCGGTTGGCGGGGCATCGCGAACGCGAGAGCTGCCGCAACTGCCACGCGGGCCTCGACCCCTACGGTCTCGCGCTGGAGAACTTCAACGCCATCGGCCAGTGGCGGACGCGGCAGGACGGCGAGAAGCCCGTTTAGCAGTGGAGCAACCCGCCGCCCATCGAGCCGGACGGCGCGCTGCCCAACGGCCGGCAGTTCGCGAACTACCTGGAATACAAGGCCGCGCTCGCGTCGCAGTCCGACCGCTTCCTGAAGGGACTGGCGGAAAAACTGTTTGTCTATGCGCTGGGCCGCACCGTCGAGCCGACGGACGCCGCGACGATTGACCAGCTTGTGGAGACGACCAAGTCCGGCGGTCACTCTCTCCGCACCCTTATCACTGTCATCCTGGGGACGGGGGCGTTTCAGACGAGGTAGCCGTCAGGTCCGCTCCCACTCTCTGATGGGGACGGGCACGATGTGAAACAGCGGGTGCGGCTCCGGGGTCACGACGATTCGATGCTGGCGCGCCAGCTCCGGTGCCCGTGCCCGGAGCTTGGCCTGGAGGTGTTCCCACTCGTGGCGCAACTGGCCGCGTGTCTCCGCAATTTGCCCCGTGAACGCTCGGCGCGCGATTTTGGTCGTGTCGAAGTTGTATCCACGCTGCTGCGCCTCAGCCGCCAGCCCACGAAGAAAGCTCGCGATGGCCGCGCGCGGATCTGCCTGCGCCTGGAAGCGGGCCAGCTGCGGATGGTGGCGGTAGCCCTTGGTGCCACCGGCCAAAACTTTCTGCGCGAGCAACGCCTAGCGCCATGCCGCGACCAGGCCCTTCGCATCAAGGTATCGGGGATGGATCGTCCAGAGGCGAATCGTGAGCCGGGTCGGAAGCGGCGCGAGCAAAGGCTACCTCACCGGCGCTGACAGTTGTCTCGTGCGCGAGGCGAGGACTGCCCTGTGCGCCGTCTCATGGAGGAAGCGCGCGTAGGTCTTGTCGAGGCCCGGGGTGACGAAGGAATTTTCCACCACGCTCTCGCCAAACAGGACTTCAGACGAAACGCACGCGCCGAGATACTCCCCGGCAGGACCCGCGTGGTGGCCGTCCATGCCGAGCTTGTTGCTGCCGTCCTTCTGCTTCGTCATCCGCCAGCCGACGTGGAGGGAATGCGTTTGGTTTGGAATCGCGGTCTGGTCTTTGGGGTCGCGCTTCGGGTCTGGCTTGTAAGTCAGCTTCGGGTCCGTGTCGGCGAGATAAAACGCTTCGCCGACGGGGATGCGCCGCACGCCCAGTTCCGCCGCGATGGTCGAGTAGGCGCTGGTGAGCATCCGATACATCTCGGCCTGCGTCGTTGGCTCGCCGGCCTTGGGCGCGGCGACGGAGAAGCGCGGGGCGTCCACGCGATACGCCCAGGTCTGGTGCATCAACACCTCGGCCTTGGGCGCGTGCTGCCTGAAGTAGTCGTGAAGCTGCTTCGCGAAACGCCGGTAGGTTGTCACGTCATGGCTCTTGATGCTCGCCTGCTGGATGGTCACGAAATCCCACGGCGGCGCGGTGAGTTCCTGCTTGAGGCTGCGCTTGCTCGTGTAGAGGCCGCCGGGGTCCTGCGGGTCCTTCTCGTGCACGCGGCCCGGGTCCAATGCAGCTCCAGCGACGCGCCGCCGACCACGATGGGTTGGTGAATGATGGTGTGGCCGGCTGCCTTGGCCAGGCTGTCGAGATGGCGCGTGGCGTTCTGGGAAAAGCCGTTGCCCACCGTGAGCAGGCGGACGGTCTTGGCTGGCGCGTCCGCTGCGAGGACGGGGTGCATAGCGGTCAGCAGGCTGAGAACCAGCGCGGCGCGGCGGCTGATAAGGAGGCGTTCAGGTGAGCGGCTCATGCGGCGCGAAGCAAACCACATGGGCGGGATGATTTCACGGCTTCTCCGTCACAAGTCCATTGGTTGAATCTTGCCCCGACGGAGCGCGCGCGACGTGTCCGTCAACAGCAGTCGCGCGGGTATGTGTTGGTGGCGGCGCGCAGGGGTGTTAGAAGTCGCGCATGGCTTTGACACTTTCGCCGGAAGAAACCCGCATCCTGGGCTGCCTCATCGAGAAGGAGCGCACCACGCCCGACCAGTATCCGCTCTCACTTCATGGCGTGACCACGGCCTGCAACCAGTCCACGAACCGCGACCCGGTGGTCAGCTACACGGAGCCGATGGTGGCACTGGGTCTGGATGACCTGCGCGGGAAGAGGCTCGTCACGCAGTCGTGGGGTGCCGGTTCGCGCGTGCAGAAATACCGGCACAACCTGCTCGATGTCTTCGAGCTGAACCCACGCGAGGTGGCGCTGCTGTGCGTCCTGCTGCTGCGCGGACCGCAGACCTTGGGCGAGCTGCGCATCCGCACGGAGCGGATGCACGCCTTCGCGTCCATCGCGGAGGTCGAGGAGACATTGCAGGGCCTCGCCCTGTTGTCGGAGCCTCTCGTGCGCCTGCTGCCGCACCGGCCCGGCCAGAAGGAGCAGCGTTACGTGCAACTGCTCTCGGGCGAGCCGGCGCTGGAGCAACTGTTGTCCCCCGAATCCCGTCCGGCGGCAGCGTCCACGCCCACGCGCGTGGAAACACTCGAGGCCGAGGTCGCCGCGCTCAAGGCGGAGATGGCCGCGCTGAAAGAGGAGTTCGCCCGCTTCCGACAGTAGCTCGAGTGATGGGCTGATCCCGCCCGAGTGTTGGCAGAGGAATGGGGCGAAGAATCCATTCCCAAGGGATTCATTCCCCTGTCCCCATTCCCATGCCATCGCATCGTGGATACCTCCTGTTGCCTCGCCAAAGCGCGCATCTCCCCCGTTGACACCTTGCGGCTCCTTGTTAGTGTCGCGCCTCATTTTTCGCGGACTCTCCCGAGAAACAAAACTGCACTCGACACATCCTGTTTATGGCTAAAGCACTGAAATACGTTTACACGTGGGGCAATAAGAAGGCGGACGGCGACGGCTCCATGAAGGCCCTCCTCGGCGGCAAGGGCGCGAACCTCGCGGAGATGACGCGCATCGGCCTGCCCGTGCCTCCCGGCTTCACGATCTCCACCGAGGTCTGCACGTATTTCTACGCGAACAAACGCTCCTACCCGAAGGAACTCCAGGCCCAGATGGAAGCGGGCGTCGCCAACATGGAAAAGATCATGGGCACCAAGTTCGGCGCGACCGCCGGCATGCCGTTGCTCGTCGCTGTGCGCTCCGGTGCGCGCGATTCCATGCCGGGCATGATGGACACCATCTTGAACCTCGGCCTTAACGACCAGTCCGTGCTCGCGCTCGTCAAGGCAACCGGCAACGAGCGTTTCGCCTGGGATTGCTACCGCCGCTGCATCCAGATGTATGGCGACGTGGTAATGGGCGTGCAGAAGCGCGAGGGCGAAGACCACGACCCCTTCGAGCACACCATCCACACCTTCAAGCACGAGACCTATCATCGGGACATCATTGATTCCGACCTCACCGCCGCCGACCAGCAGGAGCTGGTGAAGCGCTTCAAGGCGCTCGTGAAGAGTCGCACGAACAAGGCGTTCCCGAACAATCCTTGGGACCAACTTCGCGGTGCCGCTGGCGCCGTGTTCGGCTCTTGGATGAATGACCGCGCCAAGGTCTATCGCCGCCTGAATGACATCCCCGGCGACTGGGGCACTGCGGTCAATGTTCAGGCGATGGTTTTCGGCAACATGGGCGATACCAGCGCCACCGGGGTCGCCTTCACCCGCGATCCCGCCACCGGCGAACGC
>SXTU01000254.1 GCA_005791875.1 Verrucomicrobiales bacterium
GGCAGCATGTGCATGACCCGCTGCCAGTTGGATTGCAGCGCCGCGAGCCGGGGCAGCAGCCGCGCGAAAATGAACACCAGCAAAAGCAACTCCGGAGTGCCCAGCCCGCCAAAGCGGACCGCGCAGAAGAGAAACAGGCACAGTGCCAGCACCGCGCCCAACTCGTAGGCGGCACGCGTCGTGGCATACACGCGGGTCGCGTCGAGGATGTGCGCGGCAATGTCCGTGACGACCCGGCGGAAGTGCGCCAGGTGATGCAGCTCGCGCCCGTGGCTCTTCGCGACCTTGAGGCCGGCGAGGTGCTCGGTGATGGCGGCGGCCATCTCCGTGCGCCGCTCCTGACCTTCCTTGCCGAGCGCGTAGGCCCGACGGGTGAAGGGCCGCAGCAGCACCGCCAGCAGCAGGCCGCAGCCCAGCGCCAGCGCGGTCAAGGCCGGCGAGAGCGCCAGCGCCAGCGCCACCTGCACCAGCGCCACGCCCGCCAGCCCAAGGCCCGCAAGCATTTGCTGCGTGCCGAAGCCGACGCGCTGGAGTTCGTCCGTAAGCACCTGCGTGACGTCCGAGCCGCGTTGCCGCGTAAAGAAGAGCCAGTCCGCCCGGATCATGGCGGCGTAGAGCTGTTCCCGCAGATGGCTGGTGAAGGCGGTTTCCAACCGCGCGTTGAGCAAGTCGAGGCCGCGCCGCAGGACAATTTGCGCGGCCATGAACGCGATGAAGACTCCGAGCGCCACAGGCAGGGTCAGCGGCAGGCCCAGGCTGCGCCACGCGCGAGCGATGCCCACCGCCAGGCCGCCGGTCGCCGCCGGGCCACCGGCGCCGATCAACTCCAGCACCGGCAACAGCACCAGCATCCCGCCGCCCTCCAGCACGCCGACCACCACCGTCAGCGCGACCGAGAGGCCGACACGGCTCCCGGCGTTTTGCAGGAAGGAGCGGAGGTAGGTGGCAAGCATGGCAGCGCGACGCGCTTGGCTTTGCCCGGTATGGCGGCGTGGCTCAAGCAATTTCTCCCGCGCGAGTCAGCGCAAGGCGCATCCTATGTGCGCCCGGCATCGTGGCGAACGGCCATAAGCTTTGACTTTCGCCGGGCCGGACTTAGATTCCCGTCACAATGCTCGCAGCCGGCAGCACAACGGCGACTGCCCCGCCTCCCAGTTCCGCTCCCGAAGAATCCCGCGTCGTTTGGAAGCGGATCGTGGAGCCGGTGCAGCCATTTCTCGATGCCGTCTCGCGCCGTCTCGAGGAACAGGTCGGGGCTTTCGATCCCGAAATCTCCGCCTACGCCCGCTACGCGCTCTCCAATCAGGGCAAGCAGCTCCGCCCCGCGCTTGTGGCCCTCGCCTCCAACGCCGCCGGCCGCACCACGGACGACCACGTCACCGTCGCCGTCGTCATCGAGATGGTCCACCTCGCCACGCTCGTCCACGACGACGTGATGGACTCGGCTGAGATCCGCCGCCGCCGCCCGACACTCGCGGCGAACTGGGGCAATGAGATTTCCGTGCTGGTGGGCGACTGCCTCTTCGCGCACTCGCTGCGGCTGGCCGCGAGTTTCCCCACGCCCGTCATCTGCCGCGCGGTGGCGTCGGCGACGAACACGGTTTGCTCCGGCGAAATCCTCCAGACGCACCGCCGGCTGAACTTCGAGGTGAGCCGCGCGGAGTATTTCAAGGTGCTGGCGATGAAGACCGCCGAGCTGTTCGCCCTCTCGTGCGAGCTGGGCGCGCTGCTCTCCGGCGCGGCGGAGGCAGAGCGCACGGCGTTGCGCGACTACGGCATGGCGCTGGGCACGGCGTATCAGATTTACGACGACTGCGTGGACGTGTTCGGCTCCGAGGCGAGTGTGGGCAAGTCGCTCGGCACCGACCTCGCCAGCGGCAAGCTCACGCTGCCCATCCTCGTCGTGCTGGAGCGCGCGAGCGCCGAGGAGAAGGCGAAACTTCGCGAGTTGGTGCAGGCTTGGCGTCCGCACCACATTGAGAAAGTGCTGGCCCTCCTGAATCAGCACGACGCGCTCAAGGAATCCCGCCGGGTGATCTTCCAATTCCTCGCCACGGCAAACAAATCTCTCGCCGTCCTCCCGGAAACCGAAGGCCGCGCGGCGCTGGCGACCTTGAGCGAGTTCCTCGGCCGCCAGACCATCGCGCTGGGCGGATAGGCGAGCATGGCCGAAGCTTGAAGCGCGCGGCAGCGGCGTGTTAATTCTCCTGCATGAGCACTGTGGTGGAAATTGAAACGGCGATTGAGCAGCTTCCCTCACGGGAGTTTGAGGAGGTGCGCGCCTGGCTCTTCCGCCGCGACTGGCCCGAAGCGGACGACGACATCGCCGTCCCCCGCAGCTACCAACAGAAGGTTCTCGATGTCCTCGATGAGCCCTAAGCCCGGCCAAATCTGGAAAGCGGATTTGGGTTACGCGGGCAAGGTGAGATGGTTTGTGGTGGTTTCCCGATTCGATCCCGACGCAGCGCGCGCGCTGGCGCTGGCTGTCCCCGTTACCACGGAATACCGCAGCAGCGCTTACGAGGTGCCGCTGGGCAAGCTGCCTTGTTTTCGCGAGCCTTCATTCGCCAATGTCCAGGGCCTCATGTCAATTCGCTGGACGGATTTGCAGGAGTTCGGTGGCCAAGTGCCTGCGCCGCTGATGGAGCAAATCCGCAAGGCCATGCGCCACGCAATGGAGTTTTGATGGCCGAGATCCTTCCACCGCAGCCGACAGCAACCGAAGCCCCACCGCAGCCCGACGACCTGACGCTGGTCCGCCGCGCGCAGGGCGGCGACGCGGCCGCCTACGACGAACTCGTGCGGCGCTATCAGCGGCAGATTTACGGGGTCATTTACCACATGACCTCGCACCATGAGGACGCCAACGACCTGACGCAGGAGGCCTTCGTCAAGGCGTGGCAGGCGCTCAAGTCCTTCAAGGGCGACTCCGCCTTCTTCACCTGGCTCTACCGCATTGCCGTCAACCGCACGCTGAACCATATTAAGCAGCGCAACTTCCGCGCGACCAAGCACGCCATGAGCCTCAACGACCTCGACATCGAGCCGGAGCACCATCCCGATCTCGTCGCGCTGGTGTCGGACAAGACGCCGCGCCGCGCGCTGGCGCTGGAGGAGCTGAAGGAAAAATTGAACGCCGCGATGCAGCGCCTGTCCGAGAACCACAGAATCGTGGTGACCTTGCACGACATCCAAGGCCTGCCGCATGACGAGATTGCGGAGGTTCTGGGCTGCAACACGGCGACCGTGCGGACTCGGCTGTTCTACGCGCGCCAGCAGTTGCAAGGCATCCTGTCCGACTACCTGAAGTGATTATGCAACCGGCCCCGCAAAACCCGGACGAGTTTGAGTCTCTGAAAAAATTCCTCGCGCTCAAGCGCCACGAGGAGCCGCCGCCCGGCTATTTCGACCGGCTGCCCGGCGAAGTGCGCGCCCGCATCGCGCACGCGCAGGCGAACCCGGAGCCGTGGTGGCGTCGCTGGATGGAGGCGTGGGATTTGTCTCCGCAGATGGCGACGGGCTACGCCGCCATGGCCTGCGTGCTGGTGCTGGGCGGCTTCTGGCTCACGAGCCAGCCCGGCCCGCAGCGCGGTCAGCAACTCGTCACCACGCCACCGCCTCTGACGACCACGAATCAGGCCGACCTCGTCAATCCGTCCAACACGTCACCGACGGGGTTGTTCAACACGCCTTCCCTTCAGGTCCAGCCGGCAGAGTTCAAGAAGTAGCGCAGTCGCTCCCGGAGCGCCGGCTCGCTGGGGTTCTTGCGGACCACCTAGGGGACGCGGGCGGGTTGAAAGAAGGATGGGAACAGAAAGAAGGGGCCTAGCTTCTGTCCGCCGCGGGTGCATGGGGAGCCGCCACAGAATCAGCTTGCGCCTGCCGCACCGCAGCCGCCTAGACTTGGCGCATGAAATTCAAAGTGCTCCTCGCCTGCACCGTGCTGGCCCTCACCGTGTCCGCGTGCCGCAGGAAGCCCGCGCCGACCGCTGCTGAGTCAACAGAACCCCCGCCTCCGTCCCCGGGCCTGACCATCCCAGCCGGACCTGCCGGAACGCCAGCGACCGCCGCGCCGGGGTCGCCCGAGCACGCGAACCTGGAACTGCTGACCTTTGCCACGCAGCAATTCTACGCGGCCCACAAGCGGATGCCGGCGGATTTGCAGGAGCTCGCGGCGGCCAAGTTGATTCCCAAAGTGCCTGTGGCACCCGCTGGGATGAGGTTCTTGATTGAGCCGCAGACGAAGCAAGTGCGGCTGGTGAAGCAGTGAGCCGCCCGCCGATCAGGGGACGGTGATGGTTCGGGGGACGTTGTTCTCGTGCCACCGGAGCAGCCAGAGATCGGGCAGCTTCACGGTGGACGCGTGCCCGTCACCAAAGGCGACGCTGATGGCGCGGCCGTGGCGGGCGACGGCAATGCGGCCCATCCCAGTGTTGGCACCCATTCTCACATCGTAGGTGGGCGGCAACACTTCGGCGGAGTCCGGCCAACTGTCCACCCAGGAGCCGTCAGCCAGCAGCGGGATTTCTCCCGGCTTATCCATTTCGATGTTCTTGAAGTAGTTGGCCGAGAAAGTCACCGGGCCGCCCGCATTGGCCACGCGACCCTGAACCCAGCCGTTAAGGACGTAGCTCCCTGTGGTGGCTCCTATGAAACTGCCGGCGGCTCCATACCATGCGGCATTCGCGGGAAAGATGTCCGTGGCGAAAGTTCCGAAGCCATTGTTTCCCGCGCGAGTATTCGGGCAGATCCAAGCCTTCTCGGCTTGAAGGTAGTTGGAGCGCAGCAGTGGAATCCAAAAGGTGTTGGCCGTCAGCGAATACGCGTGGTAGGGCATCACATTCGCGTAGTCGGCGATATACAGCAGCACGCCCATGTTGAGCTGCCGGATGTTGTTCATGGACTGCGTCGCCTTGGCCTTCTCCTTCGCCTTGCCCAGCGCGGGCAGGAGCATCCCCGCCAGGATCGCGATGATGGCGATGACCACGAGCAGTTCGATGAGGGTGAAGGCGAGCTGGGCGCGGCGGCTGGGCGTGGTTTGTTTCATGTTACAGGCCATTCGTTGACGGCGAACTTCGGCTGCCCATTCGCCTGCGTCAAGCCCGCCGGACCTGTCGCAGCACGCGCGGCAGCAATTCGCAGACGGCTTCCACTTCCTCGGAGGTGCTTTCCCGGCCCAGCGAGAGGCGCACGAGGGCGTTGGCCTCGGCGGCGGGCACGCCCATGGCCAGCATGACGTGCGATGGCTCCAATGACCCGGCGGCGCACGCCGAACCGCTCGACGCGCACACGCCTTCCATGTCCAGCGCCGCCATCAGCGCGATGCTGTCGGTGCCCTCGACGGTGAATGAGATCGTGTTCGCCAGCCGAACCCGACGCGAGCCACGGAAGTGCGCGCCTTCGATGGCGTCCACGGTCGCCAGCAGCCGCGCGGTGAGCGGGGCAAGGTGGCTCTCGTCGAACACCGACGTGCGCACGAAGCGCTCCAACGCGTCGGTCAAGCCAATGATGGCGGGGAGGTTCTCCGTGCCGGCGCGCCGCTCGTTCTCGTGCGCGCCGCCGAACTGCACCGGGTCCGGGTGCAGCGGCGAGCGGATGTAGAGCGCGCCCGCGCCCTTCGGCCCGTGGAACTTGTGCGCGCAGATGGATACGAGGTCGGCGTTGAACTGGTAGACGCTGGCGAACGGCTCCTTGCCGAGCCACTGCACGGCGTCGGTGTGGAAGATCACGCCCCGCGCGCGACAAAGCGCTCCGAGTTCGCAGACGGGCTGGAGGGTGCCGGTCTCGTTGTTCACGGCCATCACGCTGACGAGCGTGGTGTCGGGACGCAGCGCGCTGCGGACGTCGTCCACGCTCACGCGGCCCGTGGCGTCCACCGGCAGGCGAGTGACGGTGAAGCCTTCCTTGCGTTCGAGGTAGTCGAAGCAATGCAAGACCGCGTGATGCTCGACGCTCGAAGTGATGAGGTGCCGGCCCTTGTCGCGGAGCAGCCGCGCGGTGCCGAGGATCGCGAGGTTGCTGCTCTCCGTGCCGCCGCTGGTGAAGACGACTTCGCTGCCCTTGCAGCCAAGGATGGCGGCGGAGCGGTCGCGGGCATCATCGAGCAAGGCGCGCGCGCGGCGGCCGACATGGTGGACGCTGGAGGGGTTGCCCCAGACTTCGTCCAGGAAGGGCAGCATCGCCGCGCGGACCTGCGGGTCGAGTGGCGTGGTGGCGTTGTAGTCGAAGTAGATGGTGCGCACGGCGCGGGGATGAAAGCCCGCCAACCTGCGAAGTGCAAAGCGCAAAGCGGGCGTAAGGGGGACACTCTTGTCCCCTATGGCTGCGTCGTCGGCAAATGGTCAACGTGGACAGGAGTGTGCCCACCACTTCACTTGGGCCTCATCGAGAAGGCCAGTTGTCGGCGGAACTGCTCGCGGTTCTTCGCGTCGTGGAACTCCACCGGGTTGAAGTCGTCCGTCAGCACGATGCCGTTCTTGGGGTCGGTGGTGCGGATGGTCTCGAGCGCCGCTTGCGCCTGGTGGCGCACGGACGGGTGCATCGCGGCGAAGTCCATCGTGCGATGCTGTTTCAGCTCCTTCGCCGGCGTGGCGACGAAGAAGACGTTTCCGTTTCCGCTGGCGTGGATGCGCACCGTGCCGAAGACGGACCGGAGCGTCTTGTCCAGCGACGCGGTGAAGTAGTCCTCGCCCGCGCCGAATTCCCCAAAGCTGTTGATGACCAGCACGCCCTCGGGCCGCAGCACGCGGCGCATCGCGGTGAAGGCCTCGTGCGTCATCAAATGCGAGGGCGAGGAGTCGCCGAGGAAGGCGTCGAGGATGACCGCGTCGTATTGTTTGCTGGCGGCGTTCACGAACTGCCGGCCGTCGCCGATGGTGAGGTTGAGTTTCTCGGGTTCGAGATTGAAGTGCGCCTTGGCCACGTCGGCGATGGCGTCGTTGATCTCCACCACGTCCACCTTCGAGCCTTCTCGCGCGAACTGCATGGGCACGATGCCCACGCCCATGCCGATGCAGAGGACTTCCTTGATCTGCGTGGTGTAAACCGTCGCCAGCCCGTGCAGGCCGTAGGTGAAGAGCGAGATGCTCTGCTTGGCCTCGGGGTCGTAGGTGTTTTGCGTGAGGTAGTCGTTGAGGTAGTAGCGCTGCGAGCCGTCGAAGTTTTCGAGCACCTGCATGAGGCCGAAGTTCGAGTTGCGGCGCGTGACCTCCTGCATGGAGTCGGACGGTGGCCGGCCGTCAATGCGCACGCCCGCCCAGCCCGCGAACAGGCCGAGCGCGATCAGCACGACGGGCCCGTTCAGCGAATCGCCCTTCTCCCGCCAGACGAGGAGGTAAACCGCCGGCAACGCCATGAGCACGCCGGCGGTGATGAACATCGTCACCGAGTTCGGCAGGAAGGGAATCAGCACGTAGCCGATCAGCACCGTGCCCAGCACGCTGCCCAGCGTGCTGACGGCGGAGAGCCGGCCCACGTTGCCGCCCACGCCCGCGACTGCGGAGGTGAGCACGCGGATGACGAACGGGCCGACCGTCGCGAGCAAGGTGAGCGGGACGAAGAAGAGGAACAGCGACGCCAGCAGCGAGCCGACGGCGAGGGGGAATTGCAGGCACGCGAACGCGACCTTCGCCGTGAACGGCACGGTGAAGGCGAGATACACGCCCGCCAGCAGGATGCAGGTGTAGAGGCGACGGAGGTTTTGCGAGCGGTCCACCAGCACGCCGCCGAACCAGTAGCCCGCCGCGAGCGAGAGTAGCGTGACGGCGATCTGCGCCGTCCAGACGAAGTGCGACGTGCCGACATAGGGCGAGAGCATCTTCGCGCCGAGGATCTCCACGATGAGGATGGCCGCGCCCGTGGTGGCGGCGGTGCCGTAGAGGAAGCGGCGCAGGCCGGTGGAAAGCTCGGCGGGCGGAGAAGCGGCAGGATGTTTCACGCACGATTTCTACGCGGCGGAAGAGCGAAGGGCAAGGCTGGGCGAAGCGAGAGATGGAGGGAGCGGACGATTCACTAACGCAGGCCGGCGAGCTGGCGGCGCGCGAGGTAGAGGTCCATGCGCGCGAGGATGAAGTAGGCCCAACGCTGCTTGAGCCGGCTCCAGAAGGTTTGCGAGGCGCGCCATTCCTCGCGGCCGATGCGCTTGCACCGCGCGAGGTTCTCGGTGAAGAGCTGGCGGCCGCCCTCGGCCACGCGCTCGTTGCCCAGGCGCAAGGTCAGCTCGTAGTTGATGTGCAGGCTGCGCGTGTCGAGGTTCGCGGAGCCGACGTAGGCAAGGTCGTCAATCAGGATGAGCTTCGCGTGGAGGATCTGCGGCTGATACTCGTAAATCTCCACGCCCGCCGCGAGCAGCGTGCGGTAGAGCCGGCGGCTGGCGAGCTGCGCCAGCGGCACATCCGACTGGCCGGGCAGGATGATCTGCACCTGGCCGCCCCGGCGCGCGACGGCCGTGAGGGCGCGGCGCAGCTTCCATGTTGGGAGGAAATACGCGGCCATGATCTGGACGCGGCGGGCGTTCTTCAAATCCGTGCGCAGCGCGCGCTTGAGGGTGCTGAAGCCGCGGCCCGGCCCGCTCATCAGGAGGTCGCCGTCCGGGCTGGCGATGCGCGCGTGCGCGCCGGTGCCCATGAGTCGCATGAAGGCGCGGTGCCGCAGCTCGGCGCGCGTGAACATCTTGTCGAAGGAGTCCGCGAGCTGCACGGCCAGCGGCCCAGACACGTGCATGCCCACGTCGCACCAGCCGCGCTGGACGCCGTCGCCGACGTATTCGGGCGCGTGGTTGAAGCCGCCGACGAAGGCGAACTGCTCGTCGCAGACGAGGAGCTTGCGATGGTCGCGGAACATGAAGCCGCGGTGGGTCTGCTCGTTGAACCAGCGGAACTCGCCGCCGGCCTTGCGCAGCGGCTCCCAGTAGCTGTCGGCCAGGTCCTGCGAGCCCCACGAATCCACGACGACATACACCGGGACGCCGCGCTGTTGCGCGCGCACGAGGGCTTCGAGGAAGTGGTTGCCCGGCTCGCCAGCGCTGAAGATGTAGGTCTCCAGCCGCACGGAATGTTTGGCCGCCTCGATGGCCGCGAGCATGGCGGCAAAGGCCTCGTCGCCATTGCGGAGCCAGCGGAATGCGGTGTTGTGGTCAGGGGCAGCCATTCGATTGCGAAGGGGAGAGTAGCAGCGTGCGGGGCGCGCTGGCGAGTGCTGGAACGGGATTTTCCCTCCTGCTCGTAATCCTGATCCTGCTCCGCTGAATGCGGGGATGGAGCAAGATCAGGATCAGGATTACGAGCAGGAGGGAGAACTCACGCCTTCTTGCTCAGCGAGATTCCGCCCACGGCGACGATGCGGCCGGACTTGTCGCGGATGGGGAACTTGAGCGTGAGGTAGAGCACGCGGCCCTTGGGCTTGTCCACGAACTCCTCCTCGCGCACCGGCACGCCGCGCTCAATGACGAGGCGGTTCACTTCGAGGAAGCGCCGGGCCATCTGCGTGGGGAAAATCGCGCTGCACGACTTGCCCAGCGAGGTCGCGCGCGGGATGCCGGTGGCCTCCTCCCAGCCGTGGTTGGCCATGAGCAGCAGCCCGCCGACGGACCAGACGTAGAACGGCTCGGTCACCGAGTCGGCCACCGCGCGGAGGAAGTCGCACTCGTTGTCGAGGCCCAGTGCGAGGCCTTGCAACTGGGGCGTGACGAGCGGCGTGGGTAGGGCGGGCGTCGCGCAGGGCTTGCACTCGGCCAGCTTCGTGGCAGGCGCGGGGCGCGCGCGGCGGCGTGCGGCGGCGGGTTTGGGCGAGGGTGTCAAACGCGGGAGAGGATGCAGGGAAAAGCGTTTGTTCCAAGCCGAAAGCAGCCGACCCCGCGGTCCAGGGCGCAGACAGGCAAACGACGCACACCGAGCCGATTCGCCTGCCCTGCCAGTTGGGCAGGTTCAGCGGGGAGTGGGGGATAGTTCAATTATTCTTGAACTCTGGACCCTGCCATGGCCCCATGGCTGGCGTAGTTCATGGCATTCCAGACCTCCACCGCTAGCACGTCCAGCACGTCCCACACGTCCAGTCGTCCCGTCAGCGTCCAGTCGCCGGCTGGGCTGGCCCCGCTGGAGGCCGAGGCGGTGGAACTCTTTGTCGGTCTGGCACAGGTGGTGGGCCTGCCCAAGTCCGTCGGGCAAATCTACGGGCTGCTCTACATTTCCACGGTCTCCCTGAGCTTGGATGAGGTCGCCGAGCGGCTGGACATCAGCAAAGGCTCGGCGAGCCAGGGGTTGAAGTTCCTGCGGCAGACCGGGGCGGTGCAGGTCTGCGAGGAGAACGATTCGCGATGCGACCGTTACCTGGCCGAGACTGGTTTGCGCGCGCTGGCCAGCGGCTTTCTGAAGGAGCAAATCGAGCCGCACTTGGAGAACGGCGAAGGCCGGCTGGACCGGCTCAAGCGGCTCGCCGCCACGGCTCCGGCCGCCGAGCGGGCGCATGTCCTGCAGCGGGTGAAGCAGTTGGAGAACTGGCACCGCCGGGCGTCCAGCCTGCTGCCGTTGCTGATCCGCTTTCTGGGCAAATGACTTTCCGCCCGGCTCTCCGGGCTTGCAGGCGGTTTCCGACTCCGTGTCGCGAAACGGACAATTGAACGCGGTGCGCCAGCATGGTCTGGCCGGAATCCTCCGGCCAGCGACCAAGGGCGGCAGCTTGGCTTGAAAGCGGAGGCGTCAGCCAGTGTCATCCGGCACCACAACTATCCGCCCGCAACCGAGTCCCTGGCCGACCGGGGTGAACGTCCGCCGCGTGCTGTGGTCGTTCGTTCAGGCCACGATCTTCCGATGGTCCTTCCACAACTGGCATGGCTGGCGACGGTGGCTTCTCCGCAGCTTCGGAGCGCGCGTGGGCGAGGCCGTGGGCGTGCGGCCCAGCGTGAGGATTGAAATGCCTTGGAACCTTCAGCTCGGCGATGGCGCGGTCGTGGGCGACGCCGTGGTGCTTTACTGCTTGGCCTCCATCTCCATCGGCCGCCGCTCGACGGTGAGCCAGTATTCCCATCTGTGCGCCGGCACGCATGATTATACGCGCCGCAGTTTTCCGCTCGTGACCCGGCCCATCTCTGTCGGGGACGACGTGTGGATCGCCACGGATGCGTTCATCGGGCCGGGCGTGAAGGTCGGCGACCGCTCGGTCGTGGGCGCGCGGTCCACGGTCTTGAAAGACGTTCCGCCCGACGTGGTGGTGGGCGGCAATCCGGCCAAGGTGCTCAAGCCCCGCCAGCTCCTCGACACATGAAAGGCATCATCCTCGCCGGCGGCGCAGGCTCGCGGCTTTACCCGCTGACTTTGGTCGCGAGCAAGCAGCTCCAGCCGGTCTATGACAAGCCGATGGTCTATTATCCGCTGACCACGCTCATGGCCAGCGGCATTCGGGAACTCTGCCTCATCTCCACGCCGCACGATCTGCCGCGCTTCCGCCAGCTCCTCGGCGACGGCTCCGCGTGGGGCGTGGGCATCGAATACCGTGAGCAGCCCAAGCCCGCCGGAATCGCGCAGGCCTTCCTCATCGCCGAGTCCTTCATCGGGCGCGACGCCGTGACGCTCATCCTCGGTGACAACATCTTCTCCGGCGACGACACCTTCCCGCGCGCCGTTGCGGACTTTCGCGGCGGGGCAACCATTTTTGCGTATCACGTCCACGACCCGCAGCGATATGGAGTGGTTGAGTTCGATGCGAACAGCCGCGCCATCTCGCTGGAGGAGAAGCCCCGCCAGCCCAAGAGCAACTACGCCGTGCCGGGAGTCTATCTCTACGACAACGGAGTGGTCGCGCTGACCAAGACGCTCCAGCCCTCCGCTCGCGGCGAACTGGAGATCACGGACTTGAACAAGGAATATCTGCGGCGCGGACAGCTCGCCGTGCAACGCCTCAGCCGCGGCTTCGCGTGGCTCGACGCCGGCACTAGCACCAGCCTGCACGATGCCTCCGCCTACGTGCAGACCATCGAGAAGCGACA
>SXTU01000255.1 GCA_005791875.1 Verrucomicrobiales bacterium
AGAATCGAATCGTAGAGCGTCGTCGTTGAAGAGCCGTTTCTCGACCGTCACGACCTGGTTTCGGCCAGAGGTTTTCGCCGAGGAGTTGAACGCGGCAATGAACCAAAATTGTTCCCAGCTCGATGAAAGGCGACGTCGAGCTGCTGCTTGTGAGGACGATTGTTGGGGATTTCTGACACCGGTGAACAGCAAGAATCAGGGGTGATAGAATTGAACGTGTTATGCGGAGATGTTATACCTGCCAACCACCCCAGAAGCGCAATATTCCAAATCACTCGGTAAACAGAGGTGTTTAACGAGGTTGGCGGAAGGAGTAGGATTCGAACCTACGGATGGGTTGCCCCATCTCCTGATTTCGAGTCAGGTGCCTTTAACCACTCAGCCACCCTTCCAGACGTTTAACTGCAATGACTTACACCGTAAATGGAACCTGCGACTTGAGCGTCTGATACTGCGATCTGATACTGGTTGCATGAAACCAAAAAAACGCACGCCGACACCGCCGGCCGCCGCGTCGGATGACTGGCAGAAAACGCCGTATGCAAATTTGGTCCGATACGTTCCATCAGGGAAGTATTTTGCGAGGATTCGCGTCGGCGGCAAGCTGATTCGCCAAAGCCTCAAGACCAAGGTGCTCCCCGTCGCCAAGCTCCGGCTCGGGGACGTGGAAAAAGTGGAGTGGTCCAACTTGGAAGCGCAGGCGGCGCTGGAGCAGGGCAACGCCGCCGTCCAGGACTTGGCAAAGCTGTGGCGGGAACGGCTGGAGGCAGACCACTCGATCAAGCCGCGAATCAAGACTTACTAAGAGGAGCGCTTGGCCGCCCTGCTCAAAAGCTGGCCCGGCCTGTCGGCCTTGGAGGTTCGCAAAGTTAACGCACAGGACTGCCAGCAGTGGGCCGGAAAGTATGCGAAGCAGGCCAGTCCCTCGAACTTCAACAACACGATCGGACTGCTGCTGGCCTTCCTCCACCAGGTAGCGTTTGAGTGTCCGCCCGCCATCGAGAACGGCCACGACGACGGCGCCGGAAGCTGGCTCGCGGTCAGCCAGCACTACAATGTCGCCGTTCTCAATGCCCGCGCCTCGCATGGAATCACCCACGACCAGCATCGCGGACAGTTTCTCGGTGCGCGGAAAGAGCGCGATGCCATCAAAGCCGCCGGATTCCAAAACCTGGGCAAGGACGGAATCACTGGATGGAGGCGGCCATGCTGCACAGTAACCTACAACTACTTCTTCTCCTCCTTGGACTCCTGCACTTTCAACTGCTCCTTGGAATCCAGCACGATTTGCGGCCGCTTCTGGTATTCCGTCACCTTCCCGGTCACCCGCACGGTCTTGCCCTCCAGCTTTTCCTCGTCCTCAAACTTGCTGAAGTTCGACGAGAAAATCACCAGCGTCAGCTCCTGCTGTAAACGTCGGTTGAAAAGTGAGACGGGGTCACGGATGTGACATGGCGGTCCAAAAGTGCAGCACCTTCATTAACCATGAAGCATGTATCGCACTATGGAAGACTGGACCGACATACGGGAGCGGGTGTTAGCGGGCACGGTGAGCAAGCGGGCGACTGCTCCATGATGAACCAAGTTTCAACCTTCTGTCGCGCCCAGGGTGTTTTGCGCAGGAACGTCAGGCTGGACTTCACCGAGGGGTTGAAGAGAAAGCAGCGGATGGGAATACGCCGCCCCAGTTCGCTCCAGCCATGCCGGGCGACAAGTTGAGTGAGGATGTTTTCCAGCGTGATGCCGTGCAGCGGATCGCGGGGGTGGGAGGCAGGCAAGCTCATGCCAGTGTTCTGTGCGGCCAGCGCAGCTCAGGAGTGTCCCAATGCATGGCTGCCTCGTAGCCGATTGCGGTCTGACCGGCAAGCTCGGCGAGTTCGGGCGGATCAGCCCGCGAGCAACCGTGGAAGTCATGCTTTGGAAATCCTGCTTGCCGCGCTGACTGCATCTGACGAACACTCGCGCCCGTGTTTCCGAGCGGCAGTGGCAGGACAACTTCGTTGGCAGTGCTGGGCGGAATGTGTCTGGGCGGCGTCACCTCGCCGGCTTGGGCGCTGGGCATCCGCATCGCCGACCAGGACCCCTTCGCCACCGCGCGCGGCAACGCGTTCGCCGCGACGGCGGACAATCCCTCCGCCATCTACTACAACCCAGCCGGGCTGACTCAACTGGAGGGTCATCATTTCCGTTTCGGCGCTTACTCCATCGCGCTGGAGTCGGAGTTCAGCGCGCCGGGCGCGCGCTTCGACACGAAGCAGCGCGTGGATTTCGCGCCGCAGCTTTACTACGCCTACGGGATGAAGGAGCAACCGCTCGCGTTCGGCGTCGGGCTTTACGCGCCTTACGGGCTGGCGGTGGAGTGGCCGAACAACGCGAACTTCGGGCCGGTTTACGGCAAGATGACCTACCTCTCGCTGAACCCGGTGGTCGCGTGGCAGGCGCATCCGACGCTGTCCCTCGCCGCCGGGCTGACGCTCAACTACGCGGAGACGGAGATCCGCCAGCAGGCGGCGGCGTTCGCACCGGGCAGCGTGAACCGCTTCAAGGGCGAGGACATTGACGCGGGCTTCAACCTCGGTTTTCTCTGGCAGCCGTTCAAGCAGCACTCCATCGGCGTGAACTACCGCAGCCCGACGACGCTGAACTGCTCGGGCAGTTCGCAGACGACCGGCACGGGCATCGGCGCGTTCGATGTGAGCGGCGCGGCGAGCGCGCGGATTCCGTTCCCGCGCCACGTCGTGTTCGGCTACTCGTTCCGCCCGACGCCGGAGTGGAACTTCGAGTTCAACGCGGACTGGACGCAGTGGGACCGGCTGACCACGGTGAACTTCGTGCAGCCGGCCGGCACGTTCCCGGTGCCGTTCAACTGGCGTTCGAGCTGGTTCTACGAGTTCGGCGTTACGCGCAAGTTCGAGGGTGGCTGGCGCGCGAGCGCGGGCTACATCTTCAGCGAGAACTCCGTGCCGGACGCGAACTTCTCGCCGCTCGTGCCGGACTCGGACAGGCACATTTTCAGTCTCGGCGTCGGTCGCCAGCAAACGCGAGTGAGCTGGGATGTGGCGTATCAGTTGGGGTGGGGACCCAGTCGCAACGTCGCCGGCAACACGCTGGCCTTTCCCCTTCCACCACCACCCACAACAGCCAATGGTCGCTACACATTCCTCAGCCACGCCATCACCGCTGCGGTCGGCCTTCGTTTCTGAAGCCGCCGCGTCGCGCCCGACGCTCCTTATCGTGGACGACGAGGAAGGGCCGCGGCAGTCGCTCCGCGTTGTCTTCAAGGATCTTTACGATTTGGTCCTCGCCAGCAGCGGCCCCGAGGCGCTGGAGATCGCGAAGCGCCGCCGCGTGGACGCCGCCGTGCTGGACATCCGCATGGCCGGCATGTCCGGCACGGAGCTGCTGGGCCATCTCAAGAAGCTCGACCCTCGCATCGAGGTCGTGATGCTCACCGCCTACGAGACGCTCGACACGGCGCGGCAAGCCCTCCGCCACGGCGCGTGTGACTACCTGACCAAGCCGTTTGAAATCCCCGTCATCCGCGATGCCGTCGCCAACGCCGTCCAGCGGCGTGCGCTGGCGGAGGCAATGGCCGACGGCGCGAAGCGTGTCCAGGAGTTGCACGAGGAACTCCGCAACTTGCAGATGCAGGGGGAGGTGGCGCGCTCGCAGAACGAGATCTACGCCAGCGTCATGCACGACATCGGCAGCCCGCTCACCGCCGTCTCCGTGATGCTCCAGATGGTGAGCATGGACCTGGAGGCAACGCGCGGCGCGGCCACGCACTCCGTGAAGGACCAACTCGCTCGCGTCAACCAGCAGGTCGCGCGCTGCATGGAGATTTCCCGGCGCTACCTCGACTACGCCCGCGAGCGTTCCACGCAGCGGCAGGCGGTGCGCCTCAACCAGGTTCTTTCGGACGTTCGCGAGCTGCTCCGTGCGCACCCCAGCGCCAAGCGCCACCAGCTCACCGTCCAGCTCCTGCCCGCAGACCTGACGCTTCGCATCAACGGGACTGACCTGGTCCAGGTGCTGCTGAACCTCGTCACCAACGCCTTTCAATCCTCGGCCGATCCGCTGCACATCGAGGTCTTCGGTGAGTATCACGACGACGCCGTCGCCCCGGCGGCGCTTGCGGACTCGCAGCGCAGCGTGTTCGTCAACCGCGCGAGCTTCGTCAACGAGCCGCCGATGGTTGCGCTGCGCGTGAACGACAACGGGCCGGGAATCCCAGAGAGCATCCTGCCCAAAATCTTCGAGAGCTACTTCACCACCAAGCTGCCGGGGGAGGGGACTGGGCTGGGACTGGCCATCGTGCGACGGCTGGTTTCACAGGCCAAGGGCGGCATCCAAGTGCAGACCGAGCCGGGCCGGGGGACGACCTTCACCGTGTTCCTGCCGGTCGAGGTGGGCTGAGGCGCGCTGCAATGAGCGGCCCGCCGCTCAGGCCGGCGGCTGCGAGTATTCGTCTTCGAGCTTCTTCGCGCACTCGGGGCAGATGCCGTGCGATGCCTTCACGCCGGTCTGCTGGGCGAAGTGCTGCTCGATCGTGAACCACTTCTGCTCGACCTCGATCTTGCGGCACCACGCGCAGACATGGAGGAACGACTCCAGATAGCTCAGGCGCGAAACGATGAGGTAAATTTTGTAGGCCGAGAACATCCACAGCAGGATGACCACGCCGGACTTTGCCGAGACCTCGAGGTAGCTCTCGGTGTTCTCCTCGCTCACTCCCATCTGCTCCCAGACTCCGAACAGCTTGTCCGCCCACAGGACCACGACGATGGTGAAGAACCCCAGCGCGTGCCAGAACAGCGCCTTGTGCCAGTGAACTTCCTGTTTCGGCGGTGGCGGGGCTTTTTTCTCGCCGCCGCTCAGCTGGGATTCAGATGAAGCGTCCATCGTGGGTTTTTGGTGGCCGTTCCGTGGCTGGTAGGTTTTCGCTTGGGCAATCCAAAGTCTGTCTTCCCGCAGTCAGGCACTGGTCCAGCCGTGTTGCCGATTGATGGGCAGAGGATTCATCCGGCCCGGCGGAAAGCGAGTCAAAAGTCCGAGTCACGGACCGCGATTGGCAGGGAGTCGAATGCAGCTAGGCCTCGCCTCCTTCCCCGGCCGCCGCCGAGTTGCCGAGCAACTCGACCAGCTCCGTCATCTCCCACGCCCGCTGCCGCGCGGACAGCACGTCCGCCGCGTGCCCGTGCTCCCAGACTGCGTGGCGGATGGCGAGGCCCGCGTCCGCTTGCAGTTGCGGCTGTGCGAGCCAGCCACCGAGAAAACCCGCCAGCACATCGCCGCTGCCGCCCTGCGCGAGTTGCGGATTGCCGGAGGAGTTCACGGACAACTCGCCTTGTCCGCGCCCGATCAGCGTGTGCCGGCCCTTCAGCACCACCCAGCAATCGCCATGCATCCGCGAGATTTCACGAAGCGATTCCGCGCGGTCGTCGAGCACGTCGGCCTTCCCGATGTCCAGCATCGCCGCTGCTTCGCCAGGATGCGGCGTGACCACGCGCAGCGCGCCGGTGAGCGGCGGCCCCTGCGGCAGCCATGACAGCGCGCTTGCGTCCGCGATGACCGGCAACGGTGACTCGTGCCAGAGACGAGCCGCTTCCTGAACCAGTTGCTTCGGCACGTCCACGCCCGCTAGACCGGGACCGATCAGAATTGCGGAACAAGACTTCGGCAACAGCGTGTCCGGCGTCCACGGATGCACCATCGCCTGTGCGAGCTGCGCCGCGACCAGCGGATATGCGCGCTCCGTTGCGAACACGCTCACCAGCCCCGGCATCGCCCGCAGCGCTCCGCGCGCCGCGAGCACCGCCGCGCCGTGATAGCCTTGGCTTCCCGCGATGATGGCGAGATGGCCGAAGGTTCCCTTGTGTCCCTCCACCGGACGCGGCGACGGGAACTGCGCGAAGTCCTCAGCCAACATCCAGTTCAACTCGGACTTGAACGGACACGCTACCAGCCCGATGTCCGCCGCCACCTCCAGCCGTCCGGTGAACGGCGCGGCACACGGGCGCAACAGCCGATGCTTCATCGCGCCGAACGTCAACGTCACCGACGCGCGAACCGCGTCGCCGAGCGGTTCGCCCGTGCCTTCGTCCAAGCCCGACGGCACATCCACAGCGAGGATGGGGACACGCGACTCGTTCAACGCCTGCACCAGCCGCAACCACTCGCCCTCCAGCGGACGGCTCAAGCCGATGCCGAACAAGCCGTCCACGATCAGCGCGCCGGAAAAATCTTTTGCCTCCGCCACCACAGCCGCCGGATCGGTCACGTTCACCACGCGCACCCTTCGCCCAGTCAAATCTCCGGCGGCGAAGCGCGCGTCGTCGCCGTTGTGGCCCTTTCCCGCCAGCACGAGAATCTCCTCACCAGGCCGCGTCAGCCGCAACGCGCCACGCGCCACGGCCTGCCCTGCGCGTCGCATGACCGACTCCTTGGACACGCCGGTTGCCCAAGTGGCCTGCTCCCACTCGCGCATCTGCGCGATGGTGATGACGGGTGTTGGCACAAAATTTTTTTGTAGCGGCGGTCTGGGACCGCCGTCTTGCCGACCGCGGCGCTCAGCGAGCCCCGCTACAGCTCATTTCTCCAGCGGCGGCCGCTTGCCGTCGGTGCTCTGGCCGCCGGTGCGGGACTTCATGCGCGCGACGAGCGCCTCGGCTTCCTTGCGGTCAATCGCGCCGTCCTTGTTCGTGTCGGCGCGCTCGAAGATGCTCTGCATCGCCTCCGGCAGTTCGCTCTTCGTAAGCTTCCCGTCGTTGTTCTTGTCGTTCTGGAAAAGACGCGCGACGAAGTCGCCGTCGCTCTTCGGAGCCTGTGCGCCGGACTCACCGCCCTGCCCGCCCTGCCCGCCTTGACCACCCTTCTGCCCCGGTCCTTTCTGGCCCGGGCCGCCCTGCCCACCTTGCCCACCTTGACCGCCTTGTCCACCGGGGCCACCAAGGCCGCCTCCCGGACGCGTCGGGCGGAACTCATCGTCGGTGAGCCGGCCGTCGCCGTTCTTGTCGAGCCGCTTGAGCATGATGGCGGCGTTGGCGAGTTCCTTCGCGTCAATCACGCCGTCGTTGTTCGCGTCGAGTGCGAGTTCGAGCGGGTGTTGCGGCGGGCGGAAACCTTCGCCGCCCTGGCCACCTTGACCGCCCTGGCCGCCTTTCTGGGCGGGCGGTCCCTTCTGTCCCTGGCTCTTTTGGCCGGCTCCGCCAGGCGGCGGACCTTTCGGTTCCTGCGCCACGAGTGCGAAGGCGGTAACGAGGAGGGTGAGCGTGGGGAGGAGGGTGGTTTTCATGGTGAGGTCAGATGTTTGCCCCGGTGGTTATTGGGTTGCGATGCAGTAGAGAGATTTGTCCGAGCGGAGGAACAGATCGTTGCCGCTGAGAGCGGGCGTGGCGTTGAACTGCGTCGGGTCGGACGTGAGCGCGTTGTGCGCGACGAGCTTGAACTGCGGTTTGGCCTCAATGACGAACGTGCCGTTGCGCCGGCTCACCGCGTAGAGGTTGCCGTTCGCCAGCACGGGCGAGGCGTAGAGGGGCTTGCCGCCGCGGCCCGTCGCGCTCGCGCCCGGGAGCCGCTCCTTGAAGACCGGCTCGCCGGTCTTCGCGTCGAGACACAGCGCGAAGCCTTGGTCGGTGACCACGTAGAGCCGCCCCTCGTGCACCACGGGGGTGGGGACGTAGGAACTGTCGCGCGTCTGCCACAGCCGATGCGTGCCGGTCACGTCACCCTTGCCGCCGGTCTTCACGGCGACTGCGCCAAGCTGAGGATAACCGCCGAACGCGAAGACCACGCCGTCACCCACCACCACGCTGGGCGCGATGTTGCCAGGCAGGTTCGAGGTGGCGAACCAGCGGAGTTTGCCCGTGTCGGGATTCAGCGCCCACAACTCCTCGGGCAGGGAGAAGATCAACTCCGGCAGCACTTTGGTGCCGGCGAGCGCGGGGGTGCCGAAGACGTAACTCAGCGCGGAGCCGGGGGCGCGCCAGACTTCTTTGCCGGTCTGCTTGTCGAGCGCGACGATGGCATTGGCCTCCTCGGACGCGGTGATGATGACGGTGTCCTTGTAGAGCAGGGGGCTGGCGGAGGAACCCCAGTTCTTCTGGTTCGAAGCGTTGCCGAGCTTCACTTGCCAGAGTTGTTTGCCGTCGAGGTCGTCGGGACGGTCTTTGGCGTAACGGTCGGCTTGGATCAGCAGGGAGTTGGGCGCGCCGTCCGGCATGGGGGCGAAATTTTTCGCGCTCGGGGGCGGGAACGGCAGGAGGGGGGCATTGGGTTGCCCTTGCGGGGGGTTGCCTTTGCCGCCGGAGGCGCGGGGCCGGAGATGCGTGTCGTCGGGCGGCGCGTTGGGGATGGGGGTTGGGGAAGCGGCTTTCGCGGCGGCGTCCGGGCGTTTGTCCGGAAGGAAGAGCGGCACGGCCAGCGCGATGATGAGGATGGCCACGGCTACGATGGCGAGGCGCTGGAGATTGCGGGGGTCGCGGACGAGCTGGAGCCAGTTCACGCTCGGGCTGTGGCCGGCCTTCACGCTGCGGAGGTCGGCGAGGAGTTCGTCGTAGTTTTGGTAACGGCCTTCGGGGCGCTTGGCGGTCATGCGCTTGATGAAGTCCTCGAGTTCATCCGGCAGCGCGGTGCCCAGCTCAATGCCCGTGGGCAGCGGCTTGTTCGCGTGCGCGAGGACGACGGAGAAGTTCGAGGCGCCTTCGAAAGGTCGCTTGCCCGTGAGCAGGTAAAGCAGCGTCACGCCCAGCGCGTAAATGTCCGCGCGATGGTCCACATGCGCGGCGTCGTCCGCCTGTTCGGGCGCGAGGAAGTGCGGCGAGCCCATGCCCACGCCGGTCATCGTCACGTCCGAGTCGTCGGTGAGTTTCTTGGCGAGGCCAAGGTCGGAGACCTTCACGACGCCGTCGCTGGTGAGCATGAGGTTCGCCGGCTTGACGTCGCGGTGGATGATGGCGTGGTCGAGGGCGAACTTGAGGGCGTTGACGGCCTGCTCGAAATAGTGGAGGGCGTCGGGGATCGCGAGCTTGCCGTGTTCCTTGACGAAGACGGAGAGGTCCGTGCCGTCCACGAGTTCCATGACAAAGTAGTGGTGACCTTGCGCGCAGCCGAAGTCATAGACTTGCACGACGTTCGGGTGGTTGAGCGCGGCGGCGGACTTGGCCTCGCGCTCGAAGCGGGCAAGGAACTCCGGCTCGCGGGAAAGTTCCTCCGACAACAGCTTCACCGCGACGCGGCGGTCGAGCTTGAGCTGCACGCCCTCATACACCTCGCCCATGCCGCCGACAGCGATTTTGCGCACGAGCTGGTATTCGCCGAGCTGCGTGCCGGAGAGGTCGCGCTCCATGCCCTTGAAGGCAATCGCCGAACCCGCCGTGGGCGTGAACGGCCCGCGTGGCACCCGGCCGCTCGCCAGCGGCTCCTCGTCCGGGTCGGACGGCGCAGGCGCAGGCGATGAAGGTGAATTGCTCATGGCGCGAGCTTAAGCGGTCGCCGGCTATTTCACACCTTTGCCGGGCGGTGGCCCTTTGCCGGGCGGCGGCCCGCCTTTGAAGCCCACATCCCCCGCGCCAAAGCGCATCGGCGGCGGGCCACGCCGGAAAAAGCTGCTGTCCGGCGTGCCTCGGAACTGGCGCGGGATGAACGGGAAATCGTCCGTCAACACGTAGTGATATGTGCCCTGCGGAAACTCCGGCGTCAGGCCGAAACGCCCGTTGGCCTCATCCAAGTCTCCCGCGCCCGGCACGAACTCAAAGTCCTCGACGTAGCTGCCATCAAACTTCCCCCCCGGCCCGCTCGCGCGCGTCCCTTCGCGCAGTCGATAGCTAGATTTCATCCGCTTCACCGCGCTGTTGGTGCTCTTCGCGTCGCTAAAATCCCACGGCCCGTAAATCGGGAAACCATCCGCCGCCCAACCTACTTGCGCGACCTTCTGCTGGCCTCCAGTCAACTTCTCCACCAAGCCCGTCGGCATCCCGTGGTAGTGATACGCGCCGGTCGGCTGGACGTGTGCGTTGTGCCGGTCAAGGCCGAGCTTCTGCGAGCCACTGATGGGGTCGAGCGTCCAGCCCGAACGCGGGTCCATCTGCCACCACTCCGCCGCACCGGGATCGAAGACCACGCCGTTGAGCGCGACGCCGAACGGGTGCATGACCAGCCGCGTGAACTGCGCGTTGGCCTGCGGCTGCACTGGCACGCGGTAGTTGTAGCTCTGCGCGGCGACGACATTCGGATTGCCGCGATTCGGGAACTGCCCCGGCGCGTGATCCGGCAGACCATTCGCCTTGATGACCCGGAAACCGCCCTCCACCGTGATGCTCACCTGGCTGGGCGCGGGGTTCTTCCCATCACCCGCCGGCGCGGCAAATTGCTTGCCCCGCTGCTCGCCGCCCTGCCCTTTGGGCTCGGCCGGGCGGTTCTGTGCGCGAACTGGCGCGGCGAGGGACATCGCCGAGAGAAGGATCAAAACCCGGCGGATGAAGATACGATGGTTCATGCAATTGCTCGTTGGCAGACTACTGGCCGGCGAAGGGAAAAGCCCCTTCCAAAAATTCGCCGCCGACGGGCCGGAGCACAGATTGGATTTCTGGCCATTGGTGTTATTCGTCGCCAACAAACTGCCCGTCATGTGTTAAGCGATTGTGAGCCGCGTGCAGCCGATTTGTTAAGCCGGTGTAAAACCACTCGCGCCCCCCGTCGCCTTCAGCAAAACCTCGCCCGCATCCGACAACGCCATGCCGACAACTCTCCAGCCCTCCGCTTCGCCCGAGTTTCCAAACGCGCTCGCCTCTGTTATCACCCTGCCCAACGCACTCATGGCCGCGCCTCCGAAATCCGCTGCTCCTGCCGCATCCCCGGCCACGCGGATCCTCGTCATCGACGACGACCGCAAACTTTGCCGGCTCATCCAAGGTTATCTCGAACCGCTAGGTTACAGCGTGCAAGCCTCACACACCGGGCCGGAAGGCGCGGAACGCGCCATCACCGAGTCCTGGCATGCGGTCATCCTCGATCTCATGCTGCCGGGCTGCGATGGCTTCGAGGTGCTCAAGCGCATCCGCAAGCAATCCGCCGTGCCCGTGCTCATGCTCACCGCCCGGGGCGACGAGGCGGACCGCATCGTCGGCCTCGAACTCGGGGCGGACGATTATCTGCCCAAGACGTTTTCCACCCGCGAACTGCTGGCCCGCCTCCGCGCGGTGACGCGCCGCAGCGCGCAGACTTTCGCCTCCGCCTCGCCGGACAACGACGAGGAAGTGGTGGCCGGCGACCTGCGGGTGTGTCCAGCGTCCCGCACCGCCTCACTGGGCAAGCAATCGCTCACGCTGACGCCGGTGGAATTTGACCTGCTGCTCTCGCTGACCCGCGCGCAGGGCCGCGTGAAATCCCGCGAGCAGTTGCTCGACGAAATCCGCAACCGCAACTACGAGGTGTTCGACCGCTCGATAGACGTGCACATCTCCGCAATCCGCAAGAAGCTCGGCGACGATCCGAAGGAACCGCGTTTCATCCGCACCGTGCGCTCGGCGGGCTACATGCTGATCCGGCCTGGAATTTCATGAACCCACGCTTCCCCCTCACCGCGAAGATCCTCCTCTGGTTCTCGGCGAACCTGCTGCTGCTCATGTTCATCGCGTGGCTTGGATTGCGTTTCGCCACGCGCAGCGGCTTCGACTCGTTTCTCGCCGGCCACGTCGGCGGGCGCGTCGAGTCCACGGCGCGCGCCATCATGGGGGAGTTGGAATCCAAGCCCCGCGGGGAATGGAGCGGCGTCCTCGCGCGCTACGGCGAGGCGCACGGTGTGAAGTTCATCCTGCTGGGTGAAGAGTTGCAGACCCTCGCGGGCGAGGAAGTGGATTTGCCAGAGAACCTGCGCTCCCAGCTTCCCCGTCCGCCCCGCGGCGGCTATGGCCTTGGCCCGAACCGGCGTGGCCCCGCGCCCGGCGCGTCGGGTGCCGGCAGCAACTTCGGCCCGCCTGGTGCAAAGAGCCCCAGCGGCAAGCAGCGGCCACCCGTGGAGAGCGATGAGACCGAGCCCGGCACGCCCGGCGCGGTAGGCACAGGCAACCAGGATCCGCCCGGCTCCGCGCCGATTCACCGCCGCTTCCTCGTGCAGTCCGAAAAGCCGCGCACCTACTGGGTCGGCCTGATGGGCGCGCTGCGGCCCGGCGCGGGCGGCACCGGCCATCTGCGCTGCACCTTGCTCGCGCGTTCGGGCTCGTTCAGTGCAGGCGGTTTCTTCTTCGACTACCGGCCGTGGGTGCTGGCCTGCGCTGGCGTGGCCGGGCTTTCCGCGCTGTTCTGGCTGCCGCTGGTGCGCGGCATCACCAGCAGCATCGCCCAGCTCACGCGTGCGACGCGGCAGATCGCCGACGGCCAGTTCGACGTGCGGGTGGACGATCAGCGCACGGACGAGTTGGGCCAGCTTGGCGCGTCCATCAACCGCATGAGCATGCGGCTCGAAGGCTTCGTCTCCGGCCAGAAGCGCTCGCTCGGCGACATCGCCCACGAACTCTGCTCGCCACTGGCGCGGTTGCAGATGTCCGTGGGA
Source organism: Verrucomicrobiales bacterium (assembly GCA_005791875.1). Taxonomy (GTDB): domain Bacteria; phylum Verrucomicrobiota; class Verrucomicrobiia; order Limisphaerales; family SXTU01; genus SXTU01. The sequence continues at coordinate 12,551 of SXTU01000255.1, forward strand.
ATCCTCGAGCAGAACGCCACGCCCAATCAGAAGGCGCACATCGAGGATCTCCGCGAAGAAGTCCAGCACATGAGCGACCTCGTCAACGAACTGCTCTCCATCTCCAAGGCCTCGCTCAAGCCCGGTAACATCAAGCGCGAGGTGGTCAACGTGAAGACCGTCGCCGACCACGCCGCCGAGCGCGAGGCCGCGAAGAAGGGCGAGGTCATCGTCGAGGTGCCGGCCGACCTCACCTGCTTCGCGCGGCCCGAGCTGTTGCAACGCGCGCTCTCCAATCTCGTTCGCAACGCGCTGCGTTACGCCGGCGAGTTCGGCCCCATCACCATCACCGCGCGTCGCGAGGGCGACGCCTGCATCATCCTCGTCACCGACCTGGGTCCGGGCGTGCCGCCCGAGCATCTGGACCGCATCTTCGACGCCTTCTACCGCACCGACCC
>SXTU01000256.1 GCA_005791875.1 Verrucomicrobiales bacterium
CTCACCAGCACGCCGCCGAGCGTGAGCGCCAGCGCACCGATGGGTAAATCCCCCGCACCCAGGACCGACGGCAGCACCGCCACGCCCGCCGCCACCACACCGCTCAACAAACCCAGCAACAGCAACGCCGCGTGCTCGCTCAACACCAGCCACCGCAGCGCCTTCGCGCGGAAGCCCAGCGCGAGCAGTAGTGCCAGTTCGCCGCGTCGCTCCAAAACATTTCGCAGCACCACCACGCCGAGGCCCGCGCTGCCGAGCAGCAGGCCGAGGCCGCCGAGGATTTGGAACGTGCCGAGGTAAGTGTTCTGCACCGCGTTGAGCTGCGCCATGCGCCGCGTCGCAGGCGTGAGTTCGAGGCCGAAGTCGCGCAGCGCGCGTGTGAGTGTGGCGGACACGTCGGCGACGCGGTTGGTCGGCGCGTCCACGAGGAAGTAGCGGTAGCCGGCCTCGCTCGGGAAGCGCGCGGTGAACTCGTCCTCCGCGATGATGAGGTTGCCTTGCAGGATGGAGTTCGCCACCGCGCCCACGAGCCGCAACCGCACCGGCCGCCCACGCTCGTCCGGCTCGGGATACTCGATGATGTCGCCGACCTTCTTGCCCATCGCCCAGAGGATGGAGTTCTGGTCGGCGATGGCGGGGATAGGCTCATCAGCGGGAGAAGAGGGTCTAGCGTCTAGCGTCTGGGGAATGGGGTTTTGCTTCGTGGCGTTTGGGGCGGATGTGACGGTGGTCGGAGAAGGTGCGCTCCCTTTCCCCTCACCCCGGCCCTCTCCCTTGGGGAGAGGGAGGGACTTCGGCTGCGTTGGGCTGGCCGGGCCGGGCGTGGACGTATCAGCAATCGCGGACGCAGGGACGGAAAGCCCAGAGACACCGGGCGCATTCGTGGCTGTCCCCTCTCCCCGTGGGAGTGGGTTTGGGTGTGGGGAAAGGGCGCCTCCGGTCGAAAACCCGCTTAACAACTTCCATCCGTCCTCCTTTGCCAAACCCTTCGCCACCGCCGCGAACTCAAACGCCTTCCGCTTCGCCAGCCACTCCGGACTCACGCCAAGCAGCCTCGGCTTCTGCGCGCGGTTCAAGTTCAGGCAGCTTGCGTCATCGCCATCGCGCACGCGGAAGGGCACCACGCTCACGCCTTCGAGCGTCTTCTCGTCCAAGCCCAGCGCCTCACGCCCCGCCTTCGTGTTCAAGTCCTGCACCACCGGCAGCGTGCTCTCGCCCAGCAGCGCGAAGCCGCCGGTGCCGGAGCTGCGCTTGGTCGCGTTCACGTTTTCGTCCAGCCTGAACACGCCGATGGACAGCACGAGGAAGCTGCCGCACGCGAGCATCGTGGCCGTCGCGAGGCTGCGCGAGCGGCGACGCGTGGTGTTGCGGATGCCGAGGCTCGCGACCGTCAGCACCGCCGCCGCCTCGCTCCGCTCCAGCCGCGTGAGCAACGCCGCCGTGCCCGCCAGCGCCGCGACGAGCAGCAACGCCCCCGCGCCAAAGAACGCCCCCGCATTCGCCGTCTGCCCCGTGGCCAACGCCCAGCCGAGAAGCGCGAGGGCGAGAAGGAGAGAGCTGAGACTGAGGAGAATGGATTTCGGGCGCGCGTCCGTGGGATTAACAGCAACGGTGGGTTGAACAACGCTTTCCCCCTCCCCCCGGCCCTCTCCCGCTGGGAGAGGGAGCGACGCAGTCCGCGCTGGGCTGGGGCCGGGCGCGCTTTTCGCTGGGTCAGAGCCGGACGCGTCCGAATTTAAAGCGGTTGCCGAGGCCGTCCCCTCTCCCAGCGGGAGAGGGCTAGGGTGAGGGAGACCAGCCGCTGCAACTTCACGGCTCCCTTTCGCCGCCTGACCACTGATTACTGAAAACTGATTACTGCTCACTTCCTCCCCACCCCCCGCCAACAGCACCCGCGCCGGTTGCCTTACCTGTTTCCGCAGCGCCAGCCACAGGCTAAACACCGCCACCGCCACCGCACCCACGAAGCCGCCCGCCAGCGTGGCCGGCTCCGCGTGGAAGCTCAGGTCGCTCGTGCCCACGGCGTCGCGCCAGACGGTCGAGAGGCCGTGCAACATCGCGCGCGCATACCAGACCGCGCCGACCGCCCCGAGCGCCGCGCCCAGCACGGCAAGGCCCGCGCCCTCGCCGAGCAGGAGCCGCCGCACCTGCTTGGGCGTGAAGCCCAGCGCCAGCAGCGTGCCGACTTCCTTCGCGCGCTGCTCGACGCCGAACTGGAACAGCAACGCCACCAGCACACACGCCGCCACGATGAGGAAAAAGCTGAACCCGATGAACAACCCGCCGAAGTCCTGCCCCTCGCGGCTTGCCTTGAGCGCCTGCTCGCGCACGGGCTGGAAGACCAGGCCGAAGTCGGCGGGCTTGAGGGCGGTGAGCAAAGCCCGCTCGATTTCCGATTGGGCTGCGCTCGGCTGAGGGGTGGCGGCGGTTGATGCAGGGACGCGCCGTGCCCCCTCACCCTGGCCCTCTCCCCCGGTGGGGGAGAGGGGATTCGCGGTGGGTGATTTGGACGCGGCGGTCGTGCTGGACAGGCTCGATTGGTCCGCACCAGCCGGGCGCGCGTCCGCCGTCTTCTCCCTCTCCCCCCCCGGGGGAGAGGGCCGGGGTGAGGGGGCCGGGGCGTCCGAGGTAGCCCGCGCGGACGCACTCGCGATTGGAGCGCGGACGCCCACGTCCGCATAGGCGGGCTGCGGACGGGGGCGTCCGCGCTCCACTTCGACGGGAAAGCGCACCGCCGTCGTGTCTCCAAACCGGTTCCCCCACATCTTGCGCCCGGCGCTCAGGCTCACGAAGGCTTTTGGCGTGCCGCGCCATTGCTTCCAATACGGGTCGTCCACGAGCTTGCGGTGCGTGAGCGGAAAGCCGGCCTCCCAGTCGCCGATGCGCTCGGCGCTCGCGATGCCGGGGAAGTCCGGCATCAACGTGCGGTCGGCCCACGGCATCTGCATCGGCACGATGGAGCGGACGCGGAAGCGGTTCGTGGCCTCGGTGAGCCGCGCGCCGGAGTCGGGCAGGAAGTAGGACAGCTCCAACTCGCCGCCGGGCTTGAGCTGCAACTGGTCCGCGAGCCACTGGTTCACGACGACCTCGTCATCGCGCAAGTCCGCAGGCACGAGCGGCGCACCGGCGGCGGTGACCATCGGGTAGGCGGTGGCGTTGGTGCCCGCGCGCAACAGCGTGGCGAGGTAGGTGAGGACGGGCTGCGCGTTGGTGTCCACCGCCAGCGCGGCGCGGACGGCGGGCGGGTCGAGGAAGATGCGGTCGCTGCGGAGCTCGAGGGCGGGGGAGTTGGTGAGGGGGCAGAGGGAGAGTTGGGCGTCAGGAAGAGACCAATTGTGAAACAATTCCATCCCCAGTGCCTGAACAACTGTTGGCACAGGCCCGGTGGTGTGAATTGGGGAGAAGACGTAGTCTTGAAAAATCGCCAAGTTAGCCTTGCTGTCGGCCGCTGATTTGCTTTGAAGCAAAGGCAAGGGAACGAACGCATTGAACGGCGCGACTTGGTTCGCCTGTAAACTAAAGCGCCCCAGTTCCCCGGCCCCGACGACCGCGTGGACGCGCAGCCGCAACGCCACGGTCTGCCCGTCGCGCGTGGTGAGCGCCACGTCCTGCGAGAGCGCGGAGACTTTGCTGACGCGCAGCAGCACCTCGTCGCCGGGCTTGGCGGCAAGCTGCTCGGCCAGCGGCTGGTTCAGCACGACGGAGTCTGCCGGGACGTTGGTGAAGGCCGGGGCCTTGGCCGCCAGCTTCCAGAAATTCTCATCCACGCCGAGGACGTGAACGCGGTTCGCGCGCCGCGAGCCATCGGCGGAGTTCGCCGTGCCGGGCAGCGCGAGGACGGGCGCGGCCTTGAGATTCGTTGCCAGTTCAGCGCGGAACAGCCGGTCGCCCGTGGCCATCGCGGCCTCGACTTTGCCGAGCCGGGCCAGCGCCATGTCGCGCAGGCTGCCGCGCACGGAGTCGCCCACCAGCAGCGCGCCGATGAGCACCGCCGCGCCAACCGTCGCGCCCAGCAGCACGCCGAGATGCGCCCGCGCGTGGAAACGCAGGCTGCGGAGGATGAGCGTGCGGAGGGTCATGGGAGGTTTAACCACAGAGGCACAGAGAAGGCATCTTTAGCCACGGATGAAACACGGAACAAACACGGATTGGAAATCGGCTTCTATCCGTGTTCCGGCGGTGTTTCATCCGTGGCTCAATCTCGGAGTTCTCTGTGCCTCTGTGGTTCATCTCAGACTGGGATGAGTTGTCCATCCCGTAGCTCCAGCACGCGCCCCATCCGCTTCGCCAGCTCGGGCGCGTGGGTGACGACGATGAGGGCGGTGCCTTGCTCGCGGTTGAGGTCGAGGAGGAGCGCGGCGAGCGAATCGGCGGTGGCGCGGTCGAGTGCGCCGGTGGGTTCGTCGGCGAGGAGGAGCTTGGGCTGGCTGATGAGCGCGCGGACAACGGCGCAACGCTGGCGGTCGCCGCCGGAGAGCTGGCCGGGGCGATAGTTCATCCGCTCGCCGAGGCCGACGCGGGTGAGGAGCTGCCTCGCGCGGTCCATCGCCTGCGCGCGGCTGGCGGCATCACCCGACGCGAGCGTCGGGACGAGGACGTTTTCCAGCACGGTGCATTGCGGGAGGAGGTGGTGGGACTGGAAGATGAAGCCAATCTGGCGGTTGCGCGTGGCGGCGAGGGCGAGTTCGTCCAGTGTGTCGAGGCGCTGGCCGTCGAGGCTGAGTTCGCCGGAGTCGGGCAGGTCGAGCGTGCCGATGAGGTTGAGCAGCGTGCTCTTCCCGCAGCCACTCGGCCCGACGATGGCCACAGTCTCGCCGCGCGCGACTTCGAGCGAGAGGCCGCGCAGCACAGGCAGGTCGCCGCCCGCCGCGCCGGGGTAGCGCTTGGTGACATTCGCGAGTCGGAGCAAGAGAGCGGGCGCGGACATGGGGGTAGTGTGTGGCGTGAGGGGTGAAGAGTGAAGGGTGTGGAGACGGCAGGCTTAATCCAGCAAACGCTCGCCACGCGTGTATTTCTTCAAAGCATCTCGGTCGAGCATAAGGCCGAGGCCGGGCTTCATCGGAATCGTCAGCATCCCGTCTGCGTCGAGGTGCCAGCCGCCGGCGGTGATCTCGTCAATGAACGGCGAGCCGGTCAGATACTCAATGATGTCGGTGCCGGGAAACGCGGACGCGAGTTGCAAGTCCGCCGCGAGGCCGACCGCCGTGTTCCAGCCGTGCGGGATGAAGCGCACACCATGCTCCTGCGCCATCCACGCGATGCGCCGCTCCTCGCTGATGCCGCCGACCTTCGTCACGTCCGGCTGGATGATGTCGAACGCGCGCGCTTCGAGGAACGGCTGGAAGGCCTGCCGCCGCGTAAGCACCTCGCCGCCCGCGATGGGCACGGGCGAATGCTCGCGGAGCTTGGCGAAGTCTTCGAGCGCATCCGGCACGAGCGCCTCCTCGAACCAGAACACGTCGTAGTCCGCGAGCATCTTCGCCGTGTTGAGCGCCCATTTGTAGCCGTTGTTCCAGTAGGCGTCGCTGCCGCCGGCGTCCACCATGAGCTTGTTGTCCGGCCCGATTGCTTCGCGCGCGGCTTTGACAATCGCCTCATCCGTCGCCGTGTTGCGCCGACCGAACGGCCCCCAGCCAATCTTGAACGCGCGGAACCCCTGCGCCTTCACACGCAGCAGATGGTCGCGCAACTTCTCCGGCTGATCCATGAGCAGCGACGCGTAAGGCTGCACGCGCTCGCGGTAACGCCCGCCGAGCAAGCGCCCCACCGGCTGCCCCGTGGCCTGTCCGAGCAAGTCCCACAACGCAATGTCCACGCCGCTGATCGCGTGCGTGATGGACCCGCCCCGCCCGAGCCAGAACATGTGCTGGCTCAACTTCTCGCTCACACGCTCCGGCTCCAGCGCGTTCTCGCCGCGATAAAGCGGCTCCAGCACCGCCAGCGCCGCGCGGACGAGTGCGTCGTTGGTAAACACGCTGCCCAAGCCCACCGCGCCTTCGTCCGTATGCACGGCGATGAGCGTGTGGACACAATCGTCAGGCCGAAGCTCATTGCTCCAGCCGCCTTCAGGGGTCGCGCCGCGCAGGCCGGCGCAGCGGATTTCGCGAATCTTCATAGTCAATTGGTAGCAGTCGACGTAAGGAGGCTCTGACTCATTTCCGCGTTCTGAGCTTCGTGTTTCAAGTTGAAGTGAGCCTCCTCACGTCGGCTGCTACGAGAGTTAATCATCGACATCGCTCCCGCTGAAACACCTTCACCACCGGCGTGAACTTCACCTCCGGGTCCAGCGGGAAAATCGGCCGCGCGCACTGCGTGTGGCCGAGGCTGCGGAGGTTCGCGCTGGTCGAACCCGGCGCATCCACGTCCACGTAGCGGGCAGCCCAGGCTTTGAACATGTGCGGCTCGCAGTGCGGCGACTTCACCACCACCGCGCCGAAATGCTTCGGGTCGCAGCCATGCGCGAGGAACAGTGCGCGGTCATACAGGCTCACGGCGCGACTCGTGAGGATAAGCGTGAAGTTGTCTACCTCCACCACGGCCGTGCTTCCCGCCTGCCACAGCTCGCGCGTCGTCTCGCTGTGAAACCATCCGTCAGACAGCATTTTCACCGGCCCGGTAATCAGCATCGGCGTAAAGCGCCCTGCATCCAAGGCACCGCCGACGTGAGCAGCCATACAATTGCCGACGCCCGCCCTGAAAGCCTCCGAAACCGCAGTCGGGTCCACGATGGGAATTAACGCTGTGCCCTTGTAGCCGGCGTCGAGCAGCTCGCGCAGGATGGCATTGCTGTCACCCGATGCGCCCGAGCTGGTCGCGTCTGCCGCGTCCACCAGCACCACGGTGCCCGATTGGTTCTCCTTCGTGATGCGGGCCGCGTCCGCCAGGCTGGTGAGCGGCACCTGCATCTTCTCGTGGTGCTCCCAAAACAGATCCGCGATGCGCCGCGCCTCACGTTCCGCCCGCGCCGGGTCGTTGTCCGTCACCACGAAACTGTTCGAGGCCAACGCGGGCACGTCGGTGAACGGGTTGCCCCACATCATCGCCGCCGAGAGGCCGCCGGGACTTTGCTCGATGTCCTTCGCCGCGTTCACCGCGTGGCGGATGGAGCCGGTTTCGGTGATGAGTTCATCGCCACGCACCAGCGCCGGCACGGTGACTTTCACCGTCACTGGCTTCACCTCGCCTGCGACGATGCGCAACAGCAACTTCGCCGCCCGCGCACCCGTGCTGAAGAAGTCCACATGCGGGTAAGTGTGAAACGCCACGGCAGCATCGCTGTGCTCCAGCATCCGGTCGGTCAGAATGCCGTGCAGGTCGAGCGAGATGACGATGGGCACGCGCTCACCGACAATCTTGCGCGTCTCCGCCAGCACCCAGCCTTCCGGGTCGCCCTCGGTCTCGGTTGCCATCGCGCCGTGCATGGAAAAGTAGATGCCATCCACCGGCGGCGCGGCTTCGATGCCTCCCAGAATTGCCCCCGCGATGGCTTGAAACGCCATGTCTCCCAGCGTGCCGCCCGAGGTGATGAAGTGCGCGCTGCACGTCGGCACCAGCTCCACGCCCGGCGTCGCATCGAACACGCTCAACGCCCCACCCACCTCACTGCGCACGCGGCGATGATAGTCCAGAATCTCCTGCCCGTGCCGCATCGTGAAATCCTCGTAGCCGCTCAACACCGGGTTGAACGTCGAGACCTCCTGTTTCCACTCGGCGATGAGGATGCGTGGCATGGTGATGACGGAAAGAGGTTAGTAAATGCGAAGACGTCGAACAAGCGGTCATCGTGACGCCGTTGAAATCCTCCATTGTTCATCGAAGTAACCCGCCCGCACCGCCTCCTCGGGAAACGCAGCCGCCCCAGGCTTCCACACCTCCGCACCGGCGCCGACCTTCATGACCGCCCAGTCGCCGTGACGCGGAAAGAGCAGGTAGTTGAACGCGGCGAACTCCTTTTCGTGGAAAGTGTGGCCGCTGTTGATAACCACGTAGCGGTCGCCCGCGTTGGGGAAGGGGCTGGCGTTGATGAGCACGGGCGCGTGGTCCTTCGCGGCGCGGCTCTCCGCGCCGAGTTTCACCGTGTCGCGGGTCCATGTGACCGGGAGCTTCGGCAGTGCTTTCGCAATCCACGGGTTGCTGCCGGGGTCGCCGAAGAGGATGAGGTGCTTCGTGCGCACGTCGGCCTCGGTGACTTCGATGTCGTTCTTCACCGGCAAGTCGCCCCTCATGTAGCGCGCCCACTCGTAGCCGAATCGCCGCAAGCTCGCATCCGCCCACGCGCCGACGGCAGAGTTCCACGGCGTGCCCGTGCCGCGCACGCAGAGGAAGGGCGCGGCGAACGCGTCGTCAATCGGGCCTTGCACGCCGGGGCGCTTGCCCGTGAGCGCGACCGTCGCGCGCGTGCCAGCGAATTTCCATTTGCCCTGCACCAAAGCGAAGACGAGCGCCTCGCCCGGCTTCCGCTTGGGCAAGCTGACTTCCGCTCCGGCGATGCGGACTCGCGCGTTGGGCGAAATCAGCATCGGCGGGTGAATCGCGAACTGCGTGATGTTCTTCGCCAAGCTCACGTCCACCGAGCCTTCGTCTGCGGCCTTCGCCACAATCTCCGCCCGCTCGTAGTGCTCGCCAAGTGCCAGTAATTCCAGCCAGTGGCAGCGGTTGTATTTCAACGTCCACGTCACGAAGCGCAGCTCCTTGCGCGCGTGGTCCAGGCCCTTCGCCACGTGGTCTTCGATGCGCCGCATCTGCTCGCGATGCGTCACCGGGTCAATCGTGTGGCCGGTGCCGGGCGAGATAAGATTCACCATCTGAAGGCCTTCCTTCGCCATGACTTCCTTCATGTGGACGTGCGACTGGAAGAACACGTCCTTGTCGCCGATGGCCGCGATGGCGGGCACGACGCTGGCGTTCGCGGCGTAGTCAATCGAGTCGAGCATGTGCAGGCCGCGCTCCTGATGCACCGGCAGCGGGCCGACCTTGATGAAGTTCGGAATCGGCGTCTCGGAGAAGCGATGCGTGTCCACGTAGCCGCAGTAAGGCCCGAGCGCCACGAAGCGGCTCGGATGCTTCAGCCCGAGATGCCACGTGCCCGACGCACCCATGCTCATCCCGCGCAGCACGATGCGGTCGCGGTCAATCTTGTAGTTCCGGCACACCGCCTCGATGGCCTCGAACACATCCGTCTCGCCCGCCCAGCGGTAGCAGTTCTCCACGCGGCCCAGCGGATGCAGCTCGATGAAGTCCACGTCCGGCGCGTTGCCCTTCTCCTCGTCGCCCTCGTCGAAGCGCGCGATGAACCTCAGCTCGCTCATGCCCACGGGCTTCGAGCTGCCGTGCAGGACCACGTCGAGCCGCACCGGCTTCGAACCGTCGTAGCTGGCGGGGATGATAACGCCGTAGGGCTGAGTGGAGCCGTCAATGGCCGAGCGGAAGCCGCGGACAACCTTCCCGTGTTTCTTTGTCCAGGGTGCGTGCTTGGCGGCCAGCCGTTCCGTGAAGCGCTTCCCGGCCCTCTCCATGGCCAGCACGTCCGCCTTCGTGAAGCTCGTGTCAAACTCGAGGGCGTGCCGCACGCCGTCCGCAAAAACATCCACGTCCGGATTGCTCAATCTCGAAATGTGCAGCGGCTCGACTAGAGCCTCGCGCTGCTTGGCGGACAAGGCACCCGCCTCCGTGAGCACGAACTCCAGCGCCGCTGTCGTGTCCTCGTAGGTCGTCGCGTGGCCACCGTTCTCGCGATGCAGCAGCAGGGCCTTGCGACCGGCCTGCTTCAGCTTCTCCGCGAGCCGCAGCACGCTCTGCGGCGGCACAGCCGTGTCTGTCCCGCCGGTGGTGAAGGAGATGGGCATCGTGAACTTCTCCGGCCACAGCTCGGCGCTGCGCTTCTTGTATTCCTCCGGCACCTGCGCCTTCGTGCCGCCGAAGGACGCGGCGATGGCGTCCTGAAATTTGTCATACTCCACATGGTTCGCCGTGCCGTTCAGGCTGCACACACCCGCGACCAGCTCCGGGTGCAACGCCGCGAAGGTCAGCACCGCCGTCCCGCCCATTGAGCCACCGACGAGGAAGACGCGCCCGACCTTGTGCCGCTGGCGCAGCTCGGCGATGAGCTGCACCGTGTCCGCCTCGGCCACTGGCCCCATCCACGAGGTCTTCGCGCGGTAATCCGGCGAGACGAAAATCATCCCGAACCGCGCAGCGACGTCGCGCGAACCACGGCACTCGCCCCGCGTGTCGCGGATGAACTGCCAGCGGTCCGACCCGTGCCCGTGGAAGGCGAGCAGCACGTCATGCGCTTCGGCGGCCTTGAAGCCCGGCGGGAGCAGCTCGACGTAGCGCTGCATTGAGCCGTCGGCCTTCGCGCGAAACTCCAGGTCCTGCGGGGCCTGCGCCAACGCGGCGTGGTTCAGCGCGATGAAAAAGACTGCGGCGATGAATCTCAAATAGCGGACGAGGGCGAGGTTGGCGGCCTTGGTTGACATGGGCTTGAGTGGTTTCCCCGATGGCTTACCGCCGCGGGATGATCGGGAGGACGAGATGGGATGATTGCGCGGCCGTGTGCATCAGCCTTTGCGTGGCGACGATGGAGTTGGTTTCCAGGCCGATGTTGTCCGCGCCCGTGTTGAGGTTGCGCAGGTAGTAGGGGAAGTAACTGCTGGAAATCTCGACGCGGATGCGATGGCCCTTCGCGAAGGCGTTGGCCGTGGCCCGCCAGAATTCGATGGTGTAATCGAGCACTTGGTTGGGTTCGATGACGCTGAGTTGGTCGGGGTTGAAGGCGCCCGCACGCGCGGGGTCGCGATGCCGGGCGCGCATGAGGCCCTCGCCGAGCATCGCGGCGAAGCCATCGGGCCGCACGTCAATGAGCCGCACCATCCAGTCCGTGTCGCGCGCGGAGGTGGCGGCGTAGAGCTTGGCGGTGATCGGCCCGGTGACCTCGACCTCCTCCTCCAACGGCGGCGTGGTATAGACCAGCACATCGGGGCCGCTCGATGACTTGCGCGTGTCGGCGGCCCCGTCCTCGAGATGCCCGCCGGTGAACGGTGAGCGCGTCGGCTTGGCGGGATCGTAGGTGTAAGTGTCGAACGGCGTGGCCCCCGACGCGGCGGGTGGCGACGTGCTCAACAGCCCATCGCCGGCGGCGGAGTTCGCCTTGCCGCCGCTGTGCAGAAAATACTTCGTCCAGCGGGTCTGCGGCAGAGGCCAGTCCTGCTCGGCGTGCCAGCGGTTGCGGCCCATCACGAAGACATGAACCGGCGGATCGCTCATCACGCCATTATCGAGGCCCTTGAGCCAGTGATCGAACCAGCGGCAGACGTAGCCGTCCCAGTTGATCACGGCCTCGGCTCCGTAGTCGAACGCGCCCACCTTGCGGTTCTGGTTGAAGATGTGCGGCCACGGGCCAACGACCATTCGAGGCCGGCGGGCTGCGTCCGTCGCACCGTGCTGTTTCATGGCTAGATAGTTCATCGGCGAGCCGCTGAAATCGGCATCGAACCAGCCAGTCACGGCGAGTGACGGCACCCTGACCTTCGCGTAGGACTGCGGCGTCTGGTAGGCGATGCCGCGCCAATACGGGTCGCTCGCCGTGTGGCCGCGAATCCACTTCTCGAACCACGGGGCATCGAGCGCGCCACGTCGTTCGTTGAGCTTGAGATAGGGCAATTGCATGTAGTCGTTCAGCCGCCGGTCACTGGCCCCGAATCCGCCGTAAGGCCCCGGGCCAATGGTCTGCGCCACGCGCCCGGCCACGCCCCCCGCCCAGTCCAGCATCACCCCGACGAGCACGCCGTTTTGGTAAGGCAGGTTGTAGAACTGATCGGGTGGCGCGACCTCCGGCACGATCGCCTTCAACGACGGCGGCGCCTGCGTGGCCGTCCACCACTGCGTCCAGCCCATGTAGGACAAGCCCATCATGCCCACCTTGCCATCGCACCACGGCTGCGCTGCCAGCCACTCGACGAGGTCATGGCCATCCAGCTTGTGCGCCGGATCGAAGGGATCCCACTCGCCTTCCGAGTCGAAGCGCCCGCGCGAGTCCGCCACCACCACCGCGTAGCCCCGCTTCGCGAACCAACTGCCGCGCGCCTGATAGCCGGGGTTGTTGCTGTAGGGCGTGATGATCAGGATCGCGGGGACTTTTCCCTCGGCTCTCGGCTGAAACACATCCACCGAGAGGCGCACCCCGTCGCGCATTCGCGCCTTGTGCCCGCGCGTGGCCTGCACCTCGAACTGCTCAACCGAATACTTCCCCGGATTGGGTGCCTGGCTGGCTGGCGGTGTTTGGGCGGGCAAGACGCTCGCGCAGGCGAGGAGGATTGTGAGGCACAGGCGCAAGGGAATTTTCATAGTCGTGTTCTGGGATGGTCGCTCGGACGGATTCAGCGTTTCCCGCCCTGCTCCGGCGTGCGCAGGAAGTTGATAAGGTCGGCCATCTCCTGCTTCGTGAGGCCGGCTTCGAGGCCCTCGGGCATCAGCGAGAGGCTACCGCCGCGCAGGGAGACGATTTGACTGCGCGCAACGGTGCGCGCCGTGCCGTCGGGCAGCTTCATGGTGATGCTGTTGCCGGTCTCGGCGGCGACGAGCCCGTAGATTTCGTCGCCGGTGACCAGCGCACAGGTGTAGGCGTGAAAGCCCGGCTGGATGTCAATGTTCGGGTCGAGAATGTTCAGGAGCAGCTTCTCCGGCGGATGGCTGACGACCGAGAGCAGGTCGGGGCCGACGTCCTTGCCCTCCGTGCCGCGCTTGTGGCACACGGCGCAGGCGCGCAGATAAATCTCGCGCCCCTTCGCGGCGTTGCCGGCCAGCTTCAGCGCCGCACTGAAGTCCTCGACCACCTTCGCGCGGCTCGGCGTGGCGGCGGCGTCGAACACCTTGCCCGCGAGCGTGCGGACGCGACCGGAGTCGTGCCGCAACAGCCGCGCGCGGCGCGCGGGGTCAATCGCCGCCGCGCCCAGTTCCTCCTTCTCGATGCGTTGCAGAAGATTCAGCGCCCACGGCTCGCGCGAGAGCCATTCGTCGAGCATCACCTGCCGCGCGGACGGGCCGAGCGCGGGCCACGCCTTCGCGAAGCGCGCCGGGACATCCGCCGCGCCCGTGGCCGCGAGCGCGCGGATGGCGGGCGGTTGGGCGTCGACGGGGAATTGCGGCGTGAGCCAACCGGCGAGCAGGTTACTCGCCTCCACTCGCCGCGCGGGGTCGCGGCTCAACAGGCTGGCCGCAGCGATGCGGTCGGCGGCGGGCAGCGACGTTTGCGTGGCGGACTCGCGGGCCTGCGCCAGCAGCGCGTCGCCGTGCGCGAGGAGTTGGGACAACTCATCCGAACCCGTGCCGCGCAACTCCGCGAGCGAGGACTTGCGCTGCGCCAGCGCGTCGAGCAGCCGCGCAAATGCGCTGACTTGTTCCGGCGTGAAGCGGCCCGACGCGGTGAGCACCGGCTGCACGAGTCGCGCGAGGGCAACCCGGTCGTTCAGTCCGAGCGCAAGATTCAGCAGCGGCTCCATCAACGCCGGCAGCGCGGAACCGCCGGCCTTCGCGACGACCTCCACCACCGCCCGCGCGTGCGGCAGGGCGGAACTCATCACGGCGGCGGTGAGGAAATGGTCCGCGTGGCTGGCGACCGCGAGCTGGCCGAGCGCGGCCCCGGCGCGCGGATCGCTCCACTGGCCGAGCGCGTAGGCGAGTTGCAGGCGGACCTTCGCATCGCCGTCGCTCACGAGCCGCGCGACGGCGGCGGCAACAGACGGCGTGCCGCGCGGCTCGGCGAGGCGCAACGCGTTCTCGCGGACGCCGGGATGCGCGTCGGCCAGCGCAAGCTCGACGAGTTCCGCCTGCAACGCGCCCAGCCCATCGAGCGCACAGAGCGCGTGCAAGCGGGCGCGGGGGTTCTCGCTTTTCACCGCTAGCGTTTCCAGATGCGGCACGGCAGCGCGGTCGTTGCGCCAGAGGAGAAGCTGCTGCGCCTTGTCGCGCTGCCAGCCATTCGGCGAATCGAGCGCGGCCACCAGCCCCGCCGAGTCGAGCCGGTCGAGGCGGAGCGGCTTGCGCGCGGGGGCGTTCGCGGGCACGACGCGATAGATGCGCCCACGGTCGTCGCCGAGGCGGAAGTGCGGCTGCAACTCGTCCTTGCCGTTTTGCGGCAGCCACTGCGGGTGCTCAATCATGTAGCGATACATGTCAGCCACCCAGAGCGCGCCGTCGGGGCCGGTGCGCGTCATCACCGGACGGCACCAGCGGTCCTCGCTCGCGAAGAAGTCGCGCGTCGCCTCGCCCGGCGCACGGTGTGCCGCGAAGCTCACCCCATCGTCCGTGAGGACATTGTGCTGAACCAGATTGTGAAACGGCTCGCAGGTGAACGCGTGCGACTCGGCGTTGCGCGCGAAGAGCAGCTCGTCCCGGTAAATCATCCCGGCGCACGCGGAGGTGAAGTGGCCCGCCTCACTGAAGCTGTGGAAGCGTTTCTCCTGCGGGCTGGCCGGCCAGACCTTGGGACTCAACGGCACGACCACCATCCGGGTCGGGTTCGGCGCGGCGACGTGCGGGTTGCGGCGCAGGTAATGGTCGGTGAGCACGAAGTGCCAGAGCGGCCGGATGTTCTGGGTGCCGAACCACCGGCCCCAGTCGTCGCGGTTGCGGCCGAACTGCGAGGGGCCGCTCTGCGCGTCGAGCTCGCCCGTGTCGGGCCGGAGGCGGAAGTCGCGGCTGCCCACCTGAAACTCCGCGCCGGTGCGGCCGGACTTGAGCTTCGTCGCGGCGGCGTAGCCCGCGTGGTGCGAGCCGGCGGCGCAGTAAATCCAGTTGTCGAGACCCCACCGCAGGCCGTTGACGCGGAGCTGCTGGTTGCCCTCGGAGAATCCCTGGAACAGCGGCTCGCGCACGTCGGCCTTGCCGTCGCCGTTGCTGTCCTTGAGAAACAGAATCTCCGGCGCGGCGGTGACAATCGCGCCGTCGCGCCAGGTGATGATGCCGGTGGAAAAGTTTAGGCCGTCGGCGAAGAGCGTGGCCTTGTCGTAGCCCCCGTCGCCGTCCGTATCTTCGAGGATGCGGACGCGCCCACCGGGCTTGCCCTTGCCATCCATGCCGAGCGGATAGTCCGCCATCTCGACGACCCACAAGCGCCCGCGCTCGTCCCAGTCGAACGCCACCGGGTCGAGCACGAGCGGCTCGGCGGCGACCAGCTCGACGCGAAAGCCGGCGGGCACATGGATTTTCTTCAGTGACTCCAAGGGAGCCAGCGGTTCACTCGCCGGACCGGGCCGGGGCGGGGCGGCAGCTTGCGCGACTCCCGTGGGCTGGCCGGCGGCGGCGTGAAGCCGCTTCGCTTCCTCGGCCGTCAGCGCGCGGTCGAACAACGCGAACTGCGCCAGATACCCGCGCAGCGGCGCGAAGTTGTCGCTTCGGGCGCCGAGGGAAAATTCCCGGCTACCCGGCGCGGCGGCTTCGATTTCCGCGTCAATCTCCGGCTTCGCCCCGCCATTGAGATAGGCGCGCACGCGCCTGCCATCGCGGATGAACACCGCGTGGTTCCATGTTCCCGGCGGGATGACGGTCTGGCCCGCGACGGCCTGGTCGGCGGCGTTGCCATTGAAGACCATGAGCCGTCCGGTCAGTTCACGACGATAGGTGCCGCCGATGCCCAGATGGTCGCCGGGCGCCTGCTTGTTGCCATTGGGACCGCGGGAGAAAAGATACGCGGTGACAAGCGAGGCATCGTTCGGCGTTTCGTTGCGAAACCAGAGCGAGACGCTGAACGCCGCTCCAAGCTTGTCCGCGTTGCCACGGATGCGACCCGCCTGAAACGCGGCGAACGTCGCCGGTGAAAGCTGCACTCCACCCTCGCTGGTCATTCCCTTCGGCTGTTTATCCAGCGGCGCGTGCAGGGCCGGCTTCAACGCGGCGATAGCAGCGGCGTAATCCGCCGGGAACTTCGGCGGCGCGGTGCGCTCGACGGCCGTCCGCTCCGCGTGCTCCCGCGCGGTGGCCTGCTTGGCGCGTTCTTCGCCGATGCCGGACACTTTCCACAGCGCGGCGATTTCGGCGAGCGCAAGCGCGCGATTGAAGACGGCGATTTCATCGAGCTTGCCCTGCAAGTCATGGCCGAAAACCAGGTTCTGCTTTGCCTTTTGCGGCGGCAGCAGCGCGCTGAGTTCAGGCTTTTCCCCGCCATCCCAGTGGACGCGCACCTCGTTGCCGTCCCGCACCAGCACGGCGAAGTGCCAGTCATCCGCGCGCAGCCCGAGCTTCGAGGCCGCGCCGTTGAGCACCAGTTGCACGCGATGGTCCTTGGACTGCTGGCTGGTCAGCGATTCGCCGCCGAGGCCGGCAACGAGCGTGCCGGTGCGCTCCGTCGCGCCGCTGGCCTCGCCGAGCCAGAACCACAGCGCGCATGAAGCCGGTCCACCGCCTGCGTGGCCAGTCGCTCCGTGAACCCGCCATTGGCGATCACCGGAAACTTCAGCGGCGTGATGTCCACCACGGCCGCGCCGGCCCGGAACGGTTTGTCGGCGGCGGAGAGCGGCGCGGCGGCGAACATGGCCGACGAGATAAGCCAAACCGCCACCCCAAGCCGCAGGACTTGACGCCGCGCGCGCCATCCGGCCCCAGCGGGGCCAAACAATAGTAGCCGTGGGTGAAGTTCGCCTTGCGAACGGAACCCACGGAACCTGCGCCAAATGCCCGACAACCGCGTAGCGGTTGAACCAGGCGGGACACATCCAGCAGTTCCACCGCTACGCGGTGGCGAACCCGCTTCGCCTTCCCGTGGGTTGCGCTCGCCACGGATCGCTTCACCCACGGCTACTGTTGTTCGGCTGCTACGCAGCCACCGCAAAAGTTCGTAGCTCATAGTCAGTGGACCCTTTCGTAGTCGCGATGGAACAGGAAC
Source organism: Verrucomicrobiales bacterium (assembly GCA_005791875.1). Classification (GTDB taxonomy): domain Bacteria; phylum Verrucomicrobiota; class Verrucomicrobiia; order Limisphaerales; family SXTU01; genus SXTU01. The sequence goes on from SXTU01000256.1 coordinate 16,880, forward strand.
CGGATGCCCACGATGACGGCGAGGCCGGCCAGCACGTAGGCCAGCGCCGTGTAGGTGAGCAGGTTATTGATGCCGACCGTTTGCTTCAGCGCGCCGCCGGCCAGCGTCGCGAAGCCGGAGATGACCGCGCCAAAGAGATTCAACACGCCCACGGCCGAGGCCCGCGCGTCGGCGGGGACGATTTCAAACGCGGAGGGAAAGATGTTGCCCATGAAGAAGCCGCTGAAGAGGCCGAAGCCCATCGCGGCCACGCGCGTGGCGACGAGCGTGTCGCTGTTGCCGAGGTAGTGCAGGAACGGCGCGCAGCCCAGCAGGCTCGCGGTGAGGAGCCAGAGCCGCGCGGCCTTCGTGCGGCGGTAGAGCGTGTCCGCGAGCACGCCGCCGGAGAGCATCCCGATGAGCGTCGCGCCTTGGAGGAAGACCGTGGCGTTGAAGGCAGCGTCGGCAAGATTCAGCGCGAATTTCTCCTTCAAGAAGTTCGGCAGCCAGCCATAGAGCAGCCAGAGGCCGAAGACGAACACGGGGAAAACCACGCAGAGCAGCCAGTAGGTTCGCGTGCGCGCCAGCCCGACCATCGCGCTGGAGCCGCCGCTTTTCTTGGTCTCCACTTGCGCCTCCTCGCTCACGCCGCGCAGGAAAAGAAAGTAAGGCACCGCGAAGAGCAGGCCCACTCCGCCGAGGATGAAGAACGCCATGCGCCACTGGCCTTGCTGCGCCATCCAGCCGCCGAACCAGCCGCCGCCCACGTTGCCCATGATTTGCGCCGTCGTCAGCGCGGCGATGGCGCGCGAGCGAGTGGCGGGAGGGAAGGCGTTCGCCGTGAGCGCGATGGCCGCCGGCATGAACAGCGCCTCGGAGATGCCCATGAGCGCCCGCAGCGCCAGCACCATGTTCGGCGAGTTCGCAAAGCCCGTCGCGACGGTGACGAGGCTCCACAGCGCGAGGCTCCACACGATGAGCCGGCGCTTGGAGAACTTGTCGCCTATCTGCCCGGCGAAGAAGCTGCCGACGCCGTAAATCCACAGGAACGAAGCGCCGACGAGGCCGAGCTGATTGTCCGTGAAGCCGAGGTCGGACTTGAGCACCGGGAACATCGAGAACACCGCTTGCCGGTCACAGTAGTTCAGGAAGTAGGCGAACCACATGAAGGCCACGAGGAGCAAGGCCTGGCGGGTCGGCGGTGGTGTAGAAGTCGGTTCGCTCACAAGGTTACTTTCGCTTGCCCTGCGGGAGGGCGGCACTGGCCGAGGCCATCGCATCGCGCGAAGTCAGAAACGCCAGCAGGTCGCGCAGTTCGGTGTCCGTGATTGAGGCGACCAGGCCCGCTGGCATGAGCGAGGTCTTCAACTCGGCGCGCTTCACGATGTCGGTGGGCTTGAAGCTGCGCTCCTTGCCGGTGAGGTCGCGGAAGACATCCACGCTCGATGAGCGCAGCAGGATGCCGGTGAACTCGCTCCCGTCCTTCAGCTCCAGTTGCGTGGGGAAGAACTGCGGCGCGACCTCGCGGTTCGGTTCGAGCAGGGATTGCAGGATGGCCCGCTGGTCGCCCTGCTGCGCGACGAGGCTCAGGTCTGGTCCGACGACGTTGCCGCGCCCGCTGTGGCGGTGGCAGGTGGAACACATCGCCACGCGCGAGTGGAAGAAGATGCGGCGGCCTGCCTCGGCGTCTGGTTTGCCCGGCAGCGCGGCGAGTCGCTTCAACCACGCAGCGGTGTCTTCCACCGCAGGACGGCCTGCCTCAATCGAAGCCGGCTCCAGCGCGGCCTTCACGAGCGGGGCGGACTCCGCATGACGCTGCGCCACGGTTCCGAGTGGCTGTTTGGCCGCTGTATCCAACGTCTGCGCGCGCAAGGCCCGCAGCGCCTCGTTCCGAATCGCCGTGTTCGCGTGCGTGGCGAGTTTCAGCAGCAACGGCTGATGCGCCGGCGTGAGCGCGGAGGCCAGACCGGCAGTGGCGTCGGCGCGGAGTTCCGTCGGGCGCTTTTCATCGGCGGCGATTTCGGCGAGAACCACGCGCGCCTCCTCGGCATCTCGGGCCGCGAGCGTGCGGACGACTTCGAGCGAGAGGACCGGGTCGTTCGCGGCGAGCAACTCGCGCAGGAGCGGAACGGTGAGCTTGGCGTGCGTGGCGGGCGCGAGGCGGAGCGCGTAGCCCTTGAGACGGGCGGGCGTCGCGGCATCGGTCACGCGGTCCACGAGCACGGTGGCGTCGGTGACGCCGGCCTCGGGCTTGCCGCGCAGCGTGTTCCAAGCGGCGAGCGCGGCCTCGAAGAAACGGTAGTCGAGGTCGGGCCGCGTGAGCATCCGCTCGACGTCTTTGCTGAAGCCGGTGAGCACGGCGTCGGCAATCCAGCGCAGGCACTCGAAGCGGATTTCCGGGTCGGCATCGTTGAGCAGCAGGCGCACCCACTTCTCCTCGTTCAAGTCCACTCGACGCAACGCCACCAGCGCCCACACGCGGTCCTTCGCAGCCAGCCCTCGCACATGGTCCGGCGTCCAGTTCGCGCCGAGGCGGGCGAGTGCGGTGAGGGCGGCGTCGGCCAGATACGCATCGTTGCCGCGCACGAGGTCGAAGAGCTGCCGTTCCGAAGGCTTCGACTTTCCCTCGCGCAGGTTCTTGGCGAGTTGCGCGGTGCCATCGGGCGGCTCAACCGCCGGCTTGAGCCATGTTGCCTTCGTCTTGTCCACCTCCAGCTTCCACAAGCGGCCTTTGCCGTGCAGCGTGTAGGCGCTGAACACCCAATCGTTGAAGTAGAACGCGCCGTCCGGTCCCGTCGCGAGGCAGGAGGGGCGGAAGAAATCGCCGCCGCGGAGCAGCTCGACGCGGCTGGCCGTGTAGCCCGCGCCCTTGCGCGTGAGCGGGAAGTAGTCGAGGCGATGGTTGCTCCACGACGGCACGAGCACGCCGCCGCCCAGCTCGACGATGCTGCACGGCCCCTCGCCCGACGGATGCACCATGCCCAGCGTGCCGCGCAGCTCGCCGTTCCACGCGACGAACGGATGCACTGGCGCGCTGCCATACACCCACTGGAAGCCGTAGTCCGCGCCCTCGACGATGTTCAGCAGGCGGCACGGCGGACGGCTGCCGGGGTCGTTGTCCACCGCGAACAGCTCGCCGTCCTTGCGCGCGAGCAGGCCGAAGGGATTCCAGAACCCACGCGCGATGCGCCGCAGGCCGGAGCCGTCCGGGCGGCAGCGGAAGATGCCGCCCTCGCCGCGCCCGGTGAACTTCGCGCCGTCGCGTCCGGTGAGCGTCCAGTCCTTCCCGAAGTTCTCGCCGTGCGAAAACATCAGTTCGCCATCGGGCAGCCACGCCATTCCGGCGAGGCCGTTGTGCGGATAGTCGGCGATGGTGTTGAGCGTCGCGATGTTCTCCGCCACGTCTGCCTGGCCGTCGCCGTCCGAGTCCTTCACGCGCAGGATGCGGCTGCGCTCGGCGAGATACACCCAGCCGCCGGGGCCGAGCTTGAGATTCATCGTCGCGACCGTGCGATTGTAGAAGACGCGGCGGTTCTTCCCGTCGCGGTCGAAGACCAGCACCTCGTCGTGCTCCGGCCCGACGTAGCCTTGCGGGCGGAAGTGCGTGTGGCACGACACCGTCCAGATGCGACCCTGCGCGTCCACGTCAATGCCCGTGGGCGTGACCAGCGCGGGATGCTCGGCGAGGAGCGTGAGCTTCACGCCCGGCTGGAGCAGTTCGATCTGCGGCGGCAACTCGGCGGGGACTTCGGGGGCCTTGGGAGGCGGGGCGGCGAGCAGGGCGAACGGGAGGGCAAGGGCGGCGAGAAGAATGGCGGCCTCCAAAGCTGCGAACGGTTTCATGTCGGTGCGCAATTCACTGCCCTCCAAGCCATCGGTGCAAATGAAAACGTCCCGCCTCCGGAAGAAACGAGCCGGCCCCTAAACCAGCCAGCTCTCTGGCCAACCGCAGCACCCTGCACCAAGCCAAGCCTGGCATTTCGCCGCGAAATGCCGCGACCACCGGCTTGGCGACGACGGCCACGCAGTTGCCTCGTTGCGTGAGGCACGGGGCGCGGATGGTGATGAGGAAACCGCTGGATTGCGCGACGAGCGGCTCGGGGGGGGCGGTCGGGCCGGTCGAGGGGTGGCCGTGAGGGGACACTCTTGTCCCCCGTGAGCGCCTCGGTAGCCGATGGTGGAAAGGGGGCGGGGTGTCCCTTTCACCCTTAAAACCGCGGTTGCCTCACGCAAAGGACGCAAAGGACGCAACGCCGGCGCGCCTGTTTGCCTCAAAGCACCGGGCGGCAGCCTTCACCCCGCAGGTGAAGTGGCCGGTGCAGCAGAAGTCTGTTCCTTTGCGCCCTTTGCGTCCGTTGCGTGAGGTTCAACTGCGGAATCTAGGTTCGCGGGCGACGGCGGGCCGGGGGTTTCCGGCTTCCGGCGGCGATGTTCCGGCGCATGGAGGGGAGGATGGTGCAAGGGTTGGTCGGGTTGCCCAAGCAGCCGGGGAAGTATTTGTCTTCGATCTCGGCGATGCGCGCGCAAAGCGCAACGGGTTGCCCACGCGAGGATTTTGCCAGGGCTGACTGGCGAGGAGCGGCCGCCGACCGGTCAGCGAGGCACGGCGACGATTTCGCCACGGCCGTTTCTAGCCTGCTGCCGGGCGTAATCGCCGAGGATGCTTAAGGTCTCGCGGAGGTAGACATCAATGATCGCCTTGCCGGCGTCGGTGGTGTCCTCCGGTTCCTCAGCGTCCTCCGGAGCCTTGGTTTCCTTTTTGGCCGGCTGTGGAGTGGTCTTGGTCTGCGGGGTGCCCTTGGACTTGGCGGTGGCATCCTTGGCTGCTGCCGCAACCGGCTTAGGCGGTATGACAGCGATGAGCGGCTGGTTCTTGTCCACGGTCTCGGTTTTCACGAGGAACACCTTGTCGGCCGAGATGGGGCGGGCGTCGCGTTCCTTCTTGCGCGCCTCGACGCGGCCTTCGGCCTCCTTCTTCTCTTGGATGCGCTGCTGCTCGTTGAGGGAAATGGTCTTGTCCGCGCGCTGCTTCTTCACCAGTTCGATGTCCTCGCGGATGTAGCTGAAGTCCTTGTCCTTTGTGGTGCGGTCGGAGGAGTTCTTGCGGAGTTCGTCCAAACCGCCGTTGAGGCGGTCCGCGCGCTGATATTTGGCGGGCGGAATGTTGTCGGCGTCGAGCACGTTGGGCAGGAAGGCCTCGCCGGTCTCAAGGTAGTCGAGCACGTTGGGCAGGATGATGTCGGGCGTGACGCCGTGCTTCTGCGTGGTGCCCCCGGCGATGCGGTAGAACTTCGAGATGGTGAACTTGAGTTGGCCGGGGTCCACGACCTGCTTTGTCCCCATCCACTGCGCCAGCGGGTAAAGCGTCTGGACGGTGCCTTTCCCGTGGGTGGCCAAGTCACCGACGATGAGCGCGCGCCCGTAGTCCTGCAACGCAGCGGCGACGATCTCCGATGCCGACGCGCTGTGGTGGCCGACAGCCACGATGAGCGGCCCGTCGTAGGTCACCCGCGCGTCCTCGTCGTCCAGCACATCAATCTGCTTCGGGTTCCGCACCTGCACGACCGGGCCTTTCTTGATGAAGAGGCCGGTTAGCTCGACGGCCTCGTTGAGCAGGCCGCCGCCGTTGCGGCGCAGGTCGAGCACGACGCCCGCCACGTTTTCCTTTTGCAGGCGGACCAGCAGCTTCTCCACGTCCGCTGCGCACTTCTGGTAGAACTGCGGGAGGTCAATGACGCCGAGCCGCTGCTTCTTCCCGTCCGCCGTGACGTGCTCGACAATGCGCGCGAAGGCGTATTGCTCCGTGAGCTTGATCTCGTCGCGCACGATGCGGATCTCGCGGCGCTCGGAATCGCTGACCGCGTCCGCCGGAATGATCGTGAGGCGGACTTCGGTTCCCTTCTTGCCACGGATCATGTCCACGACCTCGCCGAGCTTCATGTCGAGGCAGTCCACCGCCTCGGCGCTGCCTTGGGCGACGGCCACGATCTTGTCCTTGGGCTTGAGCTGCTTGCTCAACTCGGCCGGGCCGCCGGGCGTGAGGTTCACGATCTCCGTGTGGCCTTCGTCGTCCTGCCGCAACTGCGCGCCAATACCGTTGAGCTTGAGCTTCACGTTGTGGATGTCGAAGTTCTTCGCGTCCGCCGGGGCCATGTAGTCCGAATGTGGGTCGAAGGCGTGGCCGAGCGCGGAGAGATAGACCTGGAGAATCTCGCTGGAGTCGAACTGCTTCATGTTCTTCTGCAACCGGGCGTAGCGCTTGGTGATCTTCTCGGCGGTCTTGGCCGGTGCCTCATCGGTGAGCTTGCCATTGAGCAACTCGAACTTGATGCGCTGCCGCCACAGCTCCTGCGCGTCCGCCTCGGTCTTGGGCCAGGGGATCTTGTTGCGCTGGGCGAGGAACTTCTCGTCCTTCGTGAAGTCGTGCTTCTCGTTCAGCAGGCCGCCGATGTGCGTCACCGTGGATTCAAGCCGCTTGAGGTAGCGCTCGAAAATTTGGTAGGCCGGGTTCGCGTCCGCCGCCTTGGTCAGGTTGTCGAGGTTCTTGGAATACTTCTCCGTGAATTCGTCCACGTCACTCTGGAGGAACATCATGTGATTGAAGTCCAGCGCATCGAGGTAGTTCTTAAGGTGCGTCTCCGCGACGGCGTCGTTGAGGCGCGCGCCCTTGTAATGCGCGCGGTCCAGCAGGTCGCCCACGGACTGCGTGATCTTGCCGGCCTGCTGGCGGGTGAACTCGACCGCCAGCGCCGCGCCGGACAGGAACGCCGTCAGCAGCATCACGGAGAGGATTCGTTTCATAGGTGTTGTTGGCAGAGTGCGCCCGGCGGCGGGTCGGAATCAACCGGGAAGTCCGGTGGAACTGACGGGCCGACGGTCACGGTAATGGACTGGCAGAGCGGGGGATTGTTCAAAACGGCGCGCTCACGCCGGCCAACTCGCGACCTCGCGGTAGATGCGGGCGTAGTTGCGCACCATCGCGTCCATCGAGAAGTCGCGCATCACACGGGCGCGGGCGTGCTGGCCGGTGGCGGACAACCCTGCCGGGTTCGCCAGCACGCGGTGCAACTCCGCCGCCAGCAACTCCACCGAGTCGAGCGCGGCGAGGAAGCCGTCGCTGCCGCTGGTGATGACCTCGGCATTGCCGCACGCTGTGTGAGCGAGGCATGGCACGCCGCAGGCCATCGCTTCGAGCACGGCGTTGGAAAGACCCTCGAAGATGGACGGCGCAGCGAGGAGATCGAGCACCTGATACCACGGCGTCGGGTTCGCCTGAAAGCCGGCGAGGTGGATGCGGTCGCGTGTGGGACTCGCCTGCGCGGCGGCGAGAATCCTTTCCTTCTCCGCGCCCTTGTCGCCGACGATGACGAGACGGGCATCGGGAAGCTGCGCGGCGACGCGGTTGAACGCCTCAATGAGCAAGAGGTGTTTCTTGTTCGGGTCGAAGCGGCCGACGATGCCGATGAACTGGCCTTGCGTCGGCAAGCCGAGCTGCGCGCGGACGGCGACCTTGTCCACGAGCTGAAAGCGCTCCGTGTCCACGCCGTTGAGGATGGCGGTGATCTTCTCCGCCGGGAAACCGTGCTCGATGAGATAGCATCGCAGCGACTCGGAGACGGTGTGGACTTTCCGGCAAGCCCGATAGAGCCGACGACGCTGGCGGAGCCGATCGGGGCTGCCCTGGTCGCCTTGGAAGACGCCGTGCTCGCCCTGCAACACCGGCTTCCACAGGCCGAAGCCGGAGCCGAGCGCGGCGTAGGTGAGCGGGCCGAGATTGTGCGGGTGAAGCAAGTCCGCGCCGATGCGGGCGGCGTGCCGAGCGACGCCAAGTGCGGCGCGCGGAGAGAAGCCCGGCGGCTTGTTGAGCACGACGACGTTCTCCGGATGCGGCAACCGCTCGACGAATGCGCCGCCGCGTTCGAGGCAGCAGACGTGGACCTCGAACTCATCCGCCGGCAGCCGTCGCGCGACGTTCACTATGCCGTTCTCCATCCCGCCCGGCTCGAGCGAGAAGACGACGTGAAGGATGCGGAGGGGGCGGGGCACTGGGATTGCGCTCAGTGGGTGGGCAGGAGTTTTGGACGGAGACGTGTTGCGTGTTGCGTGTTGCGTGCATTAGTTCGGGAGCGTTCTGCCAGACTCACGCAACACGCAACACGCAACACGCGAGCTTCTCCGGGCCTCCGAGTTCGCAACGCACGTGCAATCATACGCGCCCTACTGCTTCACCTCTCCCCGCAGCGCGTTGAGCGTGTAGCGGACGAGGGAGCGGAGGCGGAAGAGCGGCGGGTTGCCGTTCGCAGCCGGGTTCAGGAACCATGGCCAGAGCAGCACGGAGATGAGCAGGTCACGGTAGGCGCGGGCGGGCTGCTTGATGCCGTTGTAGATGAGCGAGGTCTGGAAACGCCAGTAGCTGAAGACTTGCAGCCAGAAGCAGACGTTCGACTTCGGCACGACCTGCGCGTCGTAGGATTTCTTGAGCACGGTCGCCATGTTGCTCTTCATCCGGTCGGCGTTGTTGCTCATGTTGTTGCCGTGCTTCCGGATGAGGACGAGAACCTTGCCCTGATGCCAGATGCGCCGCTTCGCCGCGATGCGAATCCACATGTCACGGTCCTCGGTGCTGCGCAGCGTGGTGTCGAAGCCGCCGCAGAGCCCGAAGACTTCCTTGCGCGCGACCGCACCGGTCGGGGAGAAGCGCGTGCGCATGAGAATGTTCTTGAGCGTGACCTCGCGCGGCAGCACGGGCACGTGGACGGTGAAGGGCAACGGCTTGGCGTCCACGTCCACGAGATGATCATCGCAGGCGACGAGGCCGTAGTCGGGCGGGAGCTTCGCGAAGGCCGTCATGCTGTCGCTCAGGTGCGTGGGGAGCAGCAGGTCGTCGGCGTCGAGGAAACAAACGTAGTCGAAGCGCGCCTCGCGGATGCCGGTGTTGCGCGCGGCGGAGAGGCCGGCGTTGGCCTGATAAACGTAGCGCACCGGCGGGCCGTAGCGCGCCATGACCTCGCGGGTGTTGTCCTTGGAGCCGTCGTCAATGACCACCACCTCGAAGTTCGGGTAGTCCTGCGTCAGGCACGACTCGACGGCGGACGGGAGGAAGCGGGCGTAGTTGTAGGCGGGGATGACGACCGAGACGCCGGGGGGCGTGGAAGAGGCGACCGGCTGCGGCGACTCACTCATGCGAGGCGTGCCTCAACGCGGCTGATTCCGGTCATCGTCCTGCGTGCGGGTGAGGCTCTGATACCGGTTATAGTAATGGTTCGTGTAGTAGTAGTAGTGGAACCGGTTCATCGTCGCCATCAGGTCCAGCCGGTTGAGCACGAATCCGTAGAAGTTCGCGTGGTTGTCGTTGAGGATGTCAATCGCCGTGCGCACCGCGCGCGTGGGCGTCTGGCCGGTCCAGATGACGAGGACGACACCGTCCATGGCCGTCTGCATGACGCTCGTCTCGGCGAGGCCGAGCACCGGCGTGGCATCAACGATGATGCGCTCGTAAACCTTCCGGAGCTTCTCAATGGCGGAGGCGAACCGCGGTGAGCCGAGTTGCTCGATGTCGCCTTCCAACTGGTCGCCGCACGGGAGGATGTGGAGGTTCTCCATCGTGGTCGGGCGGCAGGCGTCCAGAACGTCGTATTTCTCCACGAGGATGTTGCTCAGGCCGGGGGAGGAGCGGCTGCCAAAGAGGTGATGCTGGATGCCGCGGCGGAGGTTGGCGTCAATGATAAGCGTCTTCTCGCCGGTGTGGGCGAAGGACATGGCGAGGTTCGAGGAGACGACGGTCTTGCCCTCCTTGGGCGACGTGCTCGTGACCATGATGACCTGCGGGAACTTCGACGTGGCCGCGCTGGAGAGCAGGTTGGTGCGAATGACGCGGAAGTTCTCGATGAAGTCCGGGTTGTCCACGCCCGCACCGTCGAAGATCAGCGGGTAGGCCTCGGCGATGTCGTCCTCGAAGTCGGGCACCAGGCCGAGGCCGCGCATGTTGGTCATCTCCTCCATCTTCTCCATGTTCGTGACGGTCTGGTCCATGAACTCGAGGAGGAACGGGATGCCCAAGGCGAGGCCGAGGCCGAGGGCGAGGGACATGAGCACGATCTTGAGGCGGTTGGGGGAGATGGGAATCTCGTCGCGGATGGGCAGGTCGAACTCCTTGAACGCGAGCGCAACGCGCTGGTTGTCAATCGCCAGTTCCGCCTCGGTGATGCGCTTCTGCATCTCGTTGATCATCTGGTCGTAGCGCGTAGAGCCGCCGGTGATGAGGTTCATGTCCAGCAGATATTTGTCGTAGGCCTTCTGCTTCTCGCGCCAAACGGGTTCTTGCGCCTCCAAGTCGGCCACCTTGTTGGCCAAGTGGCGGCCGTGAATCAGAAACTTGCCCTCGTTCCGGCTCAACTCCTCGTTCAGAAGTTTCTCAATCCCTTCCTTTTGCTTGATCAGAGCCTTAATCCTGTCGTGGCCGGGTTTGAAGGTGACCGACAGCTCCTTGATCTTGCGCTCGATCTCCCGAAGATTCCGTTCCAATTCATACACGTTGTCCGTGTCGGTCCGGGTTGGGGAGCGGATGATGACGGTTCCATTGGAGGGGCGCATGTTCTGCGGCACCCGGTCCTTGAAGTCCTTGTCCACCTCGAGCAGGACGGTTTCCTCCACGCTGTAGTTGATGCTGGAGATGAAATCGAGGCGCTCGGCCGTTGTGTAAACGGGGTTGAGGAGTCTCTGACGGACCTCGGTCCAGCGCTTCAAGCGCTCCCGATACTTCGCCAGTTGGTCCGGCACGAGTTGAAGTTGGGCCAGGTCATACTTGAGCCGGTCGGGGTCGAACTTCTCCTTGACCTTGTTTTCCACCGCCAGTTGGGCCTCCCAGCGCTTGGTCAAGTCGGCGATGGTGACCGCGAACTTGTTGGATGTGGCCACGAACATCTGCCGCGCGCGCTCATCCTGCTCCTTCTGGAATTCCTCGAGCATGATCTCCGGATACCTCGTCACCCAGGAGGGGATGTAGCACCAAACGTTCAACTCGATGTTGCGGTCAGTGGTCCAGATCGCGCGCACCTGCTTGCGCCCACTTTTGCCCGCCCGGGCGGCCCCGACCTCGTCACCGAGGCGCTTGTCCACACGCACTAGGATGTGCTCGGCGTCGAACTGCTTGAGGAATCTGTCGTCGTTGAACCGCTCTGACCGTTCGCCTTCCAACTGGCTCTCGCGCTGTGGCGTGCCCGTGCCGATGGGCGTGTAGCGGATGACACTCTTGGAGAAGTAAACCGGGCGGCTGAAGATGTAGAAGATCAGCCCGCCGGTCAGCGCCAGGGTGATGAGCAGGACGATGAGCCGCGCGTGCTTCGTGGCGATGGCGATATACATCACCACGTCCGTGAAGTCCGTTTTCCGTTTTTTTTCGCCTGGAGTCATCGGTCAATCACTGCTGTCCGCTCTGCCACTGGTAGTTCAACTGCATGCCTGTCGTCCGCTCCCAGCTCAGAAGCTGAAGAAGCTCTCCGGCACCAGGACGACGTCCTTGCCTTGCAGGACGATGTCGGGTGCCAGGCCCTTCTGAATTTCCCTCACGTTGAGCGGCATCTGGATTTTCTCGCCGTTGCCGAGGTCGCGGATCACAGTGCATTTCTTCAGGTTGGCGAACCGGGAGAATCCGCCGGCGCGCAGGATGGCGGCGTAGCCGGTGAGGGTTTCATCCTGGAAGAGGCGCAGCGTGCCGGGCTTGTTCACGTTGCCGGTGACATACACGACCGGGGCCAGCGCCGGGATCATGATGATGTCGCCGGGGTTGAGCGCGATGTCCGTGGGCGGGATGTTGCCCGAGAGGATGGCGGCGACGTTCACTTCCTCGACAGCGCCCTGCTCGTTCTCGATGCGCAGCAGCTTCGTGCGCGTGAGGTCGCCGGAGGGCGTGATGCCGCCGGAGCGGATGATGGTGGTGATAAGCGTGGGGGATACGCCCTCGGGAATCTTGAGCGGGCCGGGCGTAATGAACTCGCCGGCGAGGTAGATGACGACCGTCTGGTCGCTGGTCGGCATCGCACCGCCTGCTGGCTGGCCTCTGATTTCGACGGTGACGGTGGCCTTGTTCAACTGCGACTCCTCCAGGAGCGCCTTGATCGCGGCCTCTGCCTCGGTGGCACCTTTGCCGGCAACTGCCACTTTGCCCACACGGGGCAGCATGATGTTGCCGTCGCGCTTGACGTTGTAGATGCCGTTGAAGGTCTCGTCCTCCGCGACGATGACTTGCAGTGAAGAGCCGATGTTGACGGCGTCAGGATCGCTGCCGCCCATCGCGCCCCGGAGCGAGGCGACCTTGGACTGGATCTCGTTGTCCAGGCGTTGCATCTCGGCCACTGCATTCTTGTAGCGCGTGTCGAGGTCGGACTTGTTCTTGGTGATGCGGTCAATGTCCGACTGCTGCCCGGTGCGGGCGGCCATGGCCAGCTCGCGCTCGGCGTATTGGAACTTGAGCTGCACCTCGTCCATCTCGCGCAGTTGGGTTTCTTTTCTCTCCGTCAACCGGTCAAGGTCGCGCTGGATGGCGGTGGCGTCGCCGCTGGAGCGGCCGGTGCGGAGGAGGTTGCCATCAGCCCCGGTCGAGGAGCCGCGCAAGGAGCTGGCCTTGCTAAATTGCGGCGGGCCTTTGCGCTCCGGCTCGGCGGGCGGCGTGACGACGGAGGCGGGAACCATGGGCCGGTCCGCGCGCACGGTGGTCATGGAGGCGGAGGAGCTCCGGTTGAGCATCTCGCGGGCGCGGCGGTCCTGGTCGGCGCGGGAGGCCTCGAAGTCCTGCATCAGGCGCGTGGAGTCGGCGTCGAGGCGGGTTAGCTCATCGCGGATGAGCTGGAGGCGGTCGCGGCTCTTGTTCTCGGTTTCGAGGCGGGCAAGCTCGGCCTTGGCGGCGTTGTAACGTGCTTCCCAATCCGCGCCGTCCCGGGAGAGGCGTTCGGCCTCGAGCTGAAGCTCGGACTTGCGGCGTGTGTTGTCGTCAAGCTTGCGGCGCAACTCATCCGAGCCGCCGGCGAGATTCACGGATGGGGTGATCTGCGGGGAGAACGAAGTCGGGAACGCCGTTGAGGGTGGCACCACGCTCGTGGCCGGGCGCATTGGCTCGGAAGAGCTGGTAGCGCCGCGCCGTGTGGTGAGGCTTTCGGCCATGCGGAATTCCTCGAGCTTGTTCAGCTCGGCTTGCGCGGCACGCAGCTCCAGCACGGCGGGCGGGACATCCGTCGGGCGTGGCTCCTCGGCCAGAGTCGGGGTGGGCAGCGGGGCGAAAGTGGAAGTCGTGGTGCGCGGAGCCGGCGCGGCGGGCGTGAACCCGGTGCCGGTGCCAGACGGGGTGAAGCTGCTGGTGCTCGTTGCGCCGGACGGCGTGGCCGTCTTCGCAGTGGGAGCCTTCGGGGCGGGAGATGCAGCAGGCGCGGGCGGCGTGTATCTCGGAGCTGCGGGCGGAGGAGAGGAAGTGGCTGCGGGGGGGGTCAGTGTGGTTGAAGAGAGGGAGGGCGGGGTGAAAACGGTGGAACTGCCAGCGGGCGCCGACCCGGCGCTTCCAGCCGGAGTGGAGAAGAAGGACGAGACCGGCGCGCTCGGGACTGCCGCAGTTGTCGCTGCACCGGCAGGTGAGCCGAGCCGGGCTTCCAGAGCGGCGACTTCCTTGGCGTGGCGATCAAATGCGGCGAAGTCACCCTTTTGCAGGGCCTGCATCTGCTGGCGGCGCGCCGCATCGAGTTGTGCCTGCGTGGGTGCCAGCTGCGCGGCAGAAGAGAGAGCATGGGCCGAGAGCAGAAGCATCAGGACCCACGGTGTGCGCAAAAGTTGGCTGGTCATTTTAGTGAGCCGATTACAGTCTGCAGTGCTCAAGGTCTTCGGGCTAACTCAATTCGTCACGCTAGGTGCCATACAATAGGGCCGATTGGCAAACATTTTGCATCCGGCCTCGCCTGACGGCCCCCGCTCCCGGTAATATTTAGCTGTGAGTCAATACGGGATTGAGCGGGTCAGAATTTTCGCGTCAGTGTGAGCGAGGCGACGTTTTCCACATAACTGTCCAGTGCCTTGTTCGAGTCACGGAACTCGTGCTGGTAGAGGAACGAGGACTCAAAGGTGGTCGTGTGTGCGATCACCAACTCGAAGCGGATGGTGTGCTGATCGAAGCGCAGTGGCGGTGCGCCACCCCGGCCCACGCTGTGCGTCCACGCGTAACCGAACCGGGAGACAATACGGTCAAGCACGCGGTAGTTGAACCGGCCCTCGGCGCGGAACTCTTTCCCGCCAAAGGAATTGTTCGGGTTGTCCAGTGGCTCGATGTTCTGCTCCTGCGCGGCGGCCTCGAGGATGATATCCGGACTGGCCTGAAGCTGCGCGTGGTAGCCGACCAGTGTCACAACTGAGCGGTCCGGGTAGGTGATGGTGCGCAGGTAGTCCAGCTCGTGTTCGAAGCGCTCGCGCGGCCGGTGCAGCAGTCCCAGAGACCAGGTGTAGCCTTCGCCGGATTCGTCGCCCGCGAGGTAGTATCCCACGTCGGCGCGCAGATCGAGATACGGCGTGATCGGGCCGGCGAAGCCACCGCGCATCGAGGAGTCGTAGCCGAAGCGGTTGTTCTGGTGCCGCGCGTTGTAGTTGAAGAACGGCTTGAAGCGCAGGTTCTCGCGCTCCGATTGCAGGGCCGCGGTGAACGTGTCCGAGCTGCTCTGCTGCCCGAGACTGTCGCGGACCGGCCAGAGGTTCTCGTGCGCGTAGCCCACCGTGAAGCGCGTGACCGTGGGCAGCAGCGTGCTGACGTTGACGCCGATCTGGTTGCGGAAGGTGGGCGCGGAGCGGAAGCGCTTGTCCGTCGGCCCCTGCGCCTGTGTGTCGCGGTAGGAGTAACGGCCCGCGCGGTCCTCAACGTCGTTGGCTTGGCGCTCCAGCAGATCAAAGGCGCGGCCCGTGCCGAAGCCGCCGCTTTGCACCGTGAAATCCTCAATCATCTGCACGTCCACCTTGTTGAACGGGATGTCGTAGGTGAACTGCGACTGGAAGATCGGCGCGAGGCTGAAGGAGTAGTCCGCCAGCGGGTCCGTGAAGCCGATGTCCGGCTTGAACGGCAGCCAGATAAACGTCCCGGCCGCCGAGAGACGCATCGCGTCATTCACCTGATACATCAACGCCGCCTGCAACCGCACCACGGCGATCTCCTCCGACTCCTTGCCCACCTCGACGAGGTTGATGTTGTCGCTCCACAGCACCGAGCTGCTGAGGGAAAAGATATCGACATAGAAGTTGCCCAGCTTGATCTCCGCGTTTTCGGGCCTGCCCGCGAAGCTGGAGAGCGGCAGGCCTGCGGTCGGTCCCAGCGGCGCGGCCACGCGGAACTGTCCCTGGCCGTAGCCGATCTTGGGGATGCGCAAGATGCCGTTCTGGAAACTGCGGAAGAACCCTTCCTGCGCCGCGTTGGCATCGCGCACGAGGCTGGAATCCGTCGTGCCCTCACCGCCCAACTCGGAGTCGGGCTTCTCGTTCAGCGACGTGGTGGTCAAGCCCTCTCGCAAGCCGCCGGGCCGGAAGGTCGGATTCGCCGGGCTGCTCTGCTGATTGGAGAACTGCGCGCGCGCGGTGGCCACGCCCGCCAGCGCGAGCGCGCTGCCCAGCAGGGCCTTCCAGCGGCGCTTGGGGGAACGCATGACTCGGGCGGCGAGGGAATTAGTGCGGCTGCCCCCGCTTGGGCTTGCGCCAGAAGGACAGCGATCCGGTGGCGGCGTTCCGCCATGCCGTCGGGAGGTAGAAGAGAATGCCAAACGGCCCGAAGCACAACACGATCAGGGTCCAGAAAGACTTCTCCTTCTTGTTGAAGGGCTGGACGTTGATGCTCCAGATCGTGCAGGCGAGCAGGATGAAATACAGCAGCACCGCGATGCTGATCGTCTGGCTGTTGATCTTCACGCTCTCCAGGCTGAAACGTTGCAGGATGTCTTTCATGGTCGGCTGAGATGTGTTCCGCGTCCGGCCCCGGCGCGGGTGATGCGGCATTGATAACGAGTCTGCCCCGCCGCCTCAATCAAAAACCCGGGCCGCCAGCGCGCGGCGTTCAACCGGAACGGTTGCGTGGGGGGACGTGCTGGCTGAACCACAGCAACGCGATGAACACCGAGAAGCCCGGAATTGGGTGGCCGGTTGCGTTTCACTAAACCCGAACTCCGGAGTTGGCGCTCCGAAGGAGCATCACAAACCAGCCCGGGGCAACGCCCCGGGTTACCCGGCAAGGAGATTCCAAGCTCTGAAAGGGCGACACAAAAAGTTCCGCCCCTTCAGGGCCACGATCCTTCCACTCCGCTACCTGGGGCGTTGCCACGGGCTGTCATGTCTGAGGCTTTCAGCCTCGACTTCGCAGTTCGCGCTAACCCAACTCCTCGATCACCTTGCCCCGCGCCAGCACCGGGACGGGCTGACCGAAGGCGTTGTGGAAAATCTCGTCCGTCGCCACGCCGAGCTGCCGGTAAATGGTGGCGAGCACGTCGTTGAAGTGGACGGGCCGCTCGAACGGCAGATCACCGGCCTTCGTGCTGGAGCCGACGACGATGCCGCGCTTCAAGCCGCCGCCGGTCAGCATCACGGAGAAAACTTTCTCCCAATGATCGCGGCCCGCGTTGGCATTGATCTTCGGCGTCCGCCCGAACTCGCCGAACATCGCGACGAGCGTGGTGTCGAGCAGGCCGCGCTCATCGAGGTCATCCAGCAGCGCGCTGACAGCGAGGTCCATCGGCGGCAGCAGGCGGTCTTTCATCAGGTTGAAATTGTCCTCGTGCGTGTCCCAATCCTGGCCGCGCTCCTGGTTCAGCGTGTAGTTGAGCAACGTGAACGGCACGCCCGCCTCGGCGAGCCGGCGCGCGAGGATCGTCTGCTGGCCCCAGAGATGGTGACCGTAACGCTCGCGCTGGCGCAGCGACTCGCGGGTGAGATCGAAGGCCCCGCCCGCCACGCCACCGGAAAGCATTTCGAGCGCGTGGCGGTGATACTTGTCCAGGCTGTCCACGGACGCCGACGCGGCTTGCCCGCCAAGCGCATTCAAGAGCGTGAGGCGGTCTTCGAGGCGTTTGCCGGAGAGATTTTGGTGGAGCCGCAAGTCCGGCGGCCCCCCGAATGGCGTGCCGGCGTGCTCCGGCGGCAGACCCGATTCCAGCGGCTCATACGCAACGCCCAGAGGTCCCGCCGTAGCGTAGTGAACGCGGTTACCGAGCTGTCCCGAGTGCGGGATGGCAACGTAGGGCGGCAGCAACGGCGCCCGCGACCCACACGCGCGAGCGATGACGGAGCCGATGCTCGGATGCGCGAGATTCCGGTTCTTCGCCTCCACCGAGGCGTCCGGCAAATCGCCGCCGGTCAGCGTCTGGTAAATCGCGACCGGATGGCTGGGCGAATCCACGTAGGCGCTGCGGATGAGGCTGAACTTGTGCGCGCGTTTTGCCAGCAGCGGCAGATGTTCCGCGAAGTGGATGCCCGGCAGCGTGGTGGGAATGTCGCCAAACGTGCTGCGATACGCAGACGGCGCGTCGGGCTTTGGATCGAAGCTCTCGTAGTGCGAGAGGCCGCCCTGAAGGTAAATCACGATGACCGCGCGCGCAGGCGAACTGGCGGACTTCTGCGCCTCCTTCGCTCGGAGGAGCTGCGGCCACAACATCGCCCCGGCTAGCGCGCCCCCGCCTTGCAGCCAGCGACGGCGCGTCAGGGCGGCGAGGGTGTTCGGTGGGAGCGTGTGCATCATGGTCTGGCCGGTTGAACACACACTTCGACGGGTGCCAGCGGGTCGGACATTCGGAATAGTCGCGTTACTTCGCCTGCGGTGCGCCGATGCACCACAGGTGCTGTTGCGTGCGGATGAAGACGTTGCCGCCGCTGATCGCGTGGGACGAATTCGCGAGTCCGCCGTCGAGCGAGTTCACGCGCACGAGTTCAAACTTCGGGCTGGCCTTGAGGACGATGGTTTCGCTGGACTGGTTCAGGCAGAGGATGTGGCCGTCCACGAGCAGCATCGAGGACCAGGAGTCGCCTTTCTTGCCGGTGCCTTTCACGCGCTCCTGCCAGAGGGACGCGCCGGTCTGGAGGTTCAGGCACTCGGCGATGCCCTCGGTGTTGAGCACGTAGGCGTGGCCGCCGGAGATGACGCCGGTGCCGAGGCGGTTCTTGGTGCGGACGCTTTGCCAGAGACGGTGCGTGGCGGTCACGTCGCCGGTGCCGCCGGTCTTCACGGCGAGGCTAGTGCCGAAGAAGCCGCCCATCGCCACCAGCACGCCTTCGCCGGCGACGGGGGAGGCATAGACAAGTTCGTTCAGGCCATCGCAATGCCAGAGCGCGCGGCCGGTGCGCGGGTCGAAGGCGCGGGTGAACTGCGGGAAGGTCTGGATGAGTTCGTCGCGCTGGCCGGCGCGCACGATGACGGGCGTGGTGAAGGTGCCGACCATGCCGGTCTTCTCCTGGCCTTTGAAGCCGTCGGTGCGCGGGCGGACGAAGCGCGCGGGCTCTTTGAACTCCCACAGGGTCTTGCCGTTGGTCTTGTCGAGGCCCATGAGCCGCGCGTTCAAGCCGGGGCCGAAGTAGAGCACGCAGACCTCGCCGTGGAGCACGGGCGAAGCGGCGTAGGACCACTCGTGCGCGTGCGAGCCGAGGTCGCGCCGCCAGAGTTCCTTGCCGTTCATGTCCCAGCAGAACAACCCCGCCGAGCCAAAGAACGCGATGACGCGCGCGCCATCCGTCACCGGCGACGCGGCGCAATGCGGGTTCTTGCCGTAGCGCTCCTCGGGTTTCGTCCACGTCGTGCCGGATTTCCAGAGCAGCTTTCCGTCGCGGCGGTCGTAGCACATCACGGTGCGTCCGCCCTCCTTCTCGAAAGACTGGGTGAGGAATAGTTTGTCGCCCCACACGATGGGCGAAGAGTCGCCGGGTTCGGGGAGTTCGATCTTCCAACGCACGTTCTCCGTGGCGCTCCAAGACAGGGGAACGCTCTTCTCCGGCGAACTGCCGTCGCCACTCGGTCCGCGCCACGCGGGCCAGTTCGCGGCGCAGAGCGAACCGGCGCAGGAGAAGAGTGCTGCACACACTGCGAGGGCGTGCCAAGGCGGAGTTGGTTTGGATAATTGCATTGGCGGAGTATAGCGCGTTACGAAATCCCGCCAAGCTAGGATTCCCTCCGGTTGAGAGGCGCCAGTCCGCCGTGTCAAAGGCGGTGGCGCTTCCGGGCTGGAGTTGCACCCGGCGCGGCGCGGCTCGTCCCGAGACCCGCTTATCCCGCGAGGTGGAAGTAGCCGTGGATGTGCGGGTCGCCACGGAAATACCACACCATGTCGGGCCCTTCGATCTGCCAGGTGTCCCAGACCCGGTCGCTGCCGATGTCGTGGGCCCCACCGTAGCAGGAGACAAAGAGCCGCTTGACGATGCCCTTGTCCTCGATGGTCTTCATGGTGGCGGCGACATCGTCGGCCCGGAAGCACACCAACATGCGACGCATGGTTGCCAGCAACTTGGCCTGCTGGTCCTTGCTCAGGTCCGCGCCGCTGAGTCCGGGCAGGTCGGTCTTGCGCTTCTGGATGACCGTCGCGGGGCTTTCGCCCCTCGGCTCGCGACCGACCAGGATTTTCTCCTGCTGCTTGCCGTCCAAGGCCTTGACGAACTCGTTGAAGATCAGCCCCTGATACCAGAAAGGATTGCCCTCGTGATCCTTCGACTCGTTGAACGCCTTGGCGAAGTTCCCGTAGAAGATTGGCGCGCCGCCGAAGCCTAGCCCTTTGTCCGTGTGGGCATTGCAGCGCCGCGTCACATGGTGCCCGGTGTAAACGAACTCGAAATTCTTGTCCTTCGGCGTGCCGAAGAAGCCGACCGAGGGCGTGTTCTTGATCTGCCCCATGAGATCCTTCTCGACCTGCCAGTGCATCTTCTCGCGATGCTCTGGGTGATGCAGTGATCCGAAAATCTGCCGCACGAGGTCCTGCTGGTCCTTCGTGTAGAAGGTGTGGAGGCGCTGCTCGGGGCAGATATACCACCAGTTGCTGACGTATTGGCGCTTGGCGTGATCCACGGGCAGGCAGATCTTGCCGCGCTGCTCCTCGGTGAGGCTTTTGTAGAACTGCATCGGCAGGGAATCCTTGTCGGCCGCAGCCACCGGCAGCGAGGGCAGCGCGGCGAGCGCGGCAGCGGTGCCGAACGCACGCAAGATCTCGCGGCGGGTAATGAGCTTGGCGTCGCTGGCTGGGAGGATGAGTTTCATAATGTGTTGGTGCGTATATGGACGGGCGCACGCGCCCTTCTTCTCACCGAAAATCTAGGTTGCGCCAGCTCACCCATCCCATCTCAGGCACGCTACGCCAGCAGTCCCTTCACCAGCTCCCCATGCACGTCGGTCAGCCGGTAGCGGCGGCCTTGGAACTTGTAGGTAAGCCGCTCGTGGTCGATGCCGAGTTGGTGCAGCAACGTCGTTTGCAGGTCATGCACGCTCACGCCGTCGGCGGCGATGTTGTAGCCGAAGTCGTCGGTCGCGCCGTAGCTCGTGCCGGCTTTCACGCCGCCGCCGGCCAGCCAGACGCTGAAGCAGCGCGGGTGGTGGTCGCGACCAAAGTTCGCCGAGATTTTCCCCTGACAGTAGTTCGTGCGCCCGAACTCGCCGCCCCAGACGACGAGCGTGTCGTCGAGCAGGCCGCGCGCCTTAAGGTCGCGCACAAGCGCGGCGGCGGGTTGGTCGGTCTCCTTGCAAATCTTCGGGAGCGCGCCGGGCAGGCCGCCGTGATGGTCCCAGTCTTGGTGATAAAGCTGGATGAAGCGCACGCCGCGTTCGGCCAGCCGCCGCGCGAGCAGGCAGTTCGCGGCGAAGGTGCCGGGCGTCTTCACGTCCGGCCCGTAGTTCTCCAGCACATGCGCTGGCTCGCCCGAGACATCCGTCGCGTCCGGGATGCTGAACTGCATCCGAAACGCCATCTCGTAGTTATCAATGCGGCTCTGAATCTCCGCGTCCGGCGTGCCGGCGAACTGGTGCTCGTGCAGCTCGCGCAGCCGGTCCAGCAGCAGGCGACGGCTGTCCTCGCTCACGCCAGCGGGGTTGTTCAAGTAGAGCACCGCGTCCTTCGCCGCGCGCAGCTGCACGCCCTGATGCTTCGTCGGCAAGAAGCCGCTGCCCCACAAGTGCGAGCCGAGCGGCTGGCCGCCCTTGCCCTTCGTGATGAGCACGACGAACGACGGCAGGTTCGCGTTCTCCTGCCCCAGCCCGTAGCTCAACCACGCGCCGAAGCTGGGCCGCCCGGCGATTTGCGTGCCGGTCTGGAGATAGGTCACGCCGGGCCCGTGGTTGATGGCCTCGGTGAACATCGAGCGCACCACGCACAGGTCGTCCGCGATGCCCGCCGTGTGCGGCAGCAACTCGCTGAACGCCATGCCGCTGCGCCCGTGCGCCGTGAACTTGAACGGCGACCCGACGAGCGGAATGGAAGACTGGTTGCCCGACATGCCCGTGAGCCGTTGCCCGCCGCGCACCGAGTCGGGGAGCTGCTCACCGTGCCGCTGGTTCAGCAGCGGCTTGTGGTCGTAGAGGTCGAGCTGCGACGGCCCGCCGGACATGAACAGGTAGATGATGCGCTTGGCCTTCGGCGCGATGTGCGTCGTGGCGAGGATACCGCGGTCAACGGCGGCGGAAGGCGCGGCGACGGCTCCCGGTGAAAGCATCTCGGCCAAGGCAGCGCCGCCGAGGCCTGCACCAAAACGGTTCAGGAACTGTCGGCGGTTCGTCAGGAAAGTGGCATCGCTGTTCATGGGCAAATCTAGTTCAAGGCAACACTCACCGCTTCACTACGCACGCATCATGGTTCAGCAACGCCTGCGCCAGCACGGTCGCAGCGGCGGCTTCGGGGGCGGGAATTTTCTCGTCGCGCTTTGTGTTGCCGGCTTTCAGCAAGCTGTCCGCGTCGGCGGGCTTGGCTTGAAAGTGAACCAACTGCTCGCGGTGGAGCTGCTGCAAGATGGCTTGCTCACGCGCGTCCGGTTTGCGACTGAGGCACCGGAGGAAGCCGGACTCAACCATCGTCGGCACGTCGCCCTTCGCGTCGCGGTGGAGGGACTCGCCCAGAACGCGCGCGGCTTCCACGTATTGCGTGCCGTTCAGGAGGATGAGCGCTTGCAGTGGCGAGTCCGTGCGCTCGCGCTTCGCGGTGCAGACGGCACGACGCGGGGCGTCGAAGGCCAGCAGCGCGGGAGGCGGGCCGGTGCGTTTCCAGTTCGTGTAAAGGCTGCGGCGATACACGCCGTCGCCGCCGGTCGGGTTCGCGGGCTTGAACGACTCGCTCATCTCGTAGGGGTTCACCGGCGGGCCGCCGAGCGTGGGGCGGAGCAGGCCGGCGGCGGCGAGCGCGTTGTCGCGAATCATCTCGGCGGGCAGGCGCAGGCGCGGGCCGCGCGCGAGCCATTGGTTGTCCGGGTCGTCGGCCATCGTCTTTGCGTCCGCGAGGCTGCGCTGGCGATAAACGCCGCTCATCACGATGGTCTTCAGCAACGCCTTCGTGTCCCAACCGCTCTGGATGAAGCGCAGCGAAAGCCAGTCGAGCACCTCGGGATAGAGCGGCTTCTCGCCCTGGCTGCCGAAGTCCTCGGAAGTCTTCACGAGGCCGCGACCGAAGAGGCTTTGCCAGATGCGGTTCACGGTGACGCGTGCGAGGAGCGGATGGTCTGGCGCGGTCAGCCACTGTGCGAGGCCGAGGCGGTTGCGTGGCGCGCCAGCGGGCCAAGGCGAGAGCGCGGCGGGTGTGATGGGGCCGACCTCTTCGCGGCGGTGGTTGTATTCGCCACGCCACAGCACGTAGGACTTCTTCGGCTGCGGCAGCTCGCGCATCACCATGATTTCCTTCACGCCGTCCGCGAACTTCACCAACTCGGCGCGCGCGGACTTGAGCGCGGCGAGTTGCTTGGGGAACTCGGTGTCCACGGTGGCGAGGAAATAGTCTTCCAACGCAGCGCGCTCGGCGGGGGACAACTGCGCTTCGGCCTTTGCCAGCAAGGCTTTCGCCGCTGGCTCGTCGTGGGTAGCGAGCGCTTCCAACGCGGTCAGTGTGCGAGCGAACACGCGGAAGTCGTCCACCGCGCCGCCCTTGAAACCTCGGTCACGCATCCGCTCGGCGAGCGAGATGTTGTCGTGGCCGCCGCCGGTGATGTTCTTCGTGAGGTGGTCTTTGATCACTTCGGTGCTGGCGGGTTGGCCGTTCACGAAGAGCTTCAGGCCGTCCGCGCGACTGCTCCCGTCCGAGGTCACGACGACGTGCGTCCACGCGTTCGTCGGCACGAAGGCGATGGCGCGGATGGAGATGGCGTTGCCGGGCCAGAAGTGGATGAGCGACCACTTGAGCCTCCCGTCCTCGATGAGCAGTTCGTAGCCCCGACTCCCCGCATCGGTCCACGCCTGCGAACGGTGGAAGACGACGGCGCGGTCCTTCATGTCCGGCGTGCGGAGCCAGAGCGAGACGCTGAACGGCACGTGACGCGGGAAGTTGCCGAGCGGGAGATTGACCGGTTCGTCGCCGGTGAACTGCACGGCTTGGCCGGCGCGGCCGGGCACGAGCTTGTTCTCGCCGACGAGCGTGGCGGAGTTCGTGCCACCGAGGGCGTTGGTGAACTTGTTGCCGGCGTTGAGGACATCGAACGTGAAACGGGCCAACTCGCCGGGGATGGGGAAACCGTTCACTGAGCCGACCGCCTTTTCTCCCTCGGCCCCACCGGGGGAGAGGGCCGGGGTGAGGGGGTCGGGCGTGGTTGGAGCAACGGACTTCGGCGGCGGTTGAGCATTCTTTGGTTTGTTCAGAGCCGCTGGATTCTGCGCGGCCCCCGCCCCCTCACCCGGCCTCCGGCCACCCTCTCCCCCGATGGGGGCGAGGGGAGCGAGCGGGCGCGTTGGGTTCCTCAGCCATGCGGAGAAGGCTGCGCCACGGGCCTTGCGCGTGGCGGCGAGTTGTTGCTCGGCATCCCGCACGGACTTTTCCAGCGAGCCCAACTTCTCCTTCGCCGGCGCGTCGAGTTGCATGGCGGCGGGCGTGGGCACAGACTGGGTGAAGAACGCGTAGAGGCCCGCCTCGTCCACGTTTTGGAAGAAGGAGAACAGGCCGTAATACTCCTTCTGCGCGATGGGGTCGTATTTGTGATCGTGGCAGCGGGCGCACTCGAAGGTCAGGCCGAGGAACGCGGTGGCGAAGGTCTGCACGCGGTCCGCCACATACTCCACGCGATACTCCTCCTCCACGCTGCCGCCCTCGGTCTCCTGCTGGTGCAGACGGTTGAAAGCGGTGGCGAGGATTTGGTCGTCCGTGGCGTTGGGCAGCAAGTCGCCGGCGAGTTGCGCGGTGACGAACTTGTTGAAGGGGAGGTTTTCGTTGAACGATTTGATGACCCAGTCGCGCCACGGCCACATCTCGCGCTCGCGGTCCACTTGGAAGCCGTAGCTGTCCGCGTAGCGCGCGATGTCGAGCCAGTCCACGGCCATGCGCTCGCCGTAGTGCGGCGAGGCGAGGAGGCGGTCAACGAGATTGCCGATTGCCGATTGCCGATTGCCGATTGGTGAATACTCGCGCAGGAACGCCTCGACTTCGGCGGGAGTCGGCGGGAGTCCAGTGAGGTCGAAGCTGAGGCGGCGCAAGAGCGTGGCGGGGTCGGCCTCGGGTTGGAGTTTGAGTTTGCGGGCGGAGAGTCCCGCTGAAACCACGGCGTCCAGGGGGGAAGTGTTCAGTGTCCAGTGTTCAGTGTTCAGTTTGGCGTTCGGACCCGGTTTGGTGGAGGGACCTGACTGAACACTGGATACTGAATACTGATTACTGGCAGACAGCGGCACAAACGCCCAGTGCGCCTCATACTGGGCGCCCTCGGCGATCCAGCGGCGGAGCAGAACCACCTCGGCGGTCGTCAGACTGGGAAGCTTGGCTTTCGCAGGCGGCATGTGGTCGTCCGCGTCCTTCGTGGTGACGCGGCGGAGCAGTTCGCTCTTGTCGGGCTTGCCGGGGACGATGGCGTTCTTCTTCAGCGCGCCCTCGCGGGTGTCGAGGCGCAGGCCGGACTCGCGCTTCTGCTCGTCCGGACCGTGGCAGAAGAAGCACTTGTCCGAGAGGATGGGCCGGATGTCGCGGTTGTAGCGCACCGACTCGGCGGCGTGGCCGAGGACAGCGAGACTGAACGTGACGCCGAGCGCCCGCAGGGTGAGTGACTTCAAACGCACAGAGAGAGAGACCTTCGGAGTCGGGGAGTTGTTCGAGCAGCTTCCGTCAGTGCGAGGTTGGGGGAAACTGTTTCCGCAGCAGTGTCTCGGCCTCGCGCTGCGCCTTCGCGAACTGCGGGTCGTCGAGGACGCCGCGCAGTTCGCGTGGCTCGTCGGCGTTGTCGTAGAGTTCGCGCCCGATGACCGCGCCGGATTTCCAGTCACGCCACTCGGTGTAGCGGACCTTCGCGGTGCGGACGCTGACGCCCATGGCCTTGGGCTGCTTGTCCGGCTCGCGATCGTAATAGGCCGGACGCGGGTGCTGCGTGAACGCGGCGGTCTTCGTCAGCCGCGCGGGTTCGATGATGGTCGGCACGAGACTTACGCCATCAAGGCCGGGAGGTTTGGGCAGGCCGCACAGGTCAACGAGAGTCGGAAAGAGGTCAACCAGTTCAGCTAAGCAGCGCGTGGTCTTGCCGGAGGCGGACCTGCCCGGCGCACCGATGAAGAAGGGCACGCGCGCGTCATACTCATAGGTCGAGGTCTTGCCCCAGAGACCGTGCTCGCCGAGGTGATAGCCGTGGTCGCCGACGAAGGTGATGACTGTGCGATCTCCGACGCCGCTGCGGTCGAGCGCATCCAGGACTTTGCCGAGCTGGGCGTCGAGGTAGCTGATGTTCGCGAAGTAGCCGTGACGGATCTCGGCGGCCTGCCCGGGAGTGAACGTGACCTGCTTCGGCGGGAGGCCTCGCAGCTCGCGACCATCGTGGAAGGCGACCTCCGGTGCGCCGGTTGGCCGTGCGGGGTTCAGAGTCGGCAGCTTCGTGCGGTCGTAGAGGTCCCAGTATTTTTTCGGCGCGTTGAAGGGCGCGTGCGGTTTCCAGAAGCCGACCGCGAGAAAGAACGGCTTGTCCTTCACCTCGGCCAGCACACGCACGGCCTCGGCGGCGACGCGTCCGTCGTAGTAGGCCTCGTCCGGCACGTCGCGGCATTCGTAGAGCGGGACGGAGGTGTATTGGCGCGGCGCGGGCGAGGCGAGGTTCGGCGGCAGCGGGCCGGTGACGCGCGCGTCGTCTTCGCCGTGGGTTTCGTAGAAGAGGAACTCCGGCGCGCTCCACGAGCGGGCGTCGCCCTTCTCCTTCGTGTGCCAGTTGTGAAAGATCTTCCCGACGCAGCGCGTGGTGTAGCCGTGCTGCTTGAACCAGAGCGGCAGCGTCATCACGTCAGGATTCAGCTCGCGGAAATGAGTTCCGTTATTCCAGATGCGCAACGTGTCGGGGCGACGGCCGGTGAGCATGGAGGAGCGCGAAGGGTTGCAGACCGCCTGCTGGCAGTAAGCGCGGTCGAACTGCACCGTGCGCTTCGCGAGGCGGTTCAGGTTCGGCGTGAGCGCGGGCGAGCCGTAGCTGGCCAGCTCCGGGCGGAAGTCATCCGCCATGATGAAGAGGACGTTCTGCTTCGGGGCGGCGGCGTGTGAGTAGAGGACCGATGCGGCGAGAAGAACAGCGACAATGCAACGAGCGAGGAGCATGGGCAGACAATTACCAGAAGGAGAGCGGGCTGGGAACTCCCGGTTGCGGCGATCGTCGCGGCGCTCTGCAAGCGCCGATCCGAGCGGAGGACGGCGGTCCCAGACCGCCGCTACAAGGGACGCCTGCCGCTACTGCTCGCCCGAGCGGATGCGTGCAAACGCAACGCAAGTCTGCCTGTAGGCTTCCTCGATCTTGGGGATTAGTGCGGGGACACCCTGCGTGTTGCCGCTGGTGGCGAGGGTTTCCAAGTCATGGCAAAGGTTGCCGAGGGCGTGCGCGCCGAGGTTCAGGCTCATGCCGCTGAAGATGTGCGCGGCGAAGGCGAGCTGCTGGAGATTCTCACCGCCGGTCTTGATCTGCTCCAGGTGCGTGGGCGCGTTCTGCATGAAGATGTCAATCAGCTCATGCATGAGCATGACGCCGGCCTCGGACTTCATGTCGCACAACTCGGCGATGCTCGTGGCGTTCAGGATGGGCTGGTCAGCCGATGCAGCAGCAGCCGACGGAGTGTGGCTGCCGGTCGCCAGCGAGGTCAGGCGCGCCTGACCCCAGCGCTCGATGACGGCTTGCAGCTCGTTGATGCGCACCGGCTTGGCCACGTAGTCGTCCATGCCGGCGCTCAGGCATTTCTCACGGTCGCCCTTGAGCGCGTTGCCAGTCATGGCGACGAGGCGCGGGCGGCGCGGGTCCGGCCATTGGGCGTGGATGCGCCGGGCGGCCTCGAAGCCGTCCATCTCCGGCATCTGCACGTCGAGGAAGATGATGTCGAAGGGCTGTTGCTCGAGAAGCTTGAGCGCCTCGACGCCGTTGGCGGCGACCTCGGGCCGGTAGCCGAGACGCTGGAGCATCTTCACGCCGACCTTCTGGTTGATGATGTTGTCATCGGCCAGCATGAGCCGCAGGGGCAGGCGCCCGGCCATCGTGTTGTCGAACTCAGAAGTGACTGGAGATTTCTTGTCCGTGCGCGGCTTGTTCTCCACGGCCCGGACGAGGGCGTCGAAGACCTGCGCGGGCCGGATGGGCTTGTAGATGTAGAGCGAGACGCCGACCGCGCCGGGACGCGTGTCGTCCGAGCGCAGGCGCGTGTCGGTCAGCAGCAGCAGGGGCGTCGCATCGCAGCCCGGCACGCGTCGGACGAGCTGCGCGAGCGTGAGTCCGTCCATCTCGGGGAGTTGAAGATCGAGCACGATGGCGTCGTAACGCTCGCCGCCCGAGAGGAGGTCGAGTGCTTCCTTGCTCGTGGCGACGGCGCGCAGCTCGGCTCCGGCCCAGCGAAGGTATTGCGCGACAGCCTTGCGGTTGGAGCCGTTGTCCTCGACGAGCAGGATGCGCTTGTGATCGAGCTTGCCGGCCGGGGCAGCGGCGCTGTTGGGCATCTGGGTGCGCGCGGGCTGCGTGCGGATGACGATGTGGAAGGTGGAGCCTTTGCCCGCCTCGCTCTCGACCCAGATCTTGCCGCCCATCAGCTTGGCGAGCCGCTTGCAGATCGCCAGGCC
>SXTU01000257.1 GCA_005791875.1 Verrucomicrobiales bacterium
CCGGCCCACGCCGTCAGCGCCGCGCCGCCGTAGAGCAGCAGCAGCATCTCGAGAAACCACAGGTGGCCGGTCGGAATCGAGAAGATCGTCAGATTGCCATACTGCGGCCGCGTCGGCCGCGTGGTGGCCCGCATTTCTGACCAGCCCCAGACCACGATGATGAGCGGCACCAGCGTGACCATGCCGAGGAGGAACGGAACGCCAATGCGTTTCCAGCGCTGCCTGAGAAAGTCCTTTGCCCCAAGCCGCTGCCATAACAGATGACCGAAGAATCCAGCGATGAAAAAGAAGAGCTGCATCCGAAACCCGTGGATGACGCCGACCATGATGTCGAAGCCCAGGCTGCGGCCGACGTCGCGCGCGATCCACGGGATCGGCAGCGTCATGAACGAGAGCGCCGCGTGCAGCACGATGCCCAGCAGCATGGCCACGGCACGGAGGTTGTCCAACGCATGGACGCGCTCCTCGCGCACCGGCATTGGCGGCGGCACGGCGGTCTCAGGCGAGGCGGGGTTCGCAGTCATTTCGAGGATTTCACTGCCAAGAGCAGGCGGGCATTTCGAAGCCACGGCAATCTCAAAATGCCGGCGCAAAGACGAGAGCGGATTCACGAAGCGGTGGCATGAAAATGGGGGCATGGGAATGAACCCTTGGGATTGGATTCCGTTGTCCCCATTCCCTTGCCACCCAAGCCGGCTTGGAAGCCGGCGCTCCGTCAACTGCAACGCTCCGGTTTAGGCATGGCTCGGATGCAGGCGTTTCCACCTCTCGGCAAAGTGGAAATAGATCGCAGGGCCAATGGTGAAGAGCAGCACCGAGATGCCGCAGATCAGGCCAAGGAAGGTCATCGCAACGACCCAGCCGTGGTGACGGTCTTCTCGGTCCTCGATGAGACTGACCCGCCCGCGATCGTGATGGAGTTCGTAGAAGGCTTCGCGCTCGACCGCTTCGCGGCGCAACTTAACTTCGAACAGAAGGCACGGCTGCTGCGCGAGGTCGCACGTGGACTTTCGGTGGCCCATGCGCGTGGACTCATTCATCGCGTTCTCAAGCCGGACAACGTGATCGTCGGGCTGGACTTGCGGCCCCGGATTCTCGACTTCGGCCTCGCGCTCTCGTTGGAGGAGGCCAGCCGTCAGGGGCGCGAGTCCGAGGGCACGCCGCTCTACGCTTCGCCGGAGCAGGCGAAAGGGGAGTCGCTCAGTCCCCGCGGCGAGCTCCAGTCCGTCCCAACTGGCCCGTTCCATGCCGCCCCCGTGGGGCTGGCGGTTCTTTCGGCGTGCCGTGCCGATGAGGATGCGCCGCATGGCCTCTGCTGCGGCGGCAAAAAAATGGCCGCGATTCTCCCAAGTGGGCTGGTTGTCACCGCCGAGCCTCAGCCAGGCTTCATGCACCAGCGCGGTGGCTTGCAGGGTTTGGCCCGGCGCTTCTCCCGCCATCTTGGAAGAGGCCAGCTTACGCAACTCCTCGTAAACCAGCGGCAGCAATTAATCGAGGGCATGCTGGTCGCTTTCGCCGATGCGTTTGAGGATCAGAGTGATGTCGCTCACGTGTGGCTTCCGGAGCGTTCAGCCGGTTTGACAGGCTAGTCAATGGTGATGGCTTTCATGCGGGTCTCGAGTTCTAGGCGCAATTGTTCCCGCTCCGCATCCGTGGCTTCGCGAGGAATTCGCAACGGCTGGCCAAGCTGGACTTCGCAGCGGGCAAAGGGCAGCGGGACTTGGAAGCGGTCCCAGGTCTTGAGCCGCCACTTGCAGCTCAAGTGAAAGGACGCGGGGACAATGGTCATGCCGGTGAGTGCGGCGAGGGAGATGATGCCTTCCTGCACCACGTAGCACGGCCCGCGGGGGCCATCGGGTGTGATGGCGAGGTCACAGCCCTTGTCCGCTGCTGAGACAAGCTCGCGCAAGGCTTGCGGCCCGCGTCGGCTGCTGGAGCCGCGCACGGGGACAACTGCGAACAGCTCCAGCACGCGCGCAAGCATCCCGCCATCGCGGCTCGCGCTGACGAGGGCGGCGAGGGTGCGCTGTGGCTGGCGGGCTTGCACGTAGCGGCGGAAGAGGATGAGCGAGAGAGCGAGGCGGTTGTGCCAGAGACAGAAGATGACGGGCTGCTTGCCGCCATTCTCGAAGAGGTTTGTCTGGTCATACCAGCGCCAGCGAAGCGTCGTGGCGACGGAACTGGACACGAGCCAGATCAGCCGCGCCGCGAGCAGGCCGTGCCACTTCGCCCGGTGAGGGATGATGGGGCCGGAGGCGGGTGGTCGAGGGGCAGACACGGGGGGTCAACGGGGAACAAGAGGAAACGTCCAACGTCCAACGTCCAACGTCCAACATTCGAAGGCGGTGGGGCACGAGAACGCCCACGTTGGACGTTGAGCGTTGAACGTTGAGCTTTGAACGTTTCTCTCTCTTTTCATTTAGCCCTTCTTCAATCCCGCACGCACGAGTTCTTCGACCGTCGCTTTCTCGCCGAGCATGGTCTGCGCGGCGCGGATGGATTCGTGCGCTTCGGGCTGCTTGAAGCCCAGCGCCATGAGCGCGAGGACGGCGTCGTTGAGGCGCTGGTCGCCGGCGGACAATCCGCGCGCCGCGCTGCTGGCTTCCCATGCGCCGGCGGCTCCGATCTTGTCCTTCAGCTCAACGACGATGCGCTCGGCGGTCTTGCGCCCGACGCCGGAGATGGAGGAAAGGGACTTCACGTCGCCGCTCGCCACCGCGCCGCGAAAGGCGACGGGGTTCATGCCGCTGAGGACGTTGAGGGCGATCTTTGGCCCGATGCCGCTGACGGTGTTGATGAGCATGCGGAACAATTCGCGTTCCGCCGCCGACATGAAGCCGTAGAGCACGTGGGCATCCTCGCGCACGACGAGATGGGTGAGGAGACGGACTTCTCCGCCGACTGCGGGGAGCTTGTCGAAGGAGGAGAGCGGGATGAGCACGTCGTAGCCGACGCCGTGAACTTCCACGGTGATGAGAGTGGGCAACGCATCCACGAGCTTGCCGTGCAGAAAGGAAATCATGCGGCGCTCTTGTAGCGGAGGAATGCGCTGCCTAGCAATGCGGAAGGACGGGCAAACGCGGAACGGGGAACGCGGAGCGCGGAAACTTAGCCGCAGTTCGACCCGGAGTCAGAGCTCGCCGGAGAACTGCCGGAGTAGAACGAGGAACTTGCGCTGCTGCCGCTGTCGGTGGATGGACTGCTGCTTGGCGTGGAGTCGAATGCCGAATGGCTTGGGCCGGTATCCGTGGAGTGGCGGTGCGTCGGGTGATGGAGGTGGTAGAGGGGATTGGCCGGGTTCGTCATGGAGTCATCGCCGATGACAGGCGGAATGCCAGCGACTCCGTTGTCACCTGGAGGACGGGCAGAGGAGCGAGATGCCGCGCGGAACAACATGACCATCACGGCGATCACCACTGCGAACGCGCACAACGCGGCGAAGACCACGAGGAGAAACATCCAAGTCATAGCCATGATCGCAACGTGTCAGACGCGCTTGGCGGTGGCCAGTGAAAATCGGCTCGCGCTCTGCACGTGCGTGAGAGCGAGCGCGAGGGCGTCGGCGGCGTCGGGGTCTGGGAGTTCCGTGAGCTGCAACATGCGCTGAACCATCTTCGCCACCGCGAGCTTCTGCGCCGCACCGTAGCCGACGATGGCCTGCTTCACCTTGCGCGGTGCGACCTCGAAGATTTCCAGCCCCGCCTCTGCCATCGCGACCAGTGCAGCGCCGCGCGCCTCGCCCATGATGATCGCGGTCTGCAAGTTCTGCGCGAAGAAGAGTCCTTCCACGATGCACACGGTCGGCTGGTGCTGGCGGATCACGTCGCGCAGCGTCGCGTGAATCTTCGCGAGGCAACGCGAGCGTTCCCAGCCCGCCGGACACTCGATGGTCCCGTGCGCCAGCGTGACCGGCTGCGGCTTCGCGACGCGGATGATGCCGAAGCCTGTCCCGCGCAGCGACGGGTCCACGCCGAGGATGACTTGATGGATGAGTGCGGAAGCGGTAGCTGGTGCTGCCGGCAAAGAAGTCGCGGTCCGCCGTTTGGCCCCGCTCAGGCGACGCTGCAACTGCTCAAACTCTTTCGGCGAGATGCCCACGCACACACAGTGACAAAGCCGGTGAGGGCTGCGAAGCCTGAATTGCGTGCCGGACGGAGGCCGTGATGCGTGATGCGTGAGAAAAGAAGGCGGCCGGTCGCCCTCACGCAACACGCAACACTCATCACGCCTCCCCGGCCCCTCACCCGAACAGATGCGCTTGGAGCGCCGGCCTACAGTGAAAACCCGGTTTGACGGGAAGGCTTCGGCCGCGTAAATACATTGTCGTGACACCGCAACGCCAATGGACATACAGCGCGAACCGGATGGTTTATGGACTTTGACTGGAACAATCCTTCGTTCACCCCGGCGGACGGGCTGACGCTGCAGGACGTGGAAGAGTCCTTCGACGACGCGTTCGTGGTGCGGCTGCTGCCGGACTCGGCGCGGTTCGCGGGGCAGGCGCGATACTTCAATCTGGGCCGGTCGGCGAGCGGGGTGGGCGTGTTCAGTTTGTATCGGACAAACGGGAAGCAGGTGCGGGTGATTTTCGCCCGGGAGTTTTTGCAGGAAGAGCAGTTCTTCTACAAGCGGCGCGTGACGCAGTTGCTCGATCATAAAGACTGACCATGACGGCGATTTCCAACTGGGATGCGGTGCCGGCCTTTCAAAGCGAGGTCGAGGAAGCGGACTACTGGAAGGAGCACCGGCTGGAGATGCGGCTGATGGATTCTTC
Source organism: Verrucomicrobiales bacterium (assembly GCA_005791875.1). Classification (GTDB taxonomy): domain Bacteria; phylum Verrucomicrobiota; class Verrucomicrobiia; order Limisphaerales; family SXTU01; genus SXTU01. The sequence continues at coordinate 4,775 of SXTU01000257.1, forward strand.
GATGGTGGCGGGCGCGGAATCCACGGAGTCGGTGACGGTGACGTTGCGGATGGACCCGCGGATGCTCTCACGCATCAAGCGCCTGGCGCGGTCGCGGTATCTGAACTACCAGAGCATGGTGAAGCAGTGGTTGAGCGAGAGAATGGAGCAGGAAATTCGAGACCGAGGAACGAAATGAAGATGAGCACCAAACAAAACTATTCGGGCGGGCGAAACACGGCGGGCTTCACGCTCATCGAGCTGCTGGTGGTCATCGGGATCATCGGGATGGTAGCATCGCTAATCGTGGTGGGTCTTGGAGCCGTGAACTACAAGAAGGGCGTGAGCGGAACCAAGGCTCAACTGGCCAAGCTGGAGTTGGCCATTGAAAGCTACAAATCCGTCTTCGGCTCCTATCCGCCTGATGATCCCGCCACGGCGGCGGCCACGCCGCATTGGAATCCCCTGGCCTACGAGTTGGGCGGCGTGCGGCGCAGCGGCGTCAACTACACCGCCGAATCCGACCCGACACACACGGTCACACCGGCGATGCTGTCGAGCTACTTCAACTTGGGTGGACTGGTGAACGTGCAGCCCGCAGGCCCCTCCAAGCACAAATACGCCCTCAGCCTGCAGCGGATCGGAACGGGAAAGACTGCGGACGCTGTCTTCATCACCAGCGGCGTGGCCGGCATGCCGGCTGCCCTATTTCTACAAGTCCCAGCTCAGAAGCCGGACACTAATGATCTCGCCGGTGTTCCAGTGCCGGACATCGGGCTAAACGTCTGGAAATACCGGGTGTATCCGGCCGGCGGACACAATCCCAAGACCTACGACCTCTGGGCTGAGATTAGACAAAAGAAGGGCACCAACATCATCGGCAACTGGAAATGAACTCGGATTCCAACATGAAACATCATCCTCATCGCAACCACAGCACTCGGCGGGCCTTCACCTTGATCGAGCTGCTGGTCGTCATCAGCATCATCGGCATTCTGGCGGGACTCCTGATGCCCGCCTTGGCCGGGGCCAAGAAGCGAGCCAGGATCGTGCAGACCCAGAAGGACATGGCCGATCTCAAAGGTGCCATCAGCGTGTATCAGCATGACTACAACCGCCTGCCAGCCTCGACGCCGGCGGCGCAGATTGGCAGCGACTTCACGTATGGCACCACCCCCCCCGGCACAGGCTACGGGACGAACATCGTGAACAACAACAACGTGGGCTACCAGGCCAGCAATGCGGAGTTGATGGTGATCCTGACCGGCGGAGCCACGAACGGTTGGACAGGCGTGCCCATTGATCCCTCGGCACAGAACGACGGGCGTAATCCGCGCAAGAACCAATATTTCAACGCGAAGCCAGCACCGGGCGGCTCTGGAGCAGCAGCCGGCGCGGGCTTGGGCACCGACGGCGTCTTCCGCGATCCGTGGAGCAATCCCTACATCGTCGGGCTGGACTTGAACTACGACAACTCGGTCAGCAACTCAGTCTATCGTTTGCAAGCTGTGTCGCAGATCGCAGTGAACAGCCCCGGCGGTTATTACGGGCACACTGGCACAGGAAACGGCAACAACAACAACTACACCGTGCGCGACACCGTGATGATTTTCTCCTTCGGCCCGGACGGGATGTTTGACGCGGGCACAAAGGCTGACGCGGTCCCGAACAAAGACAACGTCCTGAGCTGGAAATGAGTTTATGAAGCTTGCCGGTCATCTTGTAGCCGCCGACGTGAGGACGCGGAGAGCGCTGGAAGAAGCGGATTCCACCTCCTCAGCTCGGCGGCTACGGGCGCGGCTGGCCTTCACGCTGATCGAGATGCTTGTGGTGCTGGGCATCATCGGCGTCCTGGCGGCGATGACCCTGCCGTCGTTTAAGAAGGCGGGCAAAGGCAACCTCACCGAGTCCGCCTCCCGGCAACTGCTGGATGATCTCGCCTACGCGCGGCTCAAGGCGCTGGGCACCCGCACCCCAGTGTATGTGGTCTTCTCGCCGGACCTGGCTTGGTTCGGAGCCTTGTCACCGGCCAACGTTCTTTTTCTCACCACCAACTACGCCGCCAACAACGTCATCGGCGGGCAGTTGACTTCGTATGCGCTTTTTTCACCGCGCTCAGTCGGCGATCAGCCGGGCCAGAGCACGCCGCGCTATTTGACGGACTGGCGCTCCCTGCCAGACGGCGTCTTCATTCCTTGGGAGGCTTTCCGTCAAAACGCCATCTTCCACAATCTCACGGGCAGCCCGCAGACGGGCCAACTCATCCCGGTGGATGAGGTGCCGGGGGCGGTGTCGCTGCCGCTGCCGTTCATCGCGTTCGACGACCAGGGCCGCCTGTTCGGACGCAACACAAACCTCACCGTCAGCCTTGTCGAAGGGAGCATCATGCATCCCAAGGACATCACCGGCCAGACGAACAGCGTGACCACCGTTGACCCGATCGCGACTGCGCCACCGGTTGACAGAACCAACATCGTGTCGGGAATTGAGTATATGGTTCTCAACCAAAACCCGACTCCTGGAGCGCCGCTGTCGTCGGTCACCTACCCAGGTGTCGGCACAGTCACAGCCGGCCGGACCTTCCTCGGCACTCTTGGCAACACCACCTACACCGTCGCAGCCGGTTCGCCCCGCGTGGTTCAGCACTACGGCGTGCGGATCGAGTGGTCCACGGGCCGGGCCAAGGTCGTGAAACCTGAACTGCAATGAACTTGAACCCCCGTCAGCAACGCTCTGGACGTGACCACGCCACGGTCTCCTCCCTCTCCCTTTGCGGAGCAAGGGGTGAGGGCCGGGGTGAGGGGTTTGGCGCGTCGGCGTTCGTGGCCGCACCCCTCATCCGGCCTTCGGCCACCTGCTCCCCTCGCTCCGCGAAGGGAGCAGGCAGCATCCGCACCCAACTGGCCTTCACCATGGTCGAGGTCGCCTTGAGCCTCGCCATCGTCGCCTTCGCCATGGTCGCCATCATCGGCGTCATGCCGGCGGGCCTCAACGTGCAGAAGGAAAACCGCGACGACACCGTGCTGTCGCAGGACTCCTCTATGATCCTCGAGGCCATCCGCGGCGGCGAGTCCAGCTCGAACCTCACCGCGCTCTCCACCGCGCTGGTCGGGCCGATCTACGGCGTCAACCTCAGCACCTACCCCTCCACGAACTCACCCCTCGACATCGTCAAGCGCCTCAGCATCCCGGCGTGGGACACCAGCGGCTTCACGACCGGCGCGACGGTGGCCGTCTCGGCGCGATTCCGGGCCATGAGCGGCGGGCTGGGCGACACCGCCGGGTCCGCGACGAACATGGCCTTCACCTACTACGTGCAGGTCCAGATCACGCGCTTCAACCCCGACCCCTACACTCCCTTTTACAATCCCCTCGCGACGAACCTGCACGAGCTGAAGCTCACCTTTCAGTGGCCCGTGTATGACGATCCCGGCATCACCACCCCGCCCACGCGCGTCGGCAACCGCCAGCTCATACTGCGCTCGCTCATCAGCGGCCAGCTCGTCAACTGGACCAACGGCGGCTATTTCTTTCGGACCGAGAGCTTCAACGCCCAATAGAACTCAGCCATGAAAACCACGCCCCAGCTCTTCCAGCGCGCGGCCGCCCGCGCGGTGACGGTGCTGGAGCTGCTCGTCGCCATCAGCCTCGTCTCCTTCATCATCCTGGCGCTCTACCAGATGTTCGACCGCACGCAGGCACAGATGCGCCGCGCCGTGCGCGAGACGGACAAGTATGAGTCCGGCCGCTCGACCATGGACATCATCCGCCGCGACCTGACGCAGCTCGGCTACGTGAAGACGCTCTTCAACTCGGGCCACGGCGCCATCGCCACCAACTGGAACAACATCCTTTTCGCACCAGCGGGCTACAGCGCGGCGACCTATTACCAGCCGGGCAGCCTAGTGAACAACGGCGTCAACTCCTACTTCGCCCTGAGCGGCAGCCTCAACAGCAACGTGCTCTCCTCCCCGACCGCTTGGGCGCTCGCCGCTCCGAACCTGCGCATCAGCAGCCTTTGGAATTCGCCCACCCCGACCGTGATGCTCAATGCTGGCGGCGCGATCCTCCAGACCAATTTCATCCACGACCTCTTCTTCATGTATTTCGACCCGAACATCCGCACGACAATCGTGGCGAGTGGATCGATTCAACCGGGCGTTAGCTATGTGGCCACCAACACGCTCACCTATCCACCTGGGGTCACAACCTACCTGGCGGGTGCTTCGTTTTACGGTATGGCGGGTTTCCCCAATTACGCTGGCGGCGCGAATCGCGCCCTTCAGATCGAGGGCGGCTGGCGGGCCGTCGGCTACCGCGTGGCCAGCTCCACCAACGCGCTCTACCCGCTCTCCACCACGCCGGGTCTGGGCACGCTCTACCGCTACGAGCTTGGCACCTACAACAACGACGCGACCCGGATGTGGTATGCGATCAACAACTTCGCCGCCAACACCCCCGCCTCGCAGACCAACCTCTTCCGGCGCGTCGCGGACAACGTCGTTCACTTCAAATGCACCGCGTATGCGAACAACTCGACCTTCCCCGTGAGCGGAGGCGACGTGCTGTTCTTCGGCACGAACGTCCCGCGTTACGTCGAGCTGGAGCTGGGCCTCCTCGACAGCAAGGTCGCCGCGCAGGCTCAAGGCATGGTCGCCGGCACGAACACCGCCGCCGCCGCCGCCTTCCTCTACTTGCAGGGCGACGCTGTCCAGATCTTCCGCCTCCAGCTTCCCGTCCGCATAGGCCAGTGATGAAACTCACCTTCCCATCCCGTCCGGTCGCGACGCTGCGCAGCATGGTAGGGCGCGTCTGTCCCCAGCGCGCCGCCGCATCATCCGGCAACCCGAGCGGCGCGCTGGGACAGACGCGCCCTACCCGCCCTGCCTCCGGCGTCGCGCTCGTCGCCACGCTCATCATGCTTTCGCTGGTCACGTTCATGGTCGTGGCCTTCCTCGGCATCGCGCGCCGCGAACGCCGCTCCGTCGAGGCCACGCTGACTCAGGGCGAGGCGCGCAACGCTGCGGAATACGCGGTGCAGCGCGCGCAGGCCGACCTCGTCGCCCGCCTCATCGCCACTGGTGACAAATGGAACTACGGCCTGATGGTCCCGACGAACTACCAGAGCGGCAATTCTTTCACCTCCGGCGTCGCCAATGTGCTGAACGTGAACTCGGCTGAGGCCTACAGCACCTACTTTGCGAACCCAACCCCGGCAAACCTGGCGAACTATTTCCTCCGGAACATCGCCAACCTGCAATACGACGCACGCGTGCCGGTCTTCTCCACGAACTTCACTAATGCTACGGCGTTCACGAACGGAGGCTTCTCCGCACCTCACTCGGCCGAAACCAACCAAGGGCGCTACTACTACGACTTCAACCGCAATGGATATTTCGAGCCGACCGACCGCTTCCAGTCCGGCGACCCACACTGGCTGGGCGTCCTTGAAAACCCCGGCCAGCCGCACGGGCCGAACAACCGCTTCCTCATCCGCTACACCTACCTGATGGCGCCGGCGGGCAAGACACTCGATCTGAACCTGATTCACAACCAGGCCAAACTCCGCCCCGGCGTCAACTCCGAGGGCTACTACCGCAACCACAGCCTCGGCCCGCAGGAGATGAACACGGCCGCACTGCTCGCGGAGTTGAACCCGTATTGGGGCTGGTTCAATCCCGCGCCCGCCTACGACACGTTGGCTGCCAATCCGAGCGTGTATGTCTCCGCGCTGAACAACCGTAACCCCTTCCGCGACGCGCTCAACCTGCTCCTGTTCCGGAATAACGGCAGCTACAACAATTATCCCACGCTGGGCACGCTCTTCGGCGCAGCCGCGGCCACGGCGCTGACCAACGCGGAGTTCGACGTGCTGGCAAACGGCCCGCTGATGGGCAGCACCAATTTCACCGCCAACGTGGACGGCACCAACACCGTCTGGGTCGGCGGCACCAACACCGCCGCGGTCCCGCAGCAGTTCCACGACATGAACGAGCTGTTCCTCACCACGCGCAACTACACGCCGTTCACCACGAACCTCCATTATCTCGGCACCAACATCGCCGCGACCGCCGCCGGGGACCGTGACCGCCGCACGTTCTACGACCTCCTGAACGTCCTGGGCGTCGAGTCCGCACCCGTGGGCGGCAGGCTCAACGTCAACTGGTCCAACTCTGCCTTCAACCCCACCAACATCACCATCGGCTCCTCCGGCGGCGACCTCACCGCCTTCTCGGGATGGGACCCGAACTACTTCTTCTTCAACGCCGCCGAGTTGATGATCCGCGCGAGCTGCAGCCCGCAGATCTTCATGAACAACAACTGGACCGGGTTCGCCGGGACCGATCCGCTCGTGCTCGCCACGAACTGGTTCATGGGCGGCGGCTTCAACTTCAACTACGTCAACACCTACTACACCAACAGCGCCCTGCTCTTCCCGTTCCTCTATGCGCCCGGCGTCGGGATCATCAGCAACGTCTATGCGGGATTCGTCGTGGACGTGAACCGCACGAACAGTGGCGGGATCAGCCTGAGCGTCACGAACATCCCCATCTACCCCTTCAGCTACTACTCGGGCGAAGTCCACCGGCTCCTCCAGTTCGCGGCGAACCTCTACGACGCCACCACCACCAACAACGCCTCGCCCGCCTACCCCACGCTCTTCCGTCCCTACTTCGCCTTCAACACGAACGGCTGGCCCAGCAACGACTTCATCAAGATCGTCGGCTACTGGACGAACGGCACGGACACCAACCTGCTTGGCCTCCCAACGTATGAGCTCGCCGATCCAGACAGCCGGATGGCGCTCTACACCAACGCGGGAGGGATCACCGGGACGGGAGATGGCACCAACTTCTCGTGTTTGATCGCCGGCACGCCGGTGATCATCGGTGCCAAGAAGGGCTACCCGAGCTTCAACGAGTTCGGCGTGCAGACGCTTTTCTCCGACACGCGGCGGCTGGAGTTCGTGAAGACCAACGGGACGAACATCGGACCGATGGCACTGGCCGGCGGCAGACCGCTGGTGCAGACCAACCAGTCGCAGATCATCGGACTGACCAACATCTTCGGCTTCGAGATGTGGAACTCCTACGCCTTGGCCTTCGGGCGTCCGTTGACACTGGTGGCGACGAACATCACCCGGATCGTTCTGACGAACGAGTTCGGCCCGGTTTACACGAACATCAGCACCAACGGCACGAACATCCTGATCCCCGCTGGCACATGGCCGGGCTTTGCCGGGAACAACCCCAACAGCTTCAAGAGCTTCTTCTTCACGAACGTCCCCGCGCTGTCCACGAACATTGCGCGCGGCTACGCCTACGCGACGAACTACCCGCCGCTGGCCGGCTTCACCAACGGCGGCTTCATTCCCGCCAGCCCCAGCGGCCCCGGCAGCCCGAGCATCTTCAACCGCTCGAACGGCTTCCCGGAGATGCGGTTGGGCATCACCATCACGAACACGCTTCTCTACGCGCTCTACGAAACCGCCAACAACCGCGTGGTGGACTTCGTCACCCTCACGAACCTCGTGGCCGGCATGGACCTCGCCACCGCGCTGCGCGTGACCAACAGCCCGACGGACCTCGGCGTGCGCTACTGGTTCACGAACCGCGCCGGGGCCACTGTCTTCGACCGCACGCTGGGCATCTCCAACCAGATCGCGATGTGCCTGGACACAAACGTCAACAACCAGACGACCAACCTCTGGCGGCAATATAGCTTGAACACTCCTGTCCTGCGGGAGATTGACCGCTTCCGCCGCTTCATGGGCACCACCGGCGTCCTGCCGCCCAACCAGAGCCTGCCGCTGGGCGCGACCGTCCAGTCGCCCTTCAACCCCACGCGCGTCATCTCCTACACTGTCAGTTGGGAGGCCAACGACCCGCTCGTGCATTACACCACGCGCGACATGACGGACCCGTATCGCACCAGCACCGGCGACCAGGTCACGCCCATCGTCCCGCCCATCGCCATCGCGCCGCCCGCCGGCACCCTCTACCGCGTGGACTTCGGCCTGGTCAACGGCCGGCTCAACTTCGTCACCAACGGCGGGATCAACCGCTTCTATATGCCGTGGGGCCGCGCCCTCAACCCGGTCGGCACGCCGCTCGCGAACCTGACGAACTTCTACACCGTCGCCCCCGCCGCCTACGACCAGCGGCTCAAGGACGCCGGCGTGTTCAACTCCGACGCGTGGGATTTCCCGCAGCGCAAGTTCGCCAACCTCGGCTGGATCGGGCGCGTCCATCGCGGCACGCCGTGGCAGACGTTCAACCTCAAGTCCGACCAGCCCAACCCGACCAACTGGTTCTATTGGGCGCACAGCTCGGACAGCAGCCCGACCAACGACTGGCGGCTTGTGGACGTCTTCTCCGCCGCTCTCAATGCCGACTCCACGCGCGGTTTGCTCTCTGTGAACCAGACCAACCGCGCCGCGTGGGCTGCTGCGCTGGGCGGTGCGCTCGTGCTGACCAACAACGGGCTGCTGCCCGGGAACTGGCCGGTGGTCATCACGCCACAGACAGCGCAGCTCACCAACATCGTCGGCGACTACGCCTCCGGCATCATCAACGCCAAGCACCGCCTCCCGATGTGGAACCCGGCCGCGAACTACAGCCCGGGCGACATGGTGACCTACATGGTCGGCTTCTACGGGTCCGCGAACAACTATCTCGCCTTGAACGGCACGAACCAGGGCCTGAATCCTTTCGTTCAAGTCTCCGCCGGCAACTTCAGCTATTGGACCAACGTCCCGACCTGGAACAGCCTCGCGTCCTACGCGCAGAATCAGGTCGTCGTCCATCAGGGAGTCGCCTACTACTCGCTCCAGCCGGCGAATGCTAACCGCATTCCCTCGGCCACCATGCCGCCCACGTTCCCAGCTTGGTGGGACCTTTACTACCCGTCGCGCTCATTCAACAAGATCGGCAGCGTCCTGACCACGCACCAGATGAGCACTCTCTCGCCGTATCTGAATGTCGGCCAGCGATGGAACGGTGGTGCCTACGCCCAAGGCGCGCGGGTTTACTGGCAGGGCTGGTATTATCAAGCGCTCCGCGCCGCGCCCGTCGGCAACCCGCCAAACCCCTATCTCAACTACTCCGACCCGCGCACGATGGCCCAATCCTACTGGTGGCCTCTGGAGTCCCCGCTCATCGCACGCAACGGCGGCACCATCGACGCCCTCAACGACGTCTTCGTCGAGCGCATCCCGCAGCAGACGCTCGGGCTGCTGACCCTGGAGCAAAGTCCGCGCATGGTCATCTACGGCATCGGCCAGTCGCTCAAGCCCGCCGAGCGGGGCATCTACGTCGGTGGTGCTGGCGGCGGCGTGTTTGCACAAATGGTGACCAACTACCAGATCACCGGCGAGTTCGCCACGCGCACCTTGATCCGCATTGACGGCCTGCCGGAGCCGGGCCTCCTCCCGCGCCCGCTCCCCGCCAACGCACCGCCGCAATTTTTCCCCCGCATCGTCGTCGAGAGCCACAAGCAGATGCCGCCCAACTGATGAACGCCCGACTGCCAAATCTTGTGAACGCCGGCGAAATAGACTGGATGTCCCCTCGGTTGATGCGTGCGTCGCGCAGGGGCGCATCTCAATTTCTTGGTGCCACGCTTGGAAATTCAAACCCGTTCTCCCTCACCCCAGCCCTCTCCCGCTGGGAGAGGGAGCCGCTTCGGTCGCTTTCCGGAGATTCAGACGCGCCCGTTCCAACCACCGGCTGCCGACGATTCTCCCTCTCCCGGCGGGAGAGGGCCGGGGTGAGGGGGAACGCGTCCGCTCTACCGCGACGATCGTGCTTCACGAAAAGTCTCCCAGCCAGCCTGCAAGCAGGCGAGCTGCGCGCGTTCAGCAATAGACCGTATTGTCGGCCATCCTCCCTGGCTCGTAACCTCTCGGCACACTCGCGGAAGTGCGTATGAAAAACCGAAACTGGTTTCTTCCCTGCCTGCTGCTGCTCATCGCGGCCGCGCTCCTCCTGCGTCAAGGCGAGCAGCGCCGCCAGCGCGAGTTGACCGGCAACACCACGAACGACACGCCCGCCCAGCCCGGCCTCTGGGAACGCTTCACCCGCCTGCCCTCAGTCCTCACCGGACGCAAGCCCGCCACTGCGGCGAAGGCTTCGCCCGGGTCTTCCAGCGCGCACATCACCTCCCTCGGTGATGACCGCCAATATCCCTTCCGCGTCCGCAACACCTCGAAGAAGGACTCCGAGCTGTTCCGCAGCGAGACCGCCGTGCTGATGCGCAACGCCCTCATCGAGACCCTTGAACCGGCGACGATGAACATCCCCGCGCACCTTCGCGCGCAGGGCGATCCCGGCAGCTACCTCGTGCAGGCGCGCGGGACGATTGACGACAAATTCCGCGCCATCCTGCGCGGCGTCGGCGCGGAGATCGTCAGCTACGTGCCGAACAACACCTACCTCGTCCGCGCCAGCGCGAACGACGCCCAGCAGCTCCGCATCTCCCCGCGCGTGCAGAGCGTCCTGCCCTTCGAGCCGTTCTACAAACTCGACATGACGCTTCTCCCGCTGGCCGTCCGCCGCGAGGCGATGCCCGCAGGCCGCTGGCTCAACCTCGTTCTCTTCTCCGGCACGCAGACGGCCGCGATGGAGCAGCTCCGCGCGCTCGGCGCTGAGGTGAAGGGCGAGCAGCCGTTCCCCTTCGGCCACGTCGTCACGATCGCGCCGCCCGCGAACAGCCTCGTCGCGATCGCGCAGTTGTCCGCCGTGCAGAACATCGAGACGTATCACTCGCCGATCCTGATGAACGACCTCTCCCGCGTGCGCCTTGACGTGTCCACGAACACGACGGACGTCGCGCCTGCCGGCAACTGGTTGAGCCTGACTGGCAACGGCGTCACCGTCGGCGTCGTCGGCTCGGGCGTGGACCTCGCGCACACGGGCCTCATGGGCCGGATGTTCGCCAACACCGTCAGCGCCACCACCGACGTGGGCGGCCACGACACCTTCGTCGCCGGGCTGATCGCCGCCAACCACAGCACCACACCCGCCGCAACAAACGGCTCCATCGCCGGCGGCTCCTTCCGTGGCATCGCGTCCGGCGCGCTGCTCTTCCCCCTCTCGCTCTTCGACCGGGACTACACCAACTACGGCAACGTCTGGCTCATCACCAACTCCGCGCTGGCCACGGACAAGCTGACCATCGTCAACAACAGTTGGGGCTACCCTGTCTCCACCTACGACATCAACTCCGCGCTCTTCGACGAGGCGGTGCGCGACTCCCTCCCTTTCCGCTCGCACGACCAGCCCATCACGCACGTCTTCGCCGCCGGCAATTCCGGCGGCGCGAACTCCGGCGGCACCGGCGGCGCGGCGGACACCATCGCCTCGCCCGGCAACGGCAAAAACGTCATCACCGTGGGCGCGTCGGAGCTGCTGCGCTTCGTTCCCAATTCGCTAAACTCCACCAATTTTGGCACCAACGACCCCATCGCCATCGCGCACTCCGACAGCCTGGACCAGGTGGCCGACTTCTCCAGCCGTGGCAACGTGGGCGTCGGCATCGAGGGCACGGCGGGCCGCTTCAAGCCCGACCTCGTCGCGCCCGGCGCGTATCTCGTCTCGCTCCGCGCCTCCACCTTCACGAACCTCCAGGAGACCGACGTGCAGAACATGCTGGGTTCCTCGCAGTGGCGCTACGACTCCGGCAGCAGCTTCGCCGCCGCGAAGGTCTCCGGCGTGCTCGCGCTGATGCAGGAGTTCTTCGCCGTGAACCACACCCGGACGAACAAGCCCTCGCTCAACAAGGCGCTGCTCATCAACCGCGCCCAGTCCCTCGGCCCGGCCTACGACTTGGCCGTCAACAACCCCGTCACCCATCAGGGCTGGGGCATCCCCTCCCTCAGCAACACGGTGCCATCCACCGCAGCCGCGACCTTCGGCTTCCTGACCAACTCCTCCCCTGTCCCGCTGACCGCTCGCATCGTCATCGTGGACGAAAGCTCCTACGGCACCAACCACCTCGCCTCCGGTCAGTATCACTCCTACAACGTGGCGGTGTCCGGCTCCCCCTCGCAGACGAACTTCCTGAAGATCACCCTCGCGTGGACCGACCCGGCGGGAAACCCCATCTCCTCCGCCAAGCTGGTCAACGACCTCGACCTCTACGTCACGAACCTCGTCGCCGCCGGCTCCGTGTATGAGGGCAACAACTTCGCGCCCGGCACCACCTTCACCCAGCCCACGCCGCCGGGCAGCCAGAGCCAGCGCGACGCGGTGAACAACGTGGAGAACATCTTCATCCCGCTGACCAACACCGCCGCCACGACCTACCGCATCTACGTCATCGGCCGGAAGGTCAACGTCAACGCCGTCTCCGGCAACACCAACCAGGTCGCCCAAGACTACTCGCTCGTCATCTCCACCGACCAGACCACGCGGACCGTCGGTGTCCAGCCGACGCCCGGAGCCTACCCAGCCGGCTTCTTCAACTACACCAACCGCCTCGTCAACATCGTCACCAACGGCCTGCCCTACCTCAACGAGCGCGTGGGTGCGAACCCGGGCCTGTTCAGCGTGAACGGCACGGCCAACGCCAACACCAACGGCGTCACCAACCAGTGGAACTTCTACGTGTTCACGAACCAGAACTACGCCAGCGCGACCGCGACCAACATGGTCACGAACGTCGTCGCGGGGGTGACCAACATCACAACCAACGTGGTCCGCCTGCCCATCACCAACGGCGGTCCCTATGTCACGCTCTCCACCTTCCTGCCGCCCAACCTCGCCCGCAGCCGCATCAAGGAGGCCGACGTGGATATGTATGTCACCCGCAGCAGTCTGGCCTACCCGGGACTTTCCGGAGCTGGCGGGTTGACCAACCTTGATCCCCAGGTGCTCTCACACGCCAACACACTCCGCTCGACCAACCGCGGCGGCTACGAACTCATCGCTGTGACCAATTCTTCGACCGGTCCTCCCGGCGAGGTCTTCTTCGTCGGCATCAAGTCCGAGGACCAGCAGGGCGGCCAATACGGCTTCCTCGCCGCCGCCACGCAGTTGCCCTCCAGCACCAACTCCACCAACGGCGGCGTGTTCATAGACCTGTTCCCCGTGCCTGCGGAAATCCCCGACGGCTCCCCCGAGGCCCCCGGCGGCATCATGCTCTTCGGCATCTGCACCACCAACATCACCATCCAGAGCCTTTCCAATTCCCTGACCTACGTGCATGAGAACCTCGGCGACCTCGTCGGCACCCTCACGTTCAACGGCACTGTCATCACGCTCAACAACCACACCATCTCCCCCACCGCTGCGCCCGCCCCCGGCGGACTGGTGACGAACGTCCTGACCTTCGACGACTTCCGCAACCCGCCCGACGGCCCCGGGGACGTGACCGACCTCATCGGCCAGGACGCCATCGGCCTCTGGATTTTCGAGGTCTATGACAACGCGCCCTTCCAGACCGGGTCACTGGACTATGCGAGCATCTACATAAGGCCCTACACCAACGCCTACAGCACGAACACCGGCGTCTTCTACCGCACCGTCGCGCTTCAGCAGGGCCAGTCCTTCGTGGACTTCCTCGACATCCCGACCTACGCGACCAACCTGGACGTGGACATCATCGGCGGTGGTCTCGCGGGCGTGCCCGGCCCCGCACCGCAGGGCCAGGGCGTGGACCTGCTCGCTGGCTCACCGGGCTTCATCCCGTCGTCCTTGGCCTACTCGATCGGCACGCTCGACCTCGACAATTCGGATTCCTTGCTTCTCCCGCACCTGCGCATCTCCTCCGTCGCCTCGCTCAACCTGACCAACAGCTTTGCCGCGCCTGCTGGGACCCCCTCGCTCACACCGGGCCGGTGGAATTTCCGCATCATCAACAACTCCGCCGGACTGCTCACCCTCACGATCCGCTACACGCTGGGCTTGGACCTCTCCACGTCCCTCACGGACCTGTCCTTCACGAACGCGCTTGCCCCGCTCTTCGACAACTCCGTCACCAACCTCTTCATCACCGCGGGGCAGGACCGCGTCGTCGCCGGCGTGGACGTGGGTCTGGCCATCAAGCACCCGCGCGTCTCGGACCTCGTCATCCACCTCATCAGCCCGAGCGGCACCAAGGTCCTGCTCTTCGAGGACCGCTACGGCACCAACGGCCTGAGCGTCTCGAACCTCTACGCGAACTTCAGCGAGAACACGAACTTCTCGACCCACATTGACACCAACGGCTACGCGGCGCTGGGCTTCCACAACCTGGGCTACCTGATGCCCATGAAGTTCATCCCCGCGCCCTTCTCCGCCGTCATCTCCCCGCCGCTCCTCTTCACCAACGCGACCAACCTCACCTTCGGCTACCGGGACGGCCTCGGCAGGGTGAAGGAATCCCCCAGCGGCATGGCGCAGCTCGGTGGTTCCCTCTTCATGGCCGGCGTGGCGGACCGCAACAACACGAAGGACGGATTCCTCGTGTCCTACCAGACGCCGATCCTGACGAACGTCTCCACGAATCTTGTCTTCACCCAGTTCATTGCCGGCGTGCAGGTTTCGAGCAACCTCATCAGCTATCCCGTCACGAACTTCGCCGTGACAAATTTCTGGACCGGCCCATTCAGCGGCTATCGCGGCGCAGGCGTCGGCGGCACGGAGCCGCAGCAGACCTTCTTCAACGGCGTGGCGGTGACTGCGGACGGCGTGGTGGCCGTGGGCCAGACGCGCAACTGGTTCCCGCCCGTGCTGCACACTTGGAGCGGCACGAACTCGCCGCAAACCAACGACGTGGACCTGGGCTGCACCTCCGGGACGATCCAGTTCACCTTCGCAGGAGCCACCGCCAACCGGATGCTGATCGAGTATCAGGGGCTTTCGCTGATGGATGCGAATGGGACCGCCGCCTACTCGACCAACATCCCGTTCAGTGGCGCGTCCCGCTTCATGCGGATCACGGCCAACCCCACGGCGGTAGCGGTCGGCTCCACATGGTCGAACACTCTCACTGTCTTGCGCAGCGGCGGAGTCAGCTACGCCGTGTCCGACTATGTGTCCGGTGCCGTGCCGGGCATCAGCGTCGCGCCCGCCACGCTCTCAGCGCCGCGCGGCGTCGCCCTCGACAGCACCGGCAACGTCTATGTGGCGGACTCCGGCAACGGCCGTATCCTCCGCCTGAGCCGCGCGCTGACCATCCCGTTCGCCGGGACAGACGGGACGTTCTCCCCCTTGAGCGTGGCCTTCCCGGTGATCACCGGATTGAGCAGCCCCGGCGGCGTGGCCATCAACTCCACGAACGGCGACATCTACGTGGCCGACACGGGCAACCACCAGGTCAAGCGCTTCAGCAACGACGGCACGCTCCTCTACACATGGGGTGCTGCGGCCATGACCGCCGGCAGCGAGGACAGCGGCGCACCAGGCTTTCCCGATGGGCGCTTCAACGGCCCGCAAGGTCTCGCCCTCAGCAACAACGCCGTCCTGTTGGTGGCGGACACCGGCAACAACGTCATCCGCCAGATCGGCGGCGTCGCCCTGACCACGCTGACAACGCCAGTGGCCGTGGCTCCGTTGTCCGCTCCGAGGTCCGTGCTGGTGGCCGGCACGAATGTTTACGTCGCGGACACCGGCAACAACCGTATCAAGACTGTCAACGGACTTGGAAGCGTGCTCGCCGGTTCGGGAGTCGCAGGCTCGGTGGATGGCGTGGGCTTGGGAGCGACTTTCAGCGCGCCCTCCGGCATCACCCGCGATGGCTACGGCAACTTCTACGTGTCCGACGCCGGAACGCACCGCATCCGCCGCGTGACACCGCTGGGCCAGGTGGAGACGATCGCGGGCAGCGCGTCCGGCAACTCCCCCAACGCCGTCGGCACGCTGGCGCAGATGAACACGCCGCGCGGTCTGGCGGCGGATCACTTCGGCGCGATCTTCATCGCGGAAGGCTCGGCGAACAACAGCGTGAAGCTGATCGGGCCGTATCAGACCCGCACCCCGACGAACTCCTTCGTGGCCATCTTCCCCTTCAACGGCCCGACCAACGCCCAGCCCGTCGGCACATCAGCAGTCGTCGTCGCGCGCGGCATCACCGACTCCGTCTTCGGCCTTGAGCGCTCCGGCGCGGACAGCCGCGAGACGTTCAACGGCGTGGCCAGCAGCTCGGAGGGCGGCACGAACTTCTTCTACGCCGTCGGCTCCGCGCAGTTCAGCACGAACAGCACGACCACCGCGTTCGGCCTGACGAACACCTTCGACCGAATGTTCCTCACCAAGTTCGGCACCAACGGCCAGCCCATCTGGACGCGCGGCCACATGGCGGCGGCTTCCATCGGCGTGGTAACCAACGGCGGGCCGGGCCTGACGCGGGACATCACTTCGTTGCCGGTCGCCTTCGGCGGTTCGGGCTACACTGCCCCGCCTTACGCTGTTCTGTTCGACCCGCTGAATCTAAACCCTCTCAAGCGAACTATCGCGCTCACCGTCACCGTCGCAGGCGGCGCGGTAACTCTCGTCACACCGACTGTAGGAGGGTTTCCAATCGTCGGCCCGTTCGTCTCCCCCCGTGTCTACATCGAAGCGCCCCAGACGCCCAACATGCCGGGCAACGCTGTGGCCGTGGCTTACGGCACAAACGTCATCGCCGCCGGCTTCACGAACATTGACGCCGTGGTGATCTCGACCAACAACGTGCCGTTCCTCATGTGTCTGGAGGCGACGAATGGCATGCCGCGCTGGGCGCTGGGATCCACGAATGCTTTCGGTGCTTCCACCAAAGGCCACTACAACTCTGTGGCGGTCTCTGGAGACAGGATCATCGCAGTGGGGGCGGGGTATTCGCCCGGTGTGGGTTCGACTTGCCTCATGGATCTGTGGAGCCTGACCGGCTCCACGCAGAACGTGTCATTTGTCACCAACTATTTTGGTCTAGGACGCACCAGTTTTCTCAGTCAAGTCATAGCCATCGAAAGTTTGGATCGCGCTTATGCAGTGGGTTCGGTGATCAACGCCAATTCGACTTGGGACGCGTTCTTGATGGAAATTGACCTCACTGTCCTTGCGGGCTACCCGCCTTTCCTGACAAACAACCCGATCGTTTCGGTTATCACAAACAACATCACCAACTTCACCATCGGCTTCCCCTCCACGAACATCGGCAAGGCCATCACGACGGATGGCGTGGACCTCTATGTCGCCGTGGAAGGCCCCGGCGAGAACCAGCCCAACGACCGTCAAGCCGCCGTCTTCCGTTACCGCGCGAAGAACTTCTACCTGCCGGAGGAGTCGCTCAACGCCTTCGTCGGCGAGCGCACATGGAACCCTTACACGCTCTACACTGCCGCCAATCCCACCGGCACCAACCTGACGAACAACACGTGGCGATTGCAGGTAGCCGACACCCGCGCCGGCGGCACCAACGGCACGGCGCAGGTCGTCTCGTGGAACCTGAACTTCTCCTACGCCGCCTCCAACACCACCGCCCTGACCGTGTCGCCGGGAGTGATCAATCCCATCGTGCTGCTCTCGTCCGCGCCCCAGTATTTCCGCGTGCCCGTGCCTTCCGCCGCCGGCATCGCGACGAACCTCGTGACCGCCAGCGGCCCGGTGCGCGTCACATTCCATCCCGCCTCCCTGCCCCTGCCCGGCGCGCCCGGCACGAAGGAGATGTTCAGCGGCGCGTCCACCGGCTCGTTCCTCGTCTCCACGAACACGAACTCGTCCGCGCTGCTGCGGCCTGGCAGCGCATATTACCTCGGCATCCAGGCGCTGAACCCGGCCGGCCCGGTAAACGTCTCGCTGAACATCAACTTCGACCAGACCTCGCTGCCGCCGGTGATCCCCGCGCTGGCAGACGGCACGCCGCTGCCCAGCTTCATCCCGCGCACAACCGCGTTGAACCAGTTCAAGTTCACCGTGCCCGCCAATGCGAGCGCAGCAACCTTCGAGCTGCTCAACGCCAACGGCGACGTGAACCTCTACCTCCTCCGCTCGAACAGCCCGACCGCATCGCCGGGCGTCTCGCAGTTTGACTTCCGCAGCGCCAACCCCGGCACGCTCGCCGAGCAGATCTTCGTCGTCACCAACGGCACGGCCAGCTCGCTCACGCCGGGCATCTGGTTCCTCGGCGTGCAGAACGCGGACAACTCGCCCGTGAACTTCACCGTGCGCGCCACCAGCCAGGCCGGCACGCCCTACAACGTCGTGACCGCAGCCGACGCGCAGCCGTTCGCCGCCACCACCACGCCGGGCAACGCGCCCAACTCCGTCTTCAAGCTCACCGCACCCGCCAGCCAGAAGGCGCTGCTCTTCGAGGTGCGCAACCTCACCGGCCCGGGCGACCTCGTCGTTCGTCGCGGCACGTATCCCGTCGCCGGTGTGGTGGACGCCGCCGGCACGCGGCCCGGCGCGCTCCCGGAAGTGCTCGTGATCCGCACGAACGGCGCGTTGCCCAACCTGACGGGCGACTGGTATTTCGGCGTGGTGAACCCCGGCTCGGCCAACGTGAGCTACACGGTCATGGCACGCCAGCCAACGAACGGCGTTCTGTTGAGCGGCAACCCGATTCAAATCGTGCGCTCGCCCGCCTCCACCTCGCTCGTCACCGGGACGAACTTCGGCTTTGACCTCGAAGTGGTGCCCGGCGAGAAATACCAGGTGCAATACCGGACGAACCTCGCGACCGGCTCATGGCTCGTGCTGACGAACATCACCGCGACATCAGACGGCCTCGTGAGCTTCCTCCACTCCGGCGCGCTCTCGAACCGGAACCTCTACTACCGCATCCAGGTCGTCCCCTGACTTTGGTAGGGCCGCGCTGCTGCGCGGCTTAAGCCGTTGTCTCCTCATGGTAGGGCGCGTCTGTCCCAGCGCGCCGGTTGGATGTCCGAACAGTCTGACGGCGCGCTGGGGACAGGCGCGCCCTACCCGCCAACGCGTCCGCATCATCATCGGGTTGCCAAACCCGCTCCCTCCGTCAGTCTTCCCTCGTGCAGATTCTTGTCATCGGTCTCAACCCCGCCGTGGACGTGGAGTGGCGCGTCGGCTCCATCCATTGGGATGAGAAGAACGTCGTGCTCAGTGAGCGCCGCTGGGCCGGTGGCAAGTCCGTAAACGTCGCCCGCTGGCTGCGACACTTGGGCGCACGGCTGAAGCTGCTGGTCCCTCTCGGCGGTGCGACCGGCACGGAGCTGCGCCGGCAGTTGCGCGCAGAAGGCGTTCCGCTGCGCGCTGTGCCGTTGCACGAGGCAACCCGTGCCAACGTCATGGTCACACAGGAGCACGGGCCGCAGCTCCGCTTCAACCCGCTCGGCCCGAAGCTTTCGGCGGACGAGTGGCGTGCCTTCTTCCACGCCGCCGGGCTGGAGATGAGGCGCAGTTCACTGGTCATCCTCTCCGGCGCGCTGTGCCGGAACGCGCGGGCCACGGTGTATCGCGACCTCGTCCGCCTTGCGCACCGGCTCGGCGTGCGCGTGGTGGTGGACTGCGACGGCCCGGCCTTCGCGGCGGGCGTGACGGCGAAGCCCTTCCTCGTGAAGCCGAACGAGTTCGAGCTGGCGCAGTGGGCGGGACGCAAGTTGGGTTCCGACGCCGCCGTGCTGCGTGCCGCGCGGGATCTCTCGCGGCAAACCGGCGGCTGGGTGCTGCTATCGCGCGACGCACGCGGCGGGTTGCTGGTGAACGAGGCGGCGTGTTTCGCGTGCTGCGCGATGGTGCCCCGCGTCCGCGCGCGAAACACTGTCGGAGCCGGGGACGCGCTGCTCGCGGCTGCTGCCGCTGAAATCTTGAAAGGCACGGAGCCGACGGAGTGGTTGCGCAACGGCCTGGCCACGGCGACCGCCGGGGTGCAATGCGTCGCAGGCGAACTGGCTTCGCGATCCGCGATCACAGCGATGCGGACGCGGGTTGAACCCGGGCCCGATGACGGGCGATGACCGTCCGCGAGAAGCGCGGCCTTCAGGCCGCAGAAGCGTTCGCTAGGCAGTGGTGCTTCGAGCGCATTTTTCATGTCGAGGCCTGCTGCGGCATGAATGCCGCGCTCCTTTCCCCTGTCCGCCTCACTGCGCCGTCAACCCACGCAGCCGCAGCCAGTCGGCGGCGCGCAGCGGCCAGTCGGTCGGCCCGGTGGCGTTCGGGCGTGGACGCATGCCGAAGCCGTGGCCGCCCTTTTCGTAGATGTGGATCTCGGCAGGAGTTTTCCGAGTGATCAGGTCGAGATACAGCAGCGTGCTGCCCTGTGGAAGCGAGCCGGTGTCGTCGCCAGCCTGCGCGATGAAGGTCGGAGGCAGGCCCGCTTCGAGGCGGATGTCGGCGCGGATGGCCTTCGTCGCGGGGTCGTAGATTTTGTAGGGGTAGATGACGAGGAGAAAATCCGGCTTGTGCGAGGCGGCGGAAGGTTCGCCCGGGAACAGCCGCTCGTTCGTGGCAGCGATGAGCGACACCTGGCCGCCGGCGGAGAAGCCGAGCACGCCGATTTTTTTTGCGTCCAGTTTCATGGAAGCAGCTCGCGCTCGGACCTCGCTGACGGCGCGTTGCACGTCCTGCGCGGGACCGGCGTGCGGCTCCTTGTGCTTGGTGGTGGGCGTGCGATGGGCGAGCTGGAAGGCCACGATGCCATGCCTCGCCAGCCACACGCAGGCCTCGGAGCCTTCATGCTCGTCCGCCAGCTTGCTGAATCCGCCACCGGGCACGACGACCACAGCCACGCCGGTGCGGGTCACCCCAGCCGGGGGCTCATGCACGAACAGGCGCGGCTGCGACACATTGTATCGGCGTGAGGTGCCGTCGGCGCCCTTCTCGATTTTCTCCGGCGGGTCGGCGGGGACGGCCGGCTCGGGCATGCCGTTCGGCCAGAGGTTTATCTCCGGCAGTTGCGCGGCCTGGCCGAGCACCGCCGTCAACACGCAGAGCAACCCGACATTCACGGTCGTGTTCATAATCTCTCGCTTCGCCATCCACATGCACCTGCCCCGAGGCCTCGCCGGAGGAGCGCCGCACTCCGATCAATACACGCCTTCGACGATGGTCTTCTCCAGCGCGCCGAAGGGTCGCACATCGCCGACGCCGTCCCAGGCGTAGGGCGGACGCGGGGCGCGGCGGATGGTCTCGTCGCGTTCGAGGAAGCGCGGCATGAAGAACTCCTGCGTGAGCGTGGTGAGTTCCACGCGGCCCCAGGTGTCGTAGGCGACGGTCTCGTCGGTCTTCTTCGGGTTCACCACGCGCAGGACGGCGCGGGGTTGCGGGGCGTAGTAGGTGGCGCTGAAGTTGTCCTCGGGCTGGAGCGGCACGCTGGCGGCAAGCCCCATCAAGGTGTTGCCATAGGTCGGGTAGAAGCCGATGCGGCCCTCCAGTAGCTCCTCGATGATGAAGCGGATCTCCTGCGGCTTCATGGAGGTGCCGCCGCAGAAAACGCCGCGGATGCCGGCTTCCCAGAGGTTGACCTTCTCGCCGAGGGCTTCGAGCAGCTTGGGCGTGGTGAAGAGGCCGGAGACTTTGCGGTGCTGGAGGATGGTCGCCGCTTGGTCCACGACATGGGTCATGTATTGCTTGGCCACGTCGTATTGCTTGTTGGTGATGAGCTTCTTCACGAAGCGCGGGTCGAGGTCGATGAAGTAGCAGGAGCTGCCGCGCACGTTGGCAAGGTGCTCGATGGCGAGACGGAGGCGGCGGGGGCCTGTCGGTCCCATCATCAGCCACGCGCCGCCGCGGGGGAAGTGGGCGTCGGAAATCTTCTCGCTGAACTCGGAGTAATCCACCTTGTAGTCGTTCCAGCCGATGCGTTGCTTGGGCATGCCAGTGGTGCCGCCGGTCTCGAAGATGTTGTAGGGTTTGCCCTTGAACGCGGCGGGCACCCAGACCTCGGGTTGGAGGTCGCGGAGGGATTCGTCGGCGAAGTGGCCGAACTTGAGCAGGTCTTCGACCTTGGTGACTTCCTTGCGCGGGTCGAAGTTCTTCGCGGCCCAGTCGAGCCAGTAGGGGCAGCCGGTCTCGGGGCTGAAGTGCCACTGGACGATTTCGCGGAGGTGGGCGTCAAGCTGGGTCTTGGCTTGGGCGACGAGTTCGGGGGCAACGGTGGGGATGGGCATGGTGTCAGTTCAGGAATGAGTTGTGATGAAGGCTTACGGCTTCACGGCCTTCGCCTTCACGGAGTCGTGCAGGCCGAAGAGGTGTGAGTTGCTAGCGACGTAGATGACGCCGTTCGCGATGACCGGCGTGGAGTAGATGGGCGCGCCGAGGTTGCACTCGCTGAGGACTTCGGCCTTCGGGCCGCCCTTCGCCGCGA
Source organism: Verrucomicrobiales bacterium (assembly GCA_005791875.1). Lineage (GTDB taxonomy): Bacteria > Verrucomicrobiota > Verrucomicrobiia > Limisphaerales > SXTU01 > SXTU01. Next base: position 26,993 of record SXTU01000257.1, read on the forward strand.
GCACCACGAAGTCACCGTCCTCGTCGCCGACATAGACCTTGCCGTCGGCGACCATCGTGCTGCCCCACATGTGCGCCTTCATGTCGTGCTTCCAGTGCAGCTTACCCGTCTCGGAATCGAGGCAATACACGAAGCCAGAGAAGTCGCCGATGAAGAGCAGTCCGGTGGCGGGGTCAATCGAGACCGTCGAGATGCTGCGGTTGATACCCTTGAAGCTCCAGATGACGCCGGTCTTGGTGATGTCGCCGGTCTTGGTGGCATCGAGGCAAACGAGGTGGCCGACGCCTTCGCCGTGCTCGGGGTCCTGGCCGGTGGCGACGTAAATCCGGTTCTTCCAGAAGACCGGCGTGGCGATGATTTCGCTCGGGCCTTCAGCGGCGGGATACTTGATGGGCTTGCCGTCCTTGGCTTTGTATTCGGGCGGGTTGGCGTCGTATTGCCAGACCGTCTTGAGGAAGGAGCCGTCGGCTTCCTTCTTGGGCACGGCGTCGAAGGCGTAGCAGATGCCCTCGCCGCCGCCGAAGAAGATGAGGTCCTTGCCGTTGACCTTGCCGGTCGAGGGCGAACTCCATTGGCCGTGGAAGAGGCGGGAACCAATCTTCGCGTCGTCCTCGCCGAGGAGTTCGCCGGTCTTTTTGTTCACCGCCACAAGGCTGGGCGAGAGCGGGGAGGGGACGTTCACATGGGTCCAGTCCTGACCGTTGGAGGTGGAGACGTAGAGCACGTCGCCGATGATGAGGATGGAGCAGTTCGAGGCGTTGTGCGGGAAGACGCCCAACTCATCCATCATGTCGTAGCGCCAGATGATGTCGGCGTCCTTCTCGCCGGGCGGGATGAGCGGAGCCTGCTTGCCGTCGGCACCGAGCACGTCCTGCACGACGTATTTGGCCTCGTCCTTGTAAGGGCCGTCGTTGCCGTTTGCCATGCCTTCGACGTCGAGGCAGAGGATTTCGCAGCGCGTGGTGACGACGTAGAGGCGGTTCCCCTCAATGACGGCGGAGGAGAAAAGGCCGAGGCTCTCCCAGTCGTTGACCTTGCCGGACTTGAGCTTCGAGACGACAAGCTGCCAGTTGAGATTGCCGGTCTTCTCATCAAGGCAGAACAGGATGGAACGGTCGCCGAGATGGCGCTTGTCGCGCGGCACGTCGTTGTTGGTGCCGACGTAGAGGCGGCCATTGGCGATGGTGGGGTTGCCGTAGCTCTGCGAGCCGAGCTTCACGGTGAACTTCACGTTCTTCTGCGTGGCCGGGTCGTAGTTCTCGGTGCCCTTCACGAGCTTGCCCGGCTCAAACTTGTCGGGCAGGCCCTTGGCGGTTGCGAACATGTTGCGGTATTGCGTGCCGCCCCATTGCGTCCAGTCTTGGGCTTGGGTGATCAGGCCGCCCGCGAACAACGCGGCGGTTAGGAGGGAGAGATGTTTCATGTTGATTTCGAGTTGAGCAGAGTTGTCGTTAGGAGAGTTTTAGTTCGCCGTCACGCTGACGTTGTCGATGAACACGCGCATCTCCTGTGGCGCGAAGCCGTAGAGGCCGGGGCAGCCGCTCTGGTGCGCGACCTTGTGCGGCACTTCGATGTTCCACTCGGCGGGTTCCGAATCGCCGCGCTTCCACGCCTTCGCGCGCACCACGCCGGAGCCGTCGGGCTTCACGTCCACGCGGGATTTGAGCACATACCACTCGTTGGGCTTCCACTTGAACGGCACGGCCACCTTGAGCCGCTCCTGGTTCGAGTTCACCTCGATTTCCTGCGCGTTGCCACGCAGGACGATGAGGTAGCGCTGGTTGATTTGCCCGACCTCGGACATCTTGCGCGCTTTGCCCTCGCTCATCACGTCGGTCTGCACGGTGTAATTCTTCAAGCTCGGCTCGCCCATGAAGACCGTCGCGCGCTGGAAGAACTTGTTGTCAATCGCCTTCACCAGCGCCTTCGTGTCGCCAGCCTCGCGCACCTCGAACTTGAAGCGCGGCCCAATCCACGGCAGCGGCGGATACGCGAACTTCACGCCCTCTTCCGTCTCGTGCACCACCGAGATGTCGAAGCCCTCGAAGTTCTCCTGGATGGGCAAGCCCGGTAGCACGCGCCCGCGAATGTAGCCGTGCATTCCATTCAGTGTCCCCTCGAACGCGCCCGCGCTCGGCACAACCTCAGGTCCGGCGACGAGCTGGCCGCTCGCGTTGAACGCGCCCTTCATGCTCGCGCGCACCTTGGCCGTTGGGGGGATGTAACCGACCCATTTCACCGTCTTGGGATCAATGTTCTCCTGCACGATGAAGCCGTTCGCATCGAGCGAGCGGATGCGGAACGAGGCGGCCTGGTTGGGCTTCAACAGCACTTCGCTGGGAATGACCTGCAACTGCGTCGCCTTGCCGGGCGCGGGCCACTTCTCGGCGGCCGGCTCAGGGGGCAGGCCGGGGTTGGTGCCGGGCTTGCCGAAGCAATAGAGCTTCTTGGTGGTCTGCATATACACCTTGCCGTTGTAAACCGATGGCGTGCCAAAGCAGCGGCCTTCGAGCGCGACGTGGCTGAGAATCTTCCCCTCCTTGTCGCTCGGCTCGATGATGTAGAACGCGCCGGTCGTGCCCGCATCAGCGTCGCCCGTGGCCTTGCTTGCGGGGTCCTCGAGCATCGGCACGTAGAGCTTGCCGTCCGCGTGGACGAGGCCGGCGTTGCGCTGTTCGATGCCCAGCTTCACGCGCCAGAGAATCTTGCCATTGTTCACGTCCACGCAGCAGAGGTCGCCCTTCTCCGCGACGACATAGACGCGGTCACCGACGATAATCGGATGGCTCGTGGAGGTGGAAATCTCCGGCGTATGCCACAACTCGACTGCCTGCCGCTCGACTACCACGGGTGCGTTCGTCGCGTGCGTCGGCTCCACCTGCGGGATCTTCATGCACACCATTTGGCCCGGCTCGTAGGGCGTGCCGAAGATGGCGACGACCTTGTCGTTGTTGTGGACGACGGCGGTGGAATTGATGCCCGCCTTGAAGAGCGGCACGCGCCAGATGGCCTCGCCCGTGCGCGCGTTTGCACAGAAGACGTTGCCATCGCCAGTCGCGGTGATGAAGACGCGCTTGCCCTTGAACCACGTCAGCACCGGGTGCGAGAAGGAGTTGTCCTTGGGCCGCTCGCCGGACCAGCTTGCCCAGACCAACTCGCCGGTCTTCTTGTCGAAGGCATACATGCGGTCGCCGGCCGCGCCTTGGTTACCCCAGTTCGACGTGATGCCGCGCACGATGACGAGGTCCTTATCAATCACCGGCGACGCCGTGCGCGAGTTCGGGAACGTGAGCCGCCCGAACTGCTCCATCATCGAGTAGCCCCACAGCTCCTTGCCGTCCGCCGTGAACGCCTTGAGCATCCCCTGTGTGCCGAGCATATAGACGTCGCCCGTCTCGGGGTCTACCGCCGGGCTACTCGTCGCGTAGCGCAGGTAAATCGTGTCCGAGAGGAAGTCCGTGTAGCGCTTCTCCCACAGCAGCTTGCCCGTCTCCGCATCGAAGCAGCGCACACCCTCCTGCAACTCCGCACCCTCGCCGAGGTAGCCCATGATGTAGAGCTTGCCGTTGGCGATGACCGGTGCGGACTGGCCGGGGAAGTCAGCGGTCCACAGCGGCTTCTTCGGGTCAATCGCGCTGGGCAAGCCCTTCTCTGCCGATGTGCCGTTCTGGTTCGGCCCGCGCCACGCGAGCCAGCCCTTCACAGGACCGGAAGCGGCGGGAGCGGGAGCAGCGATGGCGGGCTGCGGCTTGGAACACGCACAGAGAAGGGCGACGGCGAGGAGGACGATTAGTTTCATGGCCTGGGCTGACAAAGTTGGTCTGGCAAAGTGGCGGCTAAATTGGCAAACGCGCGCCGGGCTGCAACTAATTTTCTTCCCAGCGTTGGGATGATTTTCCACACTGACTGGCGTAGCGCAACCAAATACTACGGATACGTATTATCCGCACACCCGGTTTCCGACCTATGGCCGCCCGCCCGAATTCAAAGCCCACCGCCCCGCCCGCCGCGCCGCCGATTGACTCGCCCGACCGCCGCCGCCTCCCGCCCCTGCTGCGCCGCGCGTGGTATGGCTTGAACCAAGCCTTCCGCCGCCGCATCGCACACACCGGCGCTACCCCCGACCAGTTTACCGCCCTGCGCTGCCTCACCGAGGCCGATCCCAAGGGCATCACGCAAGGCGAGCTGACGCAGATGATGAGCAGTGACCCGAACACCATCGCATCGCTGGTCGAGCGCATGGAGGCCGCCGGCTGGGTCGAACGCCGCCCGCACGAGAAGGACCGCCGTGCCTATCGCATACGGCCGAAGGCATCCGGCAAGCACCTCTACCAGGAGCTGCGCCAGCTCGCCATCAAGTTGCAGTCGGGCGTGCTGGCCGTGCTGCCCGAGGCGAAGCGCGAGGACTTTCTCACCCAACTCGCCGCCGTCGCCGACGCCTGCCGCGAGGCCGCCGAGCAATCGCCGAAGCGGGGGAAGTGACGGTGACGCGCTGACGCCTGCAGCGGCGGTCTGTGACCGCGGCCTTCGCGGGCTTGGCGCCCACACAACGCCGCTACAGCTTCAGACAGTGCCGCAGCCTTGGGAAAACTCCCGTTGCTTTCACGGTCACGCTGACGAAACTTGCCCGCGACTCACGGCACAATGCGACACCCGCAACAACTCGCGCTCTTCACCCTCTGCGCGCAGCTTTGCCTGAACAGCCTGATCCAAGCCGCTGCTGCGAGCTCAGCTTCCAACCACTGGGCCTTCCTGCCGCTCGTGCCGCAGAAAGTCCCCACCGTCAAAGACAGTTCTCGCGTTCGCAATCCCGTGGATGCCTTCGTGCTCTCGCGCTTGGAAGCCGCCGGACTGCGCTTCTCTCCACCGTCGCCCTCCCCTGCCCTGCTCCGCCGGCTTTCGTTCGACCTCACCGGCCTGCCTCCCACGCCGGAGCAAGTCGGGCAGCCAGCAGCCAGCAGCCAGCATCGCATTGACGAACTCCTCGCCTCCCCGCAATTCGGCGAGCGCTGGGGCCGCTGGTGGCTGGATGCCGTCGGCTACGTGGACACGGTCACGCTCGACAACGACCCAGACAACATGAAGCTGGCCCGCGACAAGTGGCGTTACCGGGACTACGTCATCACGGCGCTCAACGAGAACAAGCCCTTCGACCAGTTCCTCCGCGAGCAGCTTGCCGGCGATGCGTTGTCCGGCTGGCGTGACGTCGAGGTGCTCGGCGAGTCGGCCCGCGCGCAACTCATCGCCACGGGGTTCCTACGCGCCGCGCCCGACGAGACCGCGGTTGACGAGAGCAACACGCCCGACGTGCATCACGCGCTCCTGCAGGAGACCGCCGAGATTGTCGCCGCGAACCTGCTCGGCCTCACGTTCAACTGCGCCCGCTGTCACGACCACAAATACGAGCCGGTCACCCAGCGCGACTACTTCAGCTTCCTCGCGCACTTCGCGCCTGCATTCAATCCACAGGCCTGGCTGCGGCCCAAGGACCGCGTGCTCACCGACGTGCCCAAGTCCACGCGGCCCGCGCTGGAGAGACAGAATGCTGCGCTCGACGCCGAGGTGAACGCGCTCAAGCAAGAGCAGCAAGTCATCCGCGACCGTTACCGTGATCAGCTTCTGGAAATGCGGCTCCCTCGCGTGCCGGAGGCCATCCGCGCGGAGGCGAAGCTCGCCGCGCACACGCCCTTCGAGAAGCGCACGGAGGAGCAACGTCGCCTCGTGGGCCGCTTCGAGCGGTTGCTGCGTGTGACCGCCGAAGAAGTCCGCGCCGCGCTCACGCCGACCGACAAGGCCGAGTGGGAGCGGCTCGACAAAGAAATCGCCGCCGTCAACGCGCGCCGGCCCCAGCCGCCCCAAATCCACGTCGTCTTTGACACGGACAAGCCCGCCGCCGTCCACGTGCTGCGCCGCGGTGAGTTCGACAAACCAGCGGCACCAGTGCAGCCCGCGCTGCCCGTGGTGTTGCGTGCCGGCGACTTGCAGTCGCCGTCCGTCATTCTCGCTGCAAACCCGACGGCGACTGCAAGTCGCCGGCACGAGCCAGCCGCCAGCCCTCGCCTCGTCCTCGCCCAGCAGCTCACCGCGCCGGACAGCCCTGCCGCCGCGCTCGTCGCCCGCGTGCTGATGAACCGTGTCTGGCAGCAGCTCTTCGGTCGCGGGCTGGTCGCCACCACCGCGAACCTCGGCGTCTCCGGCGCGCGGTCGACGCACCCGGAGCTGCTCGACTGGCTGGCCGGCGAGTTCATCCGTAACGGCTGGCAGCTCAAACCGATGATCCGCCTCATCGTCACTTCGTCCACGTATCAACAAAGCAGTTCCGTCGCCACCGATCCCGCACTCGCCGCCCGTTCCCAGCAGGCCGACCCCGCGAATGACCTGCTCTGGCATCAGCGCCTCCGCCGCCTCGAATCCGAAATGGTCCGTGACGCGCTTCTCGCCACGAGTGGCGAATTGGATGACCGCATCGGCGGGCCGCCGGTGCTCACCGCAGTGTGGCCCGATGGCACTGTCGGCGTGGCCACTAACAAGCTAACGAGTCCTGCGGACGCCTTTCGCCGCAGCCTCTACCTCCTGCAACGCCGCACGTATCACCCCTCGTTGCTCGCCGCATTTGACCAGCCACTGCTCAACGCGAACTGCGTCCAACGCACGACCTCGGCGACCGTCAGCCAGTCGCTTGCGCTGCTCAACGACGGCTTCGTCATCGAGCGAGCGACGGCGCTTGCGTCGCGTGTCTGTGCGGCGCGAGTTGACACTGCCGCGCGCATCGAACTCGCGTTCACGCTGGCCCTCGGTCGCCAACCCAGCGCCGAGGAGTCTCGCTGGTGCCGCGCCCTTGCCGAACACGAGGGCGTGCGGTTGCTCACCAGTGGAACGAATCTCCCCGCCGCCCGCGACGCCGCGCTCGCCCGCGTCTGCCACACGCTGCTCAACACGAGCGAGTTTCTCTCCATCCCGTGAAGCACGCATCGAACTCATCACTGGTAGGGCGAGAGTCCGTCGGGCCGGAGAGCAAAGGTGGGAAAGCGAGCGAACTCTTCTCCCTCTTCCCCATCGGGGGAGAGGGCCGGGGTGAGGGGCTAGCGCGCTCGGAAATCCAGACGTTTCGTTGCGCAAGCTGCCCTCCCCCTAACCCTAACCCTCTCCCCCGATGGGGGAGAGGGGACAGAAACTCGACCGCATCTCAGCCTGCCATTACGCCCGCGAACTCCCGCCGCTCCGCGCTTCGTCTCGGCGCACTGGGATTCGGCGCTTTGGCGATGGACTCGCTGCTCGCGCGCGAAGCCGGTTCCGCCACCTCGCCGTTCACCGCGAAGCCCGCGGCGTTCGCCCCGCCGGCAAAGTCCATCATCTTCCTGACGCAAGTCGGCGGGCCGAGCCAGATGGACCTCTTCGATCCCAAGCCGACGCTGGGCAAGTTCGATGGCACGGTCCACAGCGAGCGCGTCGAGATGTTCCAGAAAGGCAGTGAGGCCAACCGTGTTCTCGGCAGCCCGTGGCTATTTCAGTCCCGCGGCCAGTGTGGCATGGAGATTAGTGACGCCCTGCCCCACCTCGCCGGGTTGGCCGACAGCATGACGCTCGTGCGCTCGATGCACAGCGAGCACAACAACCACGGCGAGGCACTCGTGCTGTTGAGCACGGGGAAAATCTTTCTCGGCCGTCCGTCGCTCGGCTCGTGGGTGAGCTACGCGCTCGGCACGGAAAATCAAAACCTCCCCGCCTACGTGGTGCTCCGCGATCCCGAAGGCTACAGCACGCACGGTGCGCTGCTTTGGCAGAACGCGTGGCTGCCAGCGGTGCATCGCGGCACGGAGTTCAGCACGCGCGGCGCGCCGGTGTTGAACCTGCAGCCCGCGCAACCGGTCCCGGCGGAGTCGCGGCGAGACCAGCTTGAACTGCTGGCGAAGTTGAACCGCCGGCATCAACAGGCTTATCCCGCCGAGCCGGAGTTGGAAGCGCGCATCCGGAACTACGAACTCGCCGCGCGCATGCAGCTCGCCGCCACCAACGCCTTCAACCTCGACTCGGAGAGCGCGGCCACACGCCAACTCTACGGTCTGGACGATCCCATCGCTCGCGGCTACGGGCTGCGCTGCCTGGCCGCGCGGCGGCTCGTCGAGGCGGGCGTGCGCTTCGTGCAGGTCTTCACGCCCGTCAAGCCGTTCATCCAGCCGTGGGATTCGCATCGCAACGTGGACACGGAGATCGCCGACATCGCCGCGATGACCGACCTGCCGTCTGCCGCGCTCATCCGCGATTTGAAGGCGCGCGGGCTGCTCGACAACACCATCGTCATCTGGGCCGGCGAGTTTGGCCGGCAACCCGTCTCGCAGAATGGCATGGGCCGCGACCACAACCGCCACGCCTTCTCGCTGCTGCTGGCGGGCGGTGGCTTTAAGCGCGGCCATACCCACGGCGCGACTGACGAATTCGGCTACCGCGCGGTGAAGGATCGCGTCAGCGTGCCCGACCTGCACGCGACGTTACTGCGCCAGCTCGGCCTCGATCACACGCGTCTTTCCTTCCCGCACCACGGCCGCGATGAGACTCTCACCGACGCCGCAGTCACCGGCGCTCGCGTCGTCCACGAACTGATTTCTTAAGCCATGCAACTGACCCTCCGCGAAATTGATCTGCCTCTCCGGCACGCCTTCACCATCTCGCAAGGCACAACCACGGTTCAGAAGAACCTCCTCGTCGAACTGCGCGACGGGGGCTTCACGGGCTATGGCGAAGGTGCGTCGTCGCACGCTTACAAGGCCTTCACGGCGCCGGTCATGCGCGCCGATCTCGAAGCCGCCCGCGCGAGCATCGAGGCGGAGAAGCTCGACGACCCCGCCGCGCTGTGGGACCGGTTGCTCCCGGTCATCGGCCACAACCGCTTCGCCATGTGCGCGCTGGACGAGGCGGCGCACGACCTGTGGGGTAAGCAGCGCGGCCAGCCGGTCTGGAAGCTCTGGGGACTCACGCAGCGCGGCGGCCCGTTGAGCAACTACACCATCGGCATTGATCCGATCGAGACGATGGTGGCGAAGATGCGCGAGTTCGACGGCTGGCCCATTTACAAGATCAAGCTCGGCACGGCGAACGATCTCTCCATCGTCCGCGAGCTGCGCAAGCACACGACTGCCACGTTTCGCGTGGACGCGAACTGCGCATGGTCGGTCGAGCAGACGCTGGCCTTCGCGCCGGAGCTGAAGGCGCTCGGTGTCGAGTTCATCGAGCAGCCGCTGCCGGCTGGCGAGTGGGCGGGGATGAAGCGGCTCTTCGCAGAGTCGGCCTTGCCCATCATGGCGGATGAAAGCTGCCTCGTGCCGGAGGACGTGGACCGTTGCGCCGGTTTCTTCCACGGCATCAACGTGAAGCTCACCAAGGCCGGCGGCCTCACGCCCGGTCGCCGGATGCTGCACCGCGCGCGCGAGCTGGGCTTGCGCACGATGGTCGGCTGCATGTGCGAGTCGAGCGTGGGCATCTCCGCCATCGCGCAACTGCTGCCGCTGCTCGACTACGTGGACATGGACGGAGCGGTGCTAATCGCGATGGACATCGCGACCGGGGTGAGCGTGGAGATGGGCCGGGCGATTTTCCCGGCGGAGAATGGCAACGGCGTGCGGCTGCTGTAGCGGCGGTCTGTGACTGCCGGACGGCGCTCACAGAGCGCCGCTACAGGACGCGTGCGGTTACTGCATCGGCAGCAGCAACTCCACGCGCTTGTCGCCGCGCAGGACGGTGGCCTTGAGCTTCTCGCCGGGCTTGGTCTGCTGGAGGAGCTGGCCGATGAGTTCGCCCTCGGTGATGCGGGTGGACTTCCCGTTGAGTTCGAGAAGCACGTCGTCCTTCTGAAAGCCCGCGTTCTTCGCGGCGGCGTGCTTGCCGTATTGGCCGAGGCCTTTTACGTGGAGAGCCAGCTTGTCATTCGCCAGGCCGCGGGTGGCGCGGTCGGAGTCCGAAAGGTCCACGAGCGACATGCCGCCGAACGCCATCGCGCGCATCGGCCAGGTGCCGACGCGACGGGAGATGTCGGACTTCGTGCGCCAGCCAGTCGGCAGCTCCAGCAACAGCGCCACATCCTTGCCGCCACGCCGCACCTTCGCGCTGACCGTCGCGGTGTCTGCGGCGCGATGCAGCGCCCACGCGAAGTCGGCGATGGACAGGAGCAACTGGCCGCCGAGCATTGTGACATCGTCGCCTGCCTGCACGCCGGCCTTCGCCGCGATGCTGCCGGGCGCGACGGATTTCACCTTCGCGATGTGGTCGGGTTCAAGCGTCACACCGACGGTGTCCGGCATGGGCATCGGGTAGATGAGGTCATTCGGCAGAGGCTTGCCGGCGTCACGGTAGTAGGAGCGATAGGCATCGCCGATCTGGTGGCAGTGGACGCAACTGCCGACGACCTTGCCCTCCCAGTCGAGGTCGCGCTTGTATCTGCCGGCGAGGAGCGGAATTTCAATCGGAGTCGCGAAAGGCGTTGGCCCGCCCTGCTTGCCGACGAGCGCGGCCTTGTTCACAGGATACGCGGTGTGGATGGCGAGCGCGGCTTCGAGCGAGCGCTGGTAGCCGACGGTGGTTTTCTCCTGCGGGTCCTTCTGGTGCGACCAAGAGCCGTAGCGGCCGTAGAGAGTGCCGTCGCCGTTGAAGAAGAGCGTGGAAAAGGACAGGTCGTAGTCGAACTGGAGCTTCGCCAGCTCGATGGCATTCGCGTTGATGAGCCGCACGCAGACGAACTGGTCGAGCAGCGGCATGAGGTTGGTGGACGTGAGCACGCTGGCGTCGAGACCCATGCAGGACAGGCACGGCACGCAGCGCAGCACGATGAGCAGCGGCTTGCCGGTGCGCTTGGCCTCGGCGAAACCTTTCTGCCAGTCGTTGTAAATCCAGCGGCTGTCGTTCTGCATGTCCGCCTTGTCCTTGCGGACGGCACCCTCGCGGTCCTTGACGGCATCGGCGAACGCGGTGGAGAGAAGCCCGCTCGCGAGGAGCGGCAGGAGGAAACGAAGTGGTTTGATAGTTCGAGTTTCTGTCTGGACGTTGGGGTCAGGCAAATCCTTCGTGGCTGAATTCAACGCGTGGCCTACAGCTTGATGATCTCCTCCATGCGGCGCTGAAGCCCGTCGAGGCGGTCGGCGATTTTGCGGAACTCCTTGCGGGTCTCGGCGTCCAGCTCGGCCTTGGCGGAATGGCCGTTGTCGGGCGCGACCTGCCGAGGCGGCGGCATCTGGAGCAGGCGGCTCTCGCTTTCAATCCGGGTGCGAAGCTGCGCGGACTCGGCGAGGAACTTCTCAGACAGCTGACGGAAGCGCGACTCCTGCTGGCGCAGCTCGGCGGCGAGCGATTCACGCGCGGCCTGCGCGGCGCGGGACTGCTCGGCGGCGAGGGCGCTCAAGTCTGAGCGTAGTTCGGTGGTGTTCGCGGCCTGCGCCTGTGCAGACGCGGTCACAGCTTGGCGGAGCGCGCCGACTTGTTCCTGAATCTGCCCCAGCTCGGGAAGCGGCGCGGGCGTGGGTGCGGGCTGAACCTTTGCAGTGGCCGCGACCTCTTGTCGCAACGCGCCGACCTGCTGGTTGAGTTCGCCCAGCGCGCCACACATCGCGGCCTGGCCAGCGGCGGCAACCTCGCCTGCCGTGCGGTTTAGCGTCTCGATGCGTTCGTCCAACTGGCGCAGCTCGCCGCGCACGGCCTTGAACTCGGGCGTGAAGCTCGCGCCTTCTCGCAAGAGCTGCTCGGCCTGCTCCAGCGCGGGACGGATTGCGCCGAGGCGCTCCTTCAGCTCGTTGGTCTGCGCGATGACACTGGAGTTGATCTTCTGCAGGCCGATGTGCGCGCGACCGAGCTGCTCGGCCAAGTGGCCGGCTTGCGCGCGTCGCTCGCGGCGCAGGGACGAGGTGTGGTGGATGAGCGCTGCCCCGAACAGCAGCACGGCGAAGTTCAGCACGAGCAAGAGCGTGCCCAAGTGAGCGTTGAGGGCTGTGAGCGCGTCGGGCATCGTGCTAGCGGATTCTGTTTTGCGAGGTGGGCAATGCAAGGAGTTTCCCCGGCACGGCCAACCAACGGCTGAAGAGCCGCCTTTTCCCGTAGTAACTACGCCGTCTCATTAGCACCCGGCTTCAGCCCGGTGTGATTGAGGCCGAACGAGGCAAACCGTTTCAACGGTTTGTCCTTCGGCAAGCAAACGACTGGCAGTGGAAGCCGTTGAAACGGCTATCCCCGGTGCCGCGCATGACACCGGGCTGAAGCCCGGTGCTAAGGAGAGGCTGCATGAAAGTGAGCGGCGCTCCGACCAACGATTCACACAACAGGCTTCTTCCAGATCGGCACGACACGCTTCATCTCGTCAATGAGCCATTGGCATGCGGCGAAGGCCTCGCCCCGGTGCGGTGCGATGACCTCCACCCAGAGCGACGACTCGTTGACCTTCACGACACCGAGGCGATGGACAAGCCGGAGGGACTCAACGGGCCAGCGGTGCTCCAACTCATCGAAGAGCTGGTGGAACTGATGCTCGGCCATCGGGCGGAAGCACTCGTATTCGATGGCGGAGATTGGCTGGCCGTCCTCGCTGCCGCGCACCACGCCGCTGAAATACACCGCCGCGCCCATGTCGCCGGTCATGCGCCGGGTGGCGACGAGGGCGGGTTCATCGAGGGGGTCGGGGGTGAGGGTGAGGGAGCGCTCCAAGGAAGTGATTAGTAATTAGTGCTTAGTCAGCCGCCTTGAACCGGCGGGAACAGGCTGACTTCGTCGCCGTCTTTCAGCACGTAGTCGCGGGCTTGATACTCGACGCCGACGGCGATGAGGGTGGAGTTCTGCATGGCGATGAGTTTTGGGAAACGAGCGTGGAGGTGCTGGAGCAAGTCGCCGATGGTGGAGCCAAATGGCAGTTCCTCGCTCGCCTGGGTGCAGCCGGTGAGGTCTTTGAAGTAGGACCAGAATTGGATTCGGATGGTCATGGGCAAACGCGTAATGCGCAATGCGCAAATCGTAAGGGCGGCAGGCTCAGGTTACGCATTACGAATTACGCATTACTTCCTACGCCCGATACATTTCAGGCCTCAAGACGCCCACGAACGGCAGGTTCCGATATCGCTCCGCGTAGTCGAGGCCGTAGCCGACGACGAAGAGGTCGGGGATGTCGAAGCCGGAGTAGTCGGCCTCGACCGGCTCAACGCGGCGGGCGCGCTTGTTCAGGAGCACGCAGGTCTTGATCTGACGGGGGCGGAGCTGCTGGAGCTTGGCGATGACGGTGGTGAGGGTCTTGCCGGTGTCGAGGATGTCGTCCACTAGGAGCACGTCTCGATCACGGACATCGAGGCGGAGTTCCTTGGTGAAGACCAGCTCGCGCGAGACGGTGCCGCTGCCGTAACTGGACACCCCCATGAAATCCAGGCGCAGCGGCATGTTCAGGCTGCGAATGAGGTCGGCGAGGAACATGACCGTGCCGTTGAGCAGGGAGACGACGACGAGGTCGCGCCCGGCGAAGTCGCGCTCAATCTGCTTGGCCAGCTCGCGAACGCGGCGATGAATCTGCGTGCGGCTGATGAGGACGCATTCGATTTCCTTGCGCAGGCGCGGCGGTGCGCGGCGGACGAGGGAGAGCGGCGAGGGCTTTGTCACGGCGGTGAGGGGAGAGGATAGAAGATAGAGAAGAGAGGATCGCGCGGCGGGTTTACGTGGTTCGAGCGAGCTGGGGCATTCGGCAACAATTCTATTCTCTATCCTCTACTTTCTATCCTCCCTTCATCCCCTGCACTGGCGGCGCGCCGTCGGTCTGGCGCGTGAAGAGGACGAGGCCAAGCAGGGCCAGCGCGATGGCGATGGCGGTGGTCGTGACGTAGAGGCCGGTGATGGGCGGCTCGTATCGGAACTCGATCGTGTGCTTGCCGGCGGGCACCTGCACGCCGCGCATGAGGTAGTTGCAGCGCAGCAACGTCGCGGGCTGGCCGTCCACGGTGACTACCCAGTTGGGCGAATGCTTGTCGTTCAAAAGCAACACGGAGGGCGCGGCGGCGGCGGCTTCGAGCTGGATGCGCTTGGGCGCGTAGGAAAGGAACTTCACATCGCCGGCGTTCGTGGCGGGCGTGCTCGTCGCGGCGGGCAGCGGCGCGGAGACGATGACAGACTCGTGCGGCTTGAAGAGCGAGTTCGTGAGCAGGCTGAGGGCTTCGGTGTCGTTCGTTGTGGCGAGCCAGTGGGTGAAGAGCTTGGCACGGGGCAGCGCGCCGGTGAACTCGATCAACGCGAACTGGCCGGTGCCGTTGGTGACGACGGTGACCATGTCCAGACGCGTGGCGTTGTTCACGCCCGGCTTGGGAACGATGTCAAAGGGCGTGTGGATGCGGAAGCGGTTCTGGCCGGGGTCGAGTTGTGCGGCGATAGAGCTGAGAAAGTTCGTGTCGTTCACGCCGAAGATGAAGCGGGTATTGGTCAGCTCCCACAGTCGCGTGAGTGTGTTGGCGCGGCCCAGCAGGACTTCACGGTAGGCTTTGTTCTCGGTGGTCGAGCGCGGCTCCTGCGTGATGTCGAGGCACTGGATGTTGTTGTAGAGGAAAAGGTGCTGGGTCCATTCCATCTGGTAGAGCTGCTGGAAGACTGCGAACTGCTGGTTGATCTGGAACGGCAGCGACTGCACGCGCCCCTCGTGCGGCGCACGCTTGAGCAGGTCCGTGATTGGGTTCGCGGCGTATTTGTCCTGATAGTTCCAATAGACGATCCACGGCGTGTTGGCACGGGCGAGGTCCACGGCCATCAGCAAGCCAAGCGTCACGGCCGCCCAGCGCGCTCGTGCTCCGGACCAATATCCACTGAGCGCGACGGCGACGGCCCCGGCGGAGAGCGCGAGGTAGAAGACGAACCAGCCGACCTCGCCGATACTGTGCGACGCGATGGCCTTGGCCATGTCCGGGTTGAAGGCGACGGAGACGAGGTGTTTCTCGAGTTCCCGTCGCGCCGAACCGCAGAGCAGCAGGGCAAGCATGGCGAGCGCGACGACTCCGCTGCTGCCCAACGCCCAGCGGCGCTCGAAACCGGTGACGGAGCTCCACCAGTTGGCGACGTGCTCGGTGAGCTTGGCATCCCCGGCGGCGGCGGGCTTGACGAACTGCTTCGCCAGCGCATGCAGCCCGTAGCCGCAGAGCACGATCAACGCGAGGTGGAACGTGTGCATGAACTTCACCGGGTTGCGGATGGTCGAGGCGTAGGGCAGCGCGTAGAAGAACTGGTAGAAGGGCGCGTGCTTGCCGAAGGCGAAGAGCATGGAAAGCAGCGCAATGCCCGCCCAGAACCAGACGAGTTTCCGCTCGGCATCGGCGAACGCGCCCTGCGGACGGCAGGCTTGCAAGAGGGAGAAGGCGGCGAGCAGCACGACGAGCACGCCACCGTATTCTCCGGAGCCGGAGTGGCGGAAGAGCGAAGGGTTGCCGAGCGCGGCCTTGGCCTGGGCGTCGCCCTTCGACGCCGCATCCTTGATCTGCGCGAGGTTGGGGTTCTCACCGACGGATCCCCAATACGAGCCGCCGTCTGGCGTGTCCATGCGGTAGCCGAACAGCCCGGGGATGATGACGCGCAGCATCTCGATCTTCGGCAGGCTCCAGGTCGTCGCCTCCGCGTAGCGTCGGTCTTTCGACGCCTTGTCCTGCTCCATGCCGACGATGCCCTTGACCTGCGTGCTGATGAGCGTGCCGATGGTGTAAGTGGCGATGAAGCCCGCGCAAACAGCCACGAGCACGACGCGCCCGAAGCCTTGCGCCAGCCGCAAGCCCGGCGCGCCCTGCCCCGCCACCCACGCGAGGCAGATCGCGAACGCAGCGACCACGAGGCTGAAGATCGCCCCCGTGTCGAAACCCTCCATCACGCCGAGACCCGTGGCGAAACCCGCGAGCATTGTGAAACTCAACGCGCGTCGTCGTGTCGCCGCCATCAGCGCCGCGAGCGCGAGGAACACCGCCGCCATGCCCAGCACCCAGACGGACAAGCCCCACGCAGCAACGGAGAAACGATCTCCGTTCAGTCCCGCCGCGATGCCGCCCACGGTGCAGACCCACGGCGCGAAGCCGCATTGCCGGAAGAACACCCATGCCGCACAGCCCAGCAGCAGCAGCGAGAGCGGGACGATGAACTTCGCGTAGGCGACCGGGCTGAACACGCATCCCAGGAGGTTCGACAGGCTGGGCGCGGCGGCGACGCCTTCGTTGCCGACCCAGTTCAAGTCCAGCCACATTCCCGTCATCACCGATGGCATCCGACTCGATGCGGCTTCGGCTGCGCCGAGCGGGCCGTCGTTGGCGAAGTGGATGTATTCCGGCAGGAAACTTTTCGCGAAGAGCAGCACCAGCACGCCGGCAAGCGCGGCCAGCAATGCGAGGAATGCGGCGCGTCCGTTCTGCACGGGCGGCGCGGCGGCGGCGGGCGGAAGTGGGTTCGCCATAAGAGACGGGCAGCGGTTCCGCTGGCCGAGGCGCGACGGTAGCGGAACCGACCCTTGTTCCAAGCCGAAACTCGGGAATTGGCCTACCGGATTTAAGGCAGCGCGTTAAGGCAGCGCGACCGCGCGGGCCGCGCCGTCAATCTCCTGGAGCGGGCCGAGCGGCTTCTTCTTCTGCTCGTAACGGTCGAGGTTCGGCTGACCGGACCAGAGCTTGTAGAGAACCTTGTCGTGGTTGAGGAGGATGAGCGCCTTGAAGTTCCAGCCCGTCTCGTGGGTCTTGCGGTTGAAGGCCAACATGTCCATCGCGAGGTTTCCATAGCGCTGGCTGTTCACAACGGTCAGGTCCAGCTCATAGGCCACCGACGATTCCTTTCCATCGAGCGACTGGCGCACGGGCGCGGGCAGGTCCTCCAGACGCACGGACTGGTTGGGCAGGAAACGGTTTTGGATGTCGAGGTAGTTCAGGATGCGGACGTTTGGGTTCACGTAGGGATCGAACCCGAGCGTGCGAAGCTCGGCGATGGTGGTCTGGCCGGGCGTGATGCCGTCGAACGCGGCCTTGGCGGCGGCGAAGTCCGGCCAGGGCGACTTGGCGACGCTGTGGCCGCTGGAGTGCATGGAGGCGCAACCGACGGCGAAGAGCATCGCCAGCGCGCAGGAGAGGAGCAGGAGTTTTTTCATAATGAGAGAGGTTGAATGAAAAGAACAGGAGGCCGGACGAGGCCGGCCCGCAGTCTCCGGCCTGTCCCTCCGAGCAGCACCAAAGACTGCGGGAACGTAGGCCGAACCGTCGGGAGCGCACTCGGGACTTGTCCTGATGGCGGGGGCGGGAACGGGGATTACCTTGGCCCTGAGCCGACTTGCAGGACGGCCGGTTCGGCGGGAGGGATTCGGAGCAGGATCAAGATCAGGAGCACGAGAAGACGGTGGCTCGCCGCCTCCTGCTCGTGATCCTGCTCCTGCTCCTGCTCATCGCGTTTTCTTCCCCTTTGACGCACCCCCTCCCATCCCGTAGCGTCACGCCCTCTTTCGATCATGTTAGGAACCATCTTTAAGAAAATCTTCGGCTCAAAGAACGAACGCGAATTGAAGCGCCTGTGGCCGCTCGTGAAGCGTATCAACGAGCTGGAGGCCGCACTTCAGTCCCAGCCCGAGCAGGTCCTTCGGGACAAGACCGCCGCGTGGAAGACGAAGCTCTCCGCCATCAAGGACGATGCCGAGCTGGCGCGTGAGGTGGAAGCCGTCCTGCCCGAGGCCTTCGCCGTGGTGAAGAACGCCTGCCGCCGGATGTGCGGTTCGGACGTGATGGTGCGCGAGCATCCGCTGCGCTGGGAGATGGTGCCGTTCGACGTGCAGCTCATCGGCGGCATGGCACTGCACAAGGGGATGATCTCCGAAATGGCCACCGGCGAAGGCAAGACGCTCGTCGCCACGCTCCCGACTTACCTCAACGCGATCACCGGCCGCGGCGTCCATGTCGTCACGGTCAACGACTACCTCGCCGCGCGCGACAGCGAGTGGATGGGCGCGGTCTATAAGTTCCTCGGCCTCACGGTCGGCTGCATCCTGCACGACCAGCCGCCACCCGTCCGCCGTGCGCAATACGCCTGCGACATCACCTACGGCACCAA
>SXTU01000258.1 GCA_005791875.1 Verrucomicrobiales bacterium
CGGGAGACGACGCCGTCGAGCTGGAAGATTCCGGGTTCGAGCTTGGGGTAGTCCACCTCGGCCACGAAGCTCTTCGCGCCGGCGAGCAGCAAGAGGGAGCTTTGCAGCACCACATCGGTGACGAGGAGGGCGGCGAAGAAATAGCCGTGCTCCTGGCGGTGCTCCTCCAGCGCGGTGAGCACGTCGGCCTTGCGCTTCCAGAACTGGTCGAAGCCCAGCTCCTCAATCTGCGCCACGCTGAAGGCGCGTCCGCCTTCGAGGTATTCCTTGCAGTCAGTGGTGATGGCCTGCGCGGCGGGCTTGGTGGTGAGCACAGAGCCGGAGGCGAAGAGTTTCTCGGTGAACTCGGTGGCGTTGACGCCGGAGATGGCCTCGAGCTTGGCGAGGATTTCCGCGTCGCGTGACGTGGTGGTGGGCGAGGTGAGGTTGAGCGTGTCGGAGACGAGGCCGGCGAGGAGCAGGCCGGCGATGCTGGGCGTCAGCTCGACGTTGTAGCGGAAAAAGCAGTCGGCCACGATGGTGCTGGTGGAGCCGACGGGTTCGTTGCGGAAGAGGATGGGCTGCTGCGTGGTCAGCGCGCCGATGCGGTGGTGGTCAATGATTTCGAGAATCTCGACCTTGTCCGCGCCGTGGACGGCCTGGGAGAGTTCGTTGTGGTCCACGAGGATGAGTTTGCGGTCCACTTTCTTGAGGAAGTCGGACTTGGACAGGATGCCCACGGTGCGGCCCGTCTGGTCCACGACGGGGAAGGCCTGGAAGGCGGACTCGGTGGCGACGGCCTGCACGTCGGCGAGCGCCTCGTCCTCGCGGAAGGTGAGGAAGTGCTCGTGCAGCATGTGGCTCACCGCGATGGAGCCGCGGCAGAGCATCGCAGTGGTGGCGGTGTCGTGCGGCGAGAGGATGAGGCTGACCTCGTTCTTCTTCGCGGCCTCGATGGTCTTCGGCTCGACCTGCAAGCCGCCGGTGACGATGACCAGCCGCACGCGTTCGCGGATGGCGAGGTTCTGCACGTCCCAACGGTCGCCCACGACTACGACGAGCTTGTCGTGCGGGTAGTTCGCAAGCCGTTCGGCGAAGGACTCCACGCCCATCGCGCCAATCATGAGGATGAGGTCTTCCTCGCGGTCAGGCTCGACGCAGAAAATCATCTTGCCCTCCAGCGTCCGCGCCAGATGGCGGGTGGAGGCGAGCACGCGACGCGAATCGAAGAGCCGGTTGCCGGGCGCGAAGAAGAACTTGCTCAACTTGAAGAGCGAGAGCAGGCCGCGGCACGAGCGGTCGTCGTTGAGCACGGGCAGCACGCGGATGTTGCGCTCGTCCATGATGCCCAGTGCCTCGGAGACGGACGCGCTGGGCGGCACGGCCACGACGTTGGTCTGCATCACGTCGCGCACCTTGGGCGAGACGTCGGAGACGAAGCGCGGCGGCGGGACGAGGAACGACTTGAGGACAAAGTCAATGCGGTCGTTCGTGTCGCCGCAGCGCGCGGCCTCGACGTTGCGCGTGCCGGTGCGGCGCTTGAACTCGGCGTAGCCGATGGCCGAGCAGATCGCGTCGGTGTCGGGATTGCGGTGGCCGATAACCAGGATGTCGCTCATGGATGCCGTGCGCGGGGCGCGATAGCAGGATTGCAATAGCCGCAGAACGGGCGCGTCGCAATCCTGAATGTCCCCGCGCAGGACAGTGTTCGATGCCCGGACTTGAATTCCCCTGCCCCGCCGCGCACTCTCACGCCGCACCCATGAAAAACATCCTCCGCCTCCCGCTCTGTCTCTCACTTCTCGCCCTCGGCCTCGGCACGCTCTCCGCGCAGCAGGCCAAGACCGCCTCCGAAAAGCCCGCCGACGAAGGCCCCAAGTATCCGCGCGTCAACCTCGCTCCTTGGTATGAGGTGGACCCCACATGGCCCAAGCGCCCCGCCGGCGTCCACTTCGGCCACGTGCCCGGCATCGCCGTGGACAAGCAGGACAACGTCTGGATCTTCACACGCACCAACAACCCCGTGCAGGTTTACACCGCCGACGGCAAGTTCATCCGCGCGTGGGGCGACGGCGTCATCAGCAACGCCCACCACCTCAAGATAGATGCCGGCGGCAACATCTGGCTCTCCGACGTCGGCATCCACGTCGTGCGCAAGTTCACCCCGGAGGGCAAGCTGCTCCAGACCATCGGCGTGCCCGGCGAGAAAGGCGAGGACACCCGGCGCCTCAACATGCCCACCGACATGGCCATCGCCCCCAACGGCGACATCTTCATCTCCGACGGCTACGGCAACAACCGCATCGTCCACTTCGACAAGGCCGGCAAGTTCATCCGCGCCTGGGGAACCCTCGGCACCGGCCCGCAGCACTTCTCCATCCCGCACGCCATCGCCCTCGACTCCAAGGGCCGCCTCTACGTCGCCGACCGCAACAACGTCCGCGTGCAAGTCTTCAGCCAGGCCGGCAAGCTCCTCGACTCATGGGCCAACATCGTCGTCCCCTGGGGCTTCTGGGTCACCGCGAAAGACGAGATATGGGTCTGCGGCTCCTCCCCCATGCAGTGGCGCGTGGACGCGAAATACCCCACCGCCCCCTTGAGCTGCCCGCCCAAGGACCAGCTCTTCATGAAGTTCGACCCCAGCGGCAAAGTCACCCAGCTCTGGACCGTCCCCAAGGGCGAGGACGACAAGGAACAGCCCGGCGACCTCAATTGGCTGCACTGCCTCGCCCTCGACTCGAAGGGAAACATCTACGCCGGCGACATCATGGGCAAACGCGCGCAGAAGTTTGTGCGGAAGAACTGAGGCGGCAGCGAGCCCGTGCCGGCGGTTTCCAACCGCCGTCCGTGGGCAGCAGCAGTTCGAGCCCGCACCGCACACACCACCCACAACACGGCGATTGAAAATCGCGGGCACGCGACGATCCGCCAGACGCCGTGCTCCTTCTCCCCTCCTCGGGGAGAAGGTGGCCGCAGGCCGGATGAGGGGTGAAGCCGCTTGCGCCGACGCCCGCAACCCCTCACCCCGTCCCTCGCCCCTCATCCGATGAAGGGAGAGGGAGAAAACCGCGCCCGATCAACTCCACGCTGCGCCGTTCATGGTCACGAAATATTGCCGAGGCGTGAACGGCGTGCGCGCCAGCAGAATCTTGAGGTTCTTGCCGCGCTTCGAATCCTTTACAGAAATTCGGAGGTCCGCTTTCATAAGCCCATGCTACCCCCCCCACCCTTGCGCAAGTCACCTGTGCACCCACCATTGCACGCGGTGTCGCTCAATAACAATGTTAGGCCGCTTCGTATGACAAAGTGCTTACAATGCAAGAGCCAGCGAGTGACGAGAGGCAGCATCGTCGATAACAGGAACGCGCAGACTGCCAGCTTTCGTCCACCAGGACGTCGTTTCCTCTCGCTTACGTTGACACAAGGACCACAGTTAGCAGCGGAGGCCTGTGCCTGTTTGGATTGTGGTTTGGTTTGGAGTTCGACATCGCCAGACAAGCTCGCCACTTTTATTCGCAAACATTGTGACCAGACATCAGGCAAGCCATCGGCCTAACCATGCGCTGCATCTAACCCGGCCCTCGCGCTCCGGTTGCAAGCCACGCGTCCCGCGGGCCGGCTCGCTGAGCTTGGGGTCGTTAGGCAGATTCTCTCTTCACTGCACGGGCTTGATCTCCACCTTCCGCACCACAGTCGTCGTCTGGTAGGTGGCGATGCCGAGCGGGACGGAGCTTTCTATTTCGCCAAAGCGCATGGAGATGCGGCGCTCCTTGATGTCCTGGTCCACGATCTTCTCGTCGTTGATCCACGTCTCCAGCCGCGCGGGCGTCACCTTCATGCGGATGCGAAACCACTTGTCCTTCTCGTAGCCGAGGAACTTGGTCGTGTCGTTCTCCGAGGCGTCGAGGCCGTCAATGCTCGAGATGCCGGTCGTCGCGCCGCCCCATCCGCCCAGCACGAGCGTGGCGTGTGCGTCGCCAACGGGGAAGGTGAGGCCGATGAAGAAGTCGTTGCCCTGCACCTTGAGGGCTTCGAGGTGGATCTCGAAGTTCGTCTTCGGCACCGGGTTGGTGAAGGTGATGCCGCTCAAGGATGCCCCCGCGTCTATGAGGATGACGGGGCCTTGCCCCTTGAAGTTCGTCTCGACCTTCGTCTCGCCCGCACCGGCGAACCCGGAGTCCTTCCACCCGGCGAGTGTCTTGCCATCGAAGAAGGACTTCGCAGCGTTGGCGGCAGGCGCGTCGGGCACGATGAAGTTGGCGAAGGCGCTGTCCTTGCAGCAAGTGCTCTTCTTCGTGGCGCAACCGGCGAGCAACGCGGCGGCGAGGCAGCAGGACGAGAGGAATGCGAGGCGGTTTTGGTGCAGTGGTGTGTTCATGTGTTTGGTGGAGACGGAAGTGGCCCGGCTGAAGTGTCAGGCAGCGCGCACATGGCTCAATCGGGATAGACAAACTCGTTGAGATTCAGCACCACGCGGCACATCTGCGTGAGCGCGGCGTGCGCGGCGGCGTCCATTGCGATCGATTTGTGGGCGGCTTCCTTCAACTGGCTCGCGGTCTCCGCGACGAGGAAGCGTTGCATCGCAGCAAGCTCCTCGGGCCGGGGCGCACGGGCCAGCGCGAGCCGCCATGCAAGGTGGATTTGTGCAGCGGCTTCCGCACCGGCCTCGCGGCGGAGGCGGTCGGCGAAATGGCGGGCCTGGCGGTTGACGAACTCGCCGTTGAAGAGCGTGAGCGCCTGCGGGGCGACGCTCGTGACGGCGCGCTTGTCGCCGCTCTGCGTGGTGTCGCACACGTCCAGCAGTTCGAGCATCGGCACCATGAAGGATCGTTTCAGAAAGGCATAGACCGTGCGGCGCGAGGCATCGGCTTCATCGAAGGGCTTCCAGATTTTTTCGGGATCGCTGCTGCCTGCGAGCGCCTCCTTTGGCACCTCGGGATACATGCTCGGCCCGCCGACGCGCGTGTTCAGCCGTCCGCCCACAGCGAGCATCGAGTCGCGGATGGCCTCGACCTCGAGACGGCGATAGGGAAAGCGGGAGAGGAGGAGGCTCTCGGGGTCTTGGGCGTCTGAGGGTGAAAGAGTGCGAGCGTCTGAGAGTGTGGGAGAAGACGTCGTCGTCCCCTCATACTCTCGCACTCTCGCACTCTCATACTTCCCCGCCTGCTGCCACGTCGCGCTCGCGAGTATCAACCGGTGCAGCCGCTTCAGCGACCACCCGCCTTCCTTCACAAACCAGTCGGCCAGCCAGTCGAGCAACTCGGGATGCGTGGGCGCGGTGCCGATGAGGCCGAAGTCGCTCGCCGTCCGCACGAGGCCCTCGCCGAAGTGGTGCTGCCACACGCGGTTCACAATGACGCGCGCTGTGAGCGGGTTGTCCGCGCTGGCAATCCAGTTCGCGACCGTGAGCCGGCGGCGCGTTGTGAACTCGTCGGGCGCAGGGAAAGCAGGCTGCTTCGTCGTGAGCGCCACTGGCACGGCAGGGAAAACTTCGGGGCCGGGGTTGTGGGCGCTGCCGCGCAGCAGCACGAAGCTCCTCGGGGCTGCGGCCGATGGCTCCGCTGGGAAGTAGCCGCGCGACAGGTCGGGCGTGGCGCGGCGCAGTTCGGCGATGGTGGACTCGCTGGCTGTGAACTTCGCCCGCAACTCAGCGGGCAACGCCTTCGTCACATCCGCGTCCAACTGCGGCGTGAACTTCTTCACCAGCTCCTTCTGCGCGGGCGTCTGCTGCTTCGCGTCGGCTGCGAAGGCCGCGAGCGCATCGGCTGGCAAAGTGGATTTCCCGCTCGCAAGGAACTCGGTGCAGAAGGCGGAACGTGCGGCATCCAGCTCCTTCGTGAGTTGTGCGATACGCTGTTCACGCTCGGCGAGCGCCGCAAGTTCCGCACGCGTGCCGGCGGGCGCGTCGAGATCGCTGCGTCCGGACTGCATGCGCTTCAGCGGCGCGAACACGGCGGCGAGGCTGTAGTAATCACGGGCGGTGAGCGGGTCGAACTTGTGGTCGTGGCAGCGCGCGCAGCCGAGCGTGACGCCGAGGAAGGCCTGCGACGTGGTGCGAATCATGTCATCCACCTGGTCCGCGCGGTCCTGCACGGGGTCGGCTGGCTCGTCGTCCCACGGGCCGAGGCGGTGGAAGCCGGTGGCGATGAGCGTCTCGGCGTTCGCGTCGGGCAACTCGTCGCCAGCGATCTGCTCGAGGATGAAGCGGTCGTAGGGCTTGTCGGAGTTGAAGGCGGCGATGACATAGTCGCGGTAGCGCCAGACGCTGGGCTTGGTGGCGTCGCGCTCGTAGCCGTTCGACTCCGCGTAGCGGGCGAGGTCGAGCCAGTGTCGGCCCCAACGCTCGCCGTAGCTCGTGCGGGCGAGCAGATCATCCACGAGCTTCGCGAAGGTGTCGCGTGAGTTGTCCGCAAGAAACTTGTCCTGCTCCGCAAGCGTCGGCGGCAGGCCGGTGAGATCGAGGAACACACGTCGCAGCAAGACGCGCTTCTCGGCAGTCCGCGACGGTTGCCAGCCGCGCTCTTCCAGCTTCGCGAGGATGAAGTGGTCAATTGAGCTGCGCGGCCACGCCTTGTTCTTCACCGACGGCACCGCTGGCCGCACCGGCGGGAGGAACGACCAATGCTTCGCCGCACTGTCCGCAGGCCAGTTCGCGCCTTCGGCAATCCAGCGCGTGAGCAAGGCGACTTGCGCCGACGTGAGCGCGCCACCCTTCGGCGGCATCAGCTCGTCCGGGTCGTGCGTGGTGATGCGCTTGACCAACTCGCTCTTCGTCGGCGCGCTGGGGACGAGCGTGGGCTGCTTGGACTTACCGCCCTTGAGCACGGCTTCGCGGGAATCGAGACGCAGCCCACCCTTCGCGTGCTCGGCGTCGTGGCACGCGAGGCAGCGCTTCACGAGCAGCGGGCGCACCTCACGTGTGAAGTCCACCGGCGTTCCGGGCGCGGCCACCAGCAGGATCGGCGTCAGCAAGACCGCCACAACAATTCGGACACGTCTGGTCCGCGTGCGGGACGGAGTGCGGGTTGGCAGGGGCTGGAGCACCGCGGAGTAATAAGCCGCGAGTGTGTAGCGATTCAAGCACCCGTTGCGCGCGAAGGTCCGACACTTCATCTGCGCTTCACTGACTTCGTCTGCCCCGATTTCGCCGCCTCGTAAAAGGCGTAGATGGTGTCGAGCACGCGCATGCCTTCGCGACCCGTCGCGGGCGGGTCTTGCAGGCCGGCGGCGGCGCGGGCGCACGCGTGAACCCAGGGCGTGTAGCCGGACGGCTCGTTGGGCGGCGTGTAGGTTTGGATGCCGCTGACCTTCGGCTCGGCGGTGGAATACCATTTCAGGCTGACCTCCGGCTGGTGGTTCAGTTCCAGCCAGCCCTGCTCGCCCCAGACCTTGATGTGCTGGTGATAGCCGCGGTCGAGGTAGTAGCCGCTGGTCATGGTGCCGAACATCCCGTTGGTGAAACGCAACGCGGCGGCGTTTGAGTCCTCCACGTCCATCGGTTGCCCGCCGACATTGCCGGAGAAGCCCGCGACGGCCTCGACCTCCGCGCCGGAGATGAAGAGCGCGAGGTCCAGCCAATGAATGCCCAGCCAGGTGAGATGCCCGCCGCCGCCGCGCGCCTTCTGCCCCATCCAACTCTTGCGGTAGCCCTCGCTCTTGAGCCGCGTCTGGTCGGCGACGAGGTGAATCTCCATGCCGTAGAGCTTGCCGAGCCGGCCTTCGCGCACCAGCCGTTGCGCCTCGCGCGCCTCGGGACGGAGACGGTTGGCAAAGGCGAGCATCAGGTGCAGGTGCTTGCCCTCGGCCTTGCGCACGAGCGGCTCGAAGTCCGACGCACGCACACAGGCGGGCTTCTCCGCCAGCACATGGCAGCCTTGTTCCAAAGCCGCGTCAATCGCCGGTGGCGCGAGCACGGCTTCCATTGTGACGAGCGCCAGCTTCGGTTTTGCCTCGCGCAGCACGGTGGAAATGTCTTTGCCCGTGAGCTTCAGCTTCGGCCCGAGCGTCTTCTGCGCGGCGGCGAAGGTGCGTCCGCTCGCGTCCCAAACAGAGACTTCGCCGACCTCCGTGCTCGCCGCGAGCGCGGCGAAGTAGGCGTCCAGATGCGGACCTCCCGCGTGGGTGAGAATGGCGACGGGGATGGGCATGACGATGGGGGTTAAGTTCAGCGCAATTCCTTCGCGACCTGCGCCGCGAGTTTCTCCAAATCAATCTGCTCGCCCGCCGCCGGGAACTTGTGCGGCAGCAGATACCAATCCTCCGTGAAGCTAACGCTCGCGCCCGGCGCGATGGGCTTGCGAGGCCCGTGCGGCTCCAACTCGCACGCGGGCACGAAGCTCGCCTGCGGATACCAGAAGCACAGTGTCAGCCCGGCGATTTCGGGATACACGCCGTCCTTGGGCGAGGGGTAGCGCTTCACGAAAGCCTGATCGTGCGGCATCACATAGGCGAACCATCCGGCATTCGAATCGAAGCCAAGCTTGGGCTGCCGCGTGGGACCGAGGACTTCGAGGAAGTTGCCGCGCATCCGCACGTTCGGGTCCGTGGGCTTGAGAATGATGTTGTGCTCCGCGCCTTGGTTATACATCACGAAGCCGGTCGGAAAGCGCCGCGTGTCGGGCGTCTGCGGGATGACACCGATGCCGCCGTGGACCGCGAAGGTGCGGCTCCAGTGCGTCCAATGCTTCGTCTCCTGCGACACGTTTTTGATGACCTGCTCGCAGGCGAGATGCGTGCCGGTGGCGGCGAGGCGGAAGTTGCGGATCAGCTGCACGCCTGTCGCCTCGTCGGGCTGGCTCGTGAGCCGAACGGCGCGCGGCCCGATGGCTTCCGCCTGCCATTCGCCAGCCCAGAGCTTGTCGCGCTTCGGGATGAGATATTCTGGCCCGATGTCGAAGCGGCCCGCGCTGGATGGGGATTTTGGCCCGCCGGGCGTGCCCCACTTCTCCTCGCGCGGGTCGAGGTAAAGGGCGTTCTTGCCTTGGTGCGTGTATTCCAAGACGCGCCCGCCGACGTGGTGGCCGAGCGTCACGCGCGTATCAGCGTTGGCGAGTTCGAAGCAGTCCGGGTAGTTGAACACCTTTAGGCGGCGCACGCCCTCGGGCAGCACGGCGGCGGCGGAGGCGAAGTTAAAGGCCAGCAAGGCAGCAGCAAGACAGGTGGAGCGCATGGCGCAATGGGAGCGGAGCGGAGGCGAGAATTGCAACGCTGAATTCAGCCTGCGTAGGAAACGACGTGAGGAGGCTCACTCTTATCCGTAGAAAAAATTAGAGACTCCTCACGTCGTCTCCTACGAGGGCTTCGCTACGACGCTTTCGATTTCTCCGTGCTGGACGCGGGTGCGGAGGGCCTGGCCGGGCTTGGACTGTGCTGCGCGGCGGATGACTTTGCCGGTGGTAGCATCTGTAGTGATGGAGTAGCCGCGCGCGAGGACGTTGTCGGGCGAGAGCAGGCGCAGGCGGCTGGTAAGCGCGGCGAGTTGCTCACGGCGCAAGGCGAGCTGCGCGGTGGGCTTGAGGCGCTGGAGGTGCAAGGCGGCTTGGGTGAAGCGGTGGCGTCGTTCTCGAACTTGGGTCTTGGCCTCGCGCGTCAGAGCCACGCCTGCGTCGTCGAGCCGCTGCGCCCATTCCTGCAAGCGCCGGCGCGGGTGCGCGAGCGCGAGGCGATGGCGGACTTGGGCGAAGGTTTCTTCCACCGCTTCGAGGTGCTGCCGCGCGAGTTGCCGCAGCCGCGCCGTCGCGTCCGCCACGAACTCACGGCTGGCGAAGGCGCCTTCCGTAATCAGCTCCGCCGCCGCGCTGGGCGTGGCCGCGCGCAGGTCCGCGACGAAGTCTGCGATGGTGAAATCAATCTCGTGCCCAACCGCCGAAACGACCGGCCCCGCCGACTCGAAGATGGCGCGAGCGACGACCTCCTCGTTGAAGGCCCAGAGGTCTTCGAGGCTCCCCCCACCGCGCGTTATCAAGATGAGGTCGAGCTTGGGGTGGGGTTCAAGGGTTGCAGCGGCGGACTCTTCAACCCTTGAACCCTTCACCCCTTCAACTCTTCCGTCCCATTCATTCAGCATCCGAATCGCCCGCGCGACTTCCGCCGCCGCTCCATCCCCCTGCACGCGGCACGGGGCGAAGATGACTTCCAGGCCCGGCTGGCGGCGTGCGATGACGTGCAGCACGTCGCGGATGGCGGCGCCCGTGGGTGAAGTCACAAGGCCGATGCGTTGCGGGTAGCGCGGGAGCTTGCGCTTGCGCTCCAGCTTGAAGAGGCCTTCCGCCGCGAGCTTTTCCTTCAGCCGCTCGAAGGCCGCCTGCAACGCGCCCACGCCTTGCAACTCCGCGCTGCTGACAATGAGCTGATACTGCCCGCGCGCCTCATAGACCGTCACGTCGCCGGTGAGCAGCGCCTTCTGGCCGTCGGCGAGCAGCGAGCGATGCGGGACGGACGTGTTGCGGAAGAGCACGCACGCGAGCTGCGCGCCCGCGTCCTTGAGCGTGAAATAAACGTGCCCCGACGCCTGCGCGCGGAGGTTGGTGATTTCGCCGGAGACGGCAACCTGCCCAACGTTCTTCTCCAGCAGCCGCTTGATGTTCCCGGTCAGCTCCGCGACGGACAACACCTTGCGCACGGCCTCCGTCGGGAAGAGTTCGCCGCCGAAGTCCCACTGCGATTTGGCTGGTTTGGCCACGAGGGGGAAAAGGGGTTAGCCCCAAAAGGGCACAGAAGGCGCAAAGAAGAAGGCGGGGAGGAACTGCTTCAGCCTCTTATTAGCACCGGGCTTCAGCCCGGTGTAGCTGCGGGCGCGAGCGGGAGCCGTTTCAACGGCTTCCGCATCGGCTGCTCGACCGCGCCCGGGGGCAAACCGTTGAAACGGTTCGCCCCATCGAGCGCTGCGGACACCCGGCTGAAGCCGGGTGCTAATGAGAGGGGCGAGCAGCGTGTAGCTGCTCCGATGCACCTTCGCGTTGCAGCCGACGCTCATTCGATTTCGCCTTCCGCTGCGGCTGGAAGCCCCTCCGACACCCGCTGAATCGCCGTCGCCTTGCCGGTCTTGTCGTCCAGTTCGATGACCACGCCTTGGAGCAGCACGCGGTCGCGGGCGACCGTAAAACGACGGGGTTGGCTCGTGATGAAGCGCTCGATGATGGGCTGGATGTCGCGGCCCAGGCAGCTTTCGTGCGGACCGGTGAAGCCCGCGTCGCACAGGAAGGCTGTGCCGCCGGGGAAAATCTGCTCGTCCGCCGTCTGCACGTGCGTGTGCGTGCCCACCACCGCGCTGACCTGGCCGTCGAGCATCCGCGCGATGGCGATTTTCTCCGAAGTCGCCTCGGCGTGCATGTCCACGAAGATGAAGGGCGTGTGCTGGCGAAGTTGATCCACCTCGGGGCGCACGCGGATGAAGGGGTTGTCCATCGGCGGCATGAAGGTGCGGCCTTGCAAGTTGATGACGGCCAGCAGGCGTCCGTCCGGCAAACGATGCGTGGTGCTGCCTTGGCCGGGCGAGCCGGGCGGGTAATTCAGCGGGCGCACGAAGCGCGGCTCATCGGTGAGCAGCGTGATGACTTCCTTCTGGTCCCAGAGATGGTCGCCGCTGGTGATGATGTCCACGCCGCCGGCGAAGAGGTCCGCCGCAGTTTCAGGCGTGATGCCGGAGCCGCCGGCGGAGTTCTCGCCATTGGCGATGACGACGTCGAGCGCGTGACGACGCCGCAGGACCGGCACCAGTTCGGTCACGGCCTTGCGTCCAGGCGAGCCGACCACATCGCCGATGAAGAGGATTTTCACTCGCGCGAGACTAGCCGGCACGGGTAGGCAGGCAAGCCCGCCCGTCAGCGCGCGGGGCTTTCCGTTGTTCTTCGGCGCGGCGACTTGCTAACTTCGGTGCGTGCGCATCAAAGCTTGGTTCCCGACGTTCATCTACTGCGCGCCGCTGCTCCGCACGGGCGCGGCGCGGTTCAGCGCGGAGTTGCTCAAGGAGGCTTAT
This sequence comes from Verrucomicrobiales bacterium, assembly GCA_005791875.1. Classification (GTDB taxonomy): domain Bacteria; phylum Verrucomicrobiota; class Verrucomicrobiia; order Limisphaerales; family SXTU01; genus SXTU01. Next base: position 11,957 of record SXTU01000258.1, read on the forward strand.
CAGCTCCGCGACTTCGACCGCGCCGGCCAGAAGTGGTCGAAGAAGAATTACCCCGGCGGCTTCACGACTTACGGCTCGCTGGACAAGCTGCACCAGTTCTCCTCCACGTTCACCGAGTTGCAGCGGCGCATTGACCGGCATGTGAAGGCGTTCGCGCGCAAGCTGGACTTCGACCTCACGAACCGCCGGCTGGAGATGACCGATTGCTGGGTGAACATCATGCCGCGCCAGACCGCGCACGGCCTGCACTTGCACCCGACCTCGACCCTCAGCGGCACTTACTATGTGAAAACGCCGAAGGGTTGCCCCGCCATCAAGTTCGAGGACCCGCGCCTCGACCGCTTCATGGCCGCGCCGCCGCGCAAGGCCGGGGCGAGCCGGGAGAACCAGACCTTCGCCCACTACGCGGCGGAGGCTGGGAACGTCATCCTGTTCGAGAGCTGGCTGCGCCACGAAGTCCCGGCCAATCCGGTCGCCGCCGAGCGCGTGAGCGTGAGTTTTAACTACAACTGGTTTTAGGCCATGAAACGAGGAGGGGGATTTTATAAGACGCGCAGGAGGGCAGGAGAAAAGCCCGAGAGTTGCCTCTGCTTATCTCTCTTCCTTCCTGCCCTCCTGCTTTCCTTATAAAATTCCTCCTCATGCCCTCCTCGCCGGAGATTGTGCGCGCCGAAATCCTCCGTTGGCGGAAGGGTGAAGAACCGCGTCGCGTGCACGATGCGCTCGCCCGCGAGGAGCCGCTGGAGATTCGCGTGCGCGGGCAGAGCGTGGCGGTGACGATGCGCACGCCGGGGCACGACGCGGAGCTGGCCGCCGGGTTCTTGCTGACAGAGGCATTGGTCACGCGCCGCGAAGACATCATCGAGATTGCCCATTGCCAGCAAGGCGAGGCGGCGCAGCTCGGCAACACGCTCAACGTCTTCCTCGCGCCTTCTGTGGTTGTGGACTTCGAGCAGCTCACGCGGCACGTCTTCGCGTCGTCGAGCTGTGGGCTGTGCGGGAAGGCCACGATCGAATCGGTCCACCGGCAGTTTCCGCCGGTCACTTCCTCCGTTCGCCTTGCGCCCGAAGTCCTGCTTCAGCTCCCCGCCAAGCTCGCCGCGCAGCAAGTCACCTTCGACCAGACCGGCGGCTTGCACGCCGCCGCGCTCTTCACTGCGACCGGCGAACTCCTCGCGCTCCGCGAGGACGTGGGCCGGCACAACGCCGTGGATAAGGTGTTGGGTTGGTGTTTTTTGAACGGCCCGTTCCCGCCCGCCGACCACGTCCTGCTCGTGAGCGGGCGCGCGTCTTTCGAGATTTTGCAGAAGGCGCTGGCCGCGCGCGTGCCGGTGGTGGCGGCTGTCTCCGCGCCGTCCAGCCTCGCGGTGGAGTTCGCGCAGCAGAGCGGGCAGACGCTCGTGGGCTTTTTGCGAGGTGCGGGGATGAACATTTACTCGGGAATGGAGCGGGTGTCTTGAAGTGACCCTTGCAATGGGCCGTCAGACACCCGCCGTCAAACTCTTGAACCAGTTCCTCAAAACACTGCTCGTCACCGGCTTGCTCGCTGCAACCTCGGTGAGCGGCGCGCCCGCCAAGGTCGCCGCGCCGCGCGCGTTCAACTTCGAGAATGACATCAGCCCGCTGCTTACGCGGCACGGCTGCAACGCGTCGCAGTGCCACGGAAAAGCCGAGGGGCAGAATGGGTTCAAGCTCTCCGTCTTCGGCTACGATGCGCTGGCGGACTTTCGTGCGCTGACCGTCGAGAGCAAGGGCCGACGTGCCTCGCCTGCCGCGCCGGAGCAAAGCCTCTTGCTCGCGAAGGCCAGCGGCGCGGTGCCGCATCAGGGCGGCGCGCGGGTTCCCGCCGGTTCGCCGGACTACGAGACCATCCGTGCGTGGCTGGCGGCGGGGGCGTCCTTTGGCTCGACGAACGATGCGCGGGTCGTGCGGGTGGAACTGGAGCCGCGCGAGCGCATCCTCGCACCGGGCAGCAAACTCCAACTCCGCGTCAATGCCACCTACAGCGACGGTCGCAAGGCGGACGTGACGCGGTTCTGCGTGTTCCAGTCAAACAACGACTCGCTCGCGAAGGTGGACGAGCACGGCGTGGTGGGCATCGGCTCGCTGCCGGGGCAGACCTCGGTGATGGCGCGCTACCTCGGCGAAGTGACCTCATTCCTGGCCATCGTGCCGCGTCCGGGCAAACCGGTGGGCGACGCGGGCTTCGCGGAGTTCAACTTCATTGACCGGCACGTCAACGCGCACTTGAAGAAGTTGAACCTTCGCCCGAGCGAGGGGTGCGATGACGCGACGTTCCTGCGCCGTGCTTCCCTCGACATCATCGGCACCTTGCCGACGGCTGACGAGGCGCGGCGATTCCTCGCGGACAAAGCATCCGACAAGCGCGCGCAGCTGGTGGAGTCGCTGCTGAAGCGGCCCGAGTTCGCGGACTTCTGGGCGCTGAAGTGGGCCGACCTGCTGCGCGTGGACCGGCAGAAGCTCGGCCAGCGCGACGCCTACGCTTACTACCGCTGGATTCGCGACCAGTTTGCCGCGAACCGTCCGCTGGACCAGTTCGCCCGCGCGCTGCTCACCGCCGAGGGGCCGCTGGACGACGCGCCCGC
>SXTU01000259.1 GCA_005791875.1 Verrucomicrobiales bacterium
CAGCGCCTCGCGCTGGCCACCAGCCTCGAACACGCCGTCCCGGTCAAGCAGAGCAAAGCCCAGACGGAAACCAACGCCCCCACCCTCGTGGACCCGGTGAAGCGTTACCTGCATTACGAGCAGGCTTACCTCGCGGGTGAACTCGACCCCGCCTTCAAAAACTTCTCCGTCTGGGAATACCGGATGGTCGTGGGCTGCGATGCGCCCGATTCGATTCTGGCGTGGGGTCGCGAGATGCTCCGCAACTACCGGCCCGACCACATCTACACTCCGAATTATGGCTGGCGCTATTCCGCAACCGTCAAGACCGAGGTCAAATACGGTTCCGAATGCGTCAAGGATGACCTTCCTTCGCTGCATATGTATCAAAACATCCCCAAGGATGGCGGCGTCTGCGGGCGGCGCGCGTTCTTCGGCCGGTTTATCCTGCAGAGTTTTGGCATCCCGACCTGGGGCGTGACCCAACATAAGCACGCCGCCCTCAGTCACTGGACGCCGAAGGGCTGGGTGGTGAATCTCGGCGCGGGCTTTCAACATAGCTGGTGGGACAAAGAGGAGGCCCCCCGCAGCGGCTCAGACTTCCTGCTGGAAACCCAGGCGCGCACGCAACCGCAAGACTATCTGAAAGTGCTGCGGGCGCAGTGGGTCAGCCACATCCTGGGCGAACAGCAATACAACGACCGCAAAAACATCGCCGGTGGCTTCTGGAGCAACATGGCGCATGTGCAAGCCCAGGCGATAGCAACCGCCAGCAAGGCGGTGGCTTTGGGGCCGCTCGGCCAGGAGCTGGGCGAAGCCAATGAATCGGAGGCGCAGAAAGCCGCGGCCGTCCCGCAGGTGGCCGTGACCGCTGCCGACCAGAAATCCGTGGTCGGCAAGGACGGGGCCATCACCGTTCCGTCGGTCGCCCACACCAAGCCGTCAGGCCACTTCGCCGCCATGAAGAGCTTTGCGGGCGGCATGCAATTGCACGCCAGCGGTGGTTTCAAGACCCAGTATGCCATCGAAGCAGCGCAAGCCGGCAAGTATGCCCTGACCGCGCGGGTGGCGACGGTGCATGAAGGACAGAAGTTCCTCTTTGCGGCCAACGACCCCAAAGCACCCGCCGAAGTCGCCGTCCCCTACACCATCGGCAAGTGGCAACAGTCCCCGCCCGTCGAAATCACTTTGGCAAAAGGCCAGAATATCGTCCATGTCTCTCTCAAGGATGGCAGCCGCGGGGTCGCCATCAAGGAGTTCAAACTTACCCCCATCAATTGACCTTCGGAGACTTCCCCAACGCATCCAGTCGGACCAAATGAAGCAGCTCACTGCAGGTCTTGTGTTGCTCGTGGCCACCGCTGGTGGGCGGGCGCCGGTTCAAGCGGCGCAGCCAGCGGCGAACTTCCGCGTCGCACCGGCGGCGGCACAACTCCTCGCCAGCCACTGCTCCTCCTGCCACGGCGAGGACAGCCAGAAGGGGGACGTGCGCTTTGACAGGCTCGGCGCGCTGCCACTTGGCGAAAGACTGGCGCTGCTCAATCGGATGCAGGAGCAGACCTATCTCGGGCAGATGCCGCCGAAGGACCGCAAGTCGCAGCCGACGGCGACGGAGCGGAAGGCGCTCGTCGAGTGGATTGCCGGCGAGCTGCGCGTTCACAATGCCTCGACGCTGGAGGACAAGTTGCGTCTCCCGGCTTACGGGAACTACGTCGACCACGACCGGCTTTTCAGCGGTGAAATCACAGACGCGCCTTTCACGCCCGCGCGGCGCTGGCTCGTCAGCCCGCAGATTTTCTCGCAGCGGGCGAGCGATGTATTCGGGCCGATGGTGTTCGGTCGCCCGCAGCATCTCTACGGCGTGGCGAATCCCTTCGTGTTGCCGGAGGGGTCGGGCGTGCGGTATTACGACAACGAGTCGCTTGATGGCGGCACGCTGCTGGTGATGCTCGCGAACGCGGAATGGATTTCGCAGAAGCAGGTGCTCGGCGCGCGTGTGAAGAACGGCGAGTTGAAGGCCGAGGATTTGCCGAACAAGCAGGACCGCTGGGTGCCGAGAAATTATCCGGCGGCGTTCGATGCCATCGTCCTCAAGAAGGAACCGCCGACGGAGGCGGAAATCACTGACGCCGTGCGCGCGCAATTTGCCAGCGTGCTGCAGCGCGCACCCAGCGAGTCGGAGCTGTCGAAGTATGCTCGCCTGACACGCGAGGCCATCGCGATTGGCGGCAATGCAGAGGGGCTGCGGCAGATGTTGCTGACGGTGCTGCTGGAATCGGAGTTTCTCTACCGTCTGGAGTTCGGCGCGGGCGCTGCGGACGCGCATGGCCGGAAGATGCTCGCGCCGCGCGAGGCCGCTTACGCCATTTCCTACGCCCTCGGCGACCGCGGGCCGGACGCAAAGCTGGTGCAAGCCGCCGAGCAGGGACGGCTCGCCACGCGCGAGGACTACAAACGCGAGGTGCTGCGACTGCTCGACGACAAGAGCTATTACGCCGGCGAAATTGACCCGGGCTTGAGCGGGAAAAACATGCGCGCCCATGTGACTTCGCATCCGCGCATCGTCCGTTTCTTCCGCGACTTTTTCGGGTATCCGATGGCGACGAAAGTTTTCAAAGACCCGGAGCGCGGGGCCGGCATCTACCAGAATCCCGACCGCGGCACGGCGGGGACTCCAGGCTTTCTCGTGAACGAAGCCGACCGCGTGGTGGATCACATCCTGCAAAAAGACCGCGACGTTTTCGCCACGCTGCTCGGCACGGACGAGTTCATCGTCTATTACAACCGGGAGCCTGCGGAGGGCCGCGCGATTATCGCCGAGTGGAAGAAGCTCTGGGATGCGCTGAAAGAGACCAATTGGAAGACCGAGCCCGACAAGGTCATCGCGGAGAATCTCGCGCGGCTCACAGCGATTAAGTCGCTGCAGTTCCCCCAGGACGGCCCGCACCAAAAGCGCCAGTTCTTGCGCTACATGTATTTCTTCAGCGATTATTTCGGGAAAGGGGTTACGCCTTTCACCACCATCGCGACCTCCCACGGATACTTCTACAATCACTCCCCGTTCTACAGCCTACCGCCGACGCCGCTGCGCGGGCGCTATGGCGAGGTGGAGAACCGCAATTTCAAAGGCTTGGACGACACGACATTTTGGGATTACCCCGTCGAGCAGCCTTTCAAAGTCGCCAACCGCAAAGGCATCCTCACGCATCCCGCGTGGCTCATCGCGCATTCGCTGAACACGGAAAATGACCCCGTGCGCCGGGGCCGCTGGGTGCGCGAGAAATTGCTCGCGGGCCGCGTGCCCGACATCCCGATTACCGTGGATGCCGTGGTGCCGGAAGACCATCACAAGACCCTGCGCCAGCGCCTCGATGCCGTGACCTCCGCGCAGCAGTGCATCAAGTGCCACCAATACATGAACCCGCTCGGCCTGCCCTTCGAGCAGTTCGATGACTTCGGCCGCTTCCGCACGCAGGAGCGGCTGGAGCACGCCGAAAACATCGTCGGCAAGACCCCCGGCGCGAAAACCGACTTCCCCATTTACAAAACGCTCCCCGTGAACACGCGCGGCGCGCTCGACAGCACCGGCGTGCCCGCGCTCGATGGCGAAGTCACCGACGCCTTCGACCTCATTGACCGCATCGCCAAATCCCCGCGTGCGCGCCAGTCCATCATCCGCCACGCCTTCCGCTTTTTCATGGGGCGAAATGAAATACTCTCCGACTCGCGCACGCTCATCGAGGCCGACCAAGCCTACGTGCAAAGCGGCGGCAGCTTCAGGGCCGTGGTCGTCTCGCTCCTCATTTCCGACTCGTTTCTTTACCGCAAATAAGCCACGTTACGACCATGCAACAGCGAAGAGACTTCCTCAAACACGCCTTTCTCGCCCTCGGCGGACTCTCGTTGCCCGGCTTCCTGCCGCGCCTTACCGCCGCGCAGACCGCCCCGCTGTTGGGGCGCAGCACGCCGATGCGTTTCATCTTCATGCACCGCGGCAACGGCCTCTTTCCCAAAGTCTGCGTGCCGCCCTCGCTCGGCGCCGCGGAGCAGGAGAAAGAAAAGCGCAACGAAGCCTTCGAGGTGGATTTGGATAAGCACCAGCTCCCCGCGTGGATGGGGCCGCTGGAGGCGCACAAAAAGAACCTCACCATCATCCAGGGTCTCTCTGGGAAAATGTGCACCACCGGCCATCACTCGTGGTGCTCGTCGCTCGGCGTTTACAAGGCAAACGAGCGCCCCAGCTCCATCAAGTGGGCCACGGTGGACTTCGAACTGGCGCGGCTTTTCCCCTCGCCGATGGAGCACATCGAGCTGGCCTGCTTCCCCACCGGCGGCGGAAATGCGCGCGGCAGCCTCGATGGCATCGCAAAGGGTTTTTCCGCGCGCGGCCCCCAGCAGCCGAACTACGCCTTCGGCTCGCCGAAAATCGCGGTGGACGAGATTTTCAAATCCGTGGCGGCGGACAAAACCGGCCAGGTGCAATATCAGCTTCAGCGCCGCGTGCTCGAGTTCGTCGCCGGCCACGAGACGGAACTCGCGCGCCAGCTCGCGGGCATCGAGCAGCGCAAGGTCGGCAGCTACGCTGGCTCCGTTGACGACATCCGCGAGCGGAACCGCAAAATCGACCTCATGGCCGATACCGTTCGCCGCCATGTGCCGAAGCTCGATAGTAAATATCTCGCGGAAAAAATGACCACGCTCGACCGTCAGATGGGCCACGCCGAGGTGCTCCTCGCCTCGCTCATCTCCGGCCTCACGAACGTCGTCTCCTTCACGGTGGATGAACTCGGCCACCACTACACCGGCATCCCCGGCATCGAGGGTGAGAATGTGAACATGCACGACGTGGGGCACGGCAAGGTCATCGGCGGGATCGAGGCCGTCGAAATCCGCCAGCGCACCGAGCTGCACCACATGAAGGTCATGGAAAAAATCGCCGCGCGCCTCAAGAGCGTGCCTGAGGGCAACGGCACGATGTTCGACAACACGATGATCTTCTATTTCCCGAACAGCGGCGAGACGCACCACAGCCACGGCGACGAGTTCCCGTTCGTCGTTCTCTCCGGCGCGAACACCAAACTCGCGCTCGGCAACCGCTACGTGCGCCTGCCCTACTGGGGCAAGCCCGGCCACAAGACGCTCGGCAATTTTTACACCACCCTCCTCAACGCCCACGGAAATCCCATCAGACACTACGGCGACCCCGACCTTGGCTTGAAAATCGAACAAACAGGACCTATCCGGAACTTCCTAGCGTGATTTGATCATGATTCTGCGCAACACCTTCGGCTTGGTCTTCAGTCTGCTCACGGCGAGTTCATTCGGTGCTCCCACTCCCTCCGAGCCGTTCCGCGTCACGCCAGTGGCTGCGTCGTTTCTCGATACTCACTGCATCTCCTGCCACGACGCCGATAATCACAAAGGCGATGTCCGGCTGGATAATCTGGCGAGCCTTTCGCTGGATGCGCGGCTCGATTTGCTGAACCGCGTCGTCGAACAGGTCCACATCGGCGAGATGCCGCCGAAGAAAAAGAAACAACCCACGGAGGCCGAACGCAATTTGCTGACGGAGTGGATGGGAAAGGAATTGGGGAAGCACAACGCATCGAAGCTCGAAGACAAGCTGCGCAAGCCTGAATACGGCAACGTGGTGGACCATGAGAAATTGTTCTCCGGCCAATACAAGGCTCTGCCCGGCTTCACGCCCGACCGCCGCTGGCTGATCAGCGAATTCATCTTCGACGCGAAGTTCAACCGTTTGCTGGGAGTCAATAAGACAAAAGACTGTGACGGGAAAAGGAAGTCAATCATCGGGGGGAGTGGGCGTCCGTTTATGCGCATCAACCTAACCAATCCCTTCCTGCTCCCGACCCACAGCGGGGTTCGCTATTACGACACCACCACGCTGGATAGCGGGCACTTCCTGACAATGGCCACCAATGCCAGGGAATTCTCGGCATACCTGTTGACGCTGTCGAAGAGGAACAAATCGCTGCCCGTGTATAACAAAGTCATGGAGCGGGAATGGGCGCACGGGGAAATCATGGCTGCTCGCCAAAGCTATTTGAAGAGCAACATCGAGCCATTGCTGCGTGAACTCTTTAAGGACAAACACGAGGCTTTGCTGCCCAAATTTGTCGCCTTAAAACTTGAGCCGACAAAGACAACAGACGCGCAGGGGAAGCCCATCAAAAAGCCAAATGCCGATGTTGCTGGTTTTAATTCGCCACATGACATGAGTGAAATCAAGTCCGCCATGCAGAGACATTCTCCCAATGGCGAAATGCAGGCCGAAGCGCTGATGACCCTATGCGAACGGGAGTGGTTTATCTCTGGCGTAAGAGAAGAGAACATCCGCTTTCGCCTGACATACATGCGCGACTACATGGATAGACTTCTCACGCGCATACCGAAGGCCACCGTGGCCAGAGCGCCGAAGCCTCCCGTCGAAGCGGAACTGGCGATCATTCGCACAGCACTCCAGAAACATCGCCAGGCTGGCGACACCTATGCCGCCATCATCGCCAAGTGCACCGCGAGTTGGGAGGAGGAGTTCAAGCAGGAACAACTCAAACAGCCGCCATTAGCCGACTCGACGCTCGCTGAATTCGTGGACCTCCTTTTCACCAAAATCCTCGAACGCAGCCCGACATCCGAGGAAAGAGCCGAGAACACCAGCTTGATGAAGTCGTTTATTCAAGAACTGGGAAATGAGCAGGCCTTTAACAAGATCATTCAAACCTTCATTTTGCGTTCAGATTTCGTTTATCGTTCTGAATTCGGCGCAGGGCAGGCAGATGCGCACGGGCGGAAAATGCTTTCACCGTATGATGCCAGTTACTCCATCGCCTATGCGCTGACGGACAGCAGTCCCGACAAGCAGTTGGTGGAGGCGGCCAAGAGCAACCGGCTCAACACGCGGGAAGATTACCAGCGTGAAGTGCTGCGCCTGCTGAAAGCCAGGGACATGCTTTACTACATTGATGCAGGTATTGATCTCAAAAATGTGGACAGCTTTACCGACCTGCCGATCCGTAAATTGCGGTTTTTCAGGGAGTTCTTTGGCTATGCTGCCTTGCTTCCCATTTTCAAGGATAACAAGCGGTTCGGCGGGAATTACTCCCACCCAACGACGACAGCACGGTTGGTCGCGGAGGCGGATATGTTGGTGGAGCACATCCTCAAGGAAGACCGCAATGTCTTTGAGAAACTCCTGTCGACCGAGGAGTTCTACGTTTATCACTCGGGGGACAATGCAGCGATGGCGGCCGCGGCAGACCGCATCCGCAAATTCTATGATTACTTTAAGGACAAAGACTGGAAAAACTTCGACGCGGAAAAGTTGAAGGCGCACCTGCCA
>SXTU01000038.1 GCA_005791875.1 Verrucomicrobiales bacterium
CACCGAGAGCAGCGACTCCGACTGGCACCGCGTCGCCCACTGCCAGTTGGAATACGGCAGCACCACGTGGCAGAACCGATGATCCAGCGGCTGGCCGGCGATGGTCACGCCCAGTTCCTTGGCGTGCGTCCAGTCCACCTGTAGCACCTCGCCCGGACGATGTTCCTGCGCGAAGATCACCTCGGGATCCGGCCCGTGTTCCAGCCGCCACTGCCGCACCCGCCGCTGGAACGTCCGCAACTGCCCTTCCTTGAGCGCATCCCCCGCCGTCTCCAGCAGATGCTCAAACAACGCCGTGGCCTCCAGCTCGGGGGCCGCCCGCAAATACCCCTCCGCCCGTGCCCACGCCGCGTTCAGCGAATCCGTCCGCGTGCGCCACGGGCGCGGCCCACGCGCCGCCAACGCCACCGCCCCAGACTTCACATACTTCCGCGCCGTCTTGGGGTCCATCCCCGCCTTCATCGCACTCATGCTCAGGTTCCCTTCCCGTTTGAACTCGGTGACGAGCCGAGTCAGTTGTTGCTGGTTGATCATTCGCCAGCAGTCTGCACCAGCGGTTTTCTAAACCGCCCGGCCAGCCCGCCAACGCGCTTCCCTCGACTAGGGAATTTTAGTTGTCGTCGAGGGGAAGGGTAATTGTCGTTTTACGCTGGCGGGTGGCGGTGCGCTCGTAGGGTTGGGCTTGGAGGACTTCATGGCGTTCGACGCGCATGGCTTCGTTGACGAGGAGGCGGAGGACCGTGTCGAGCCACTTGGCCGCGATTTTTACCCACGGCAACCTGCTGTCCTCCGAGGTCGAGAGGGCGCCAATCTTCCCCCGGAGTTCTGCTAGGCGCCGGAGGGCCAGCGCTCGATCCTGCGTCTTCAGCGATCAGCGAAATTGCTTGTCGGCCCTTTTTAGCAGCGCGTAATATGTTCTCGATGAACGATGGCTATACAAATTCTCACCAACCTTGTCGAAGACAGGGGTGCGGGACTCACCGTTGCTCTGGGCCTGATCGGAAACCATCCCTGAAGCATACGGTTACATTTCCGGGTGACAATGGTAAGTTTATCACCATGCCGTTTTCGTCCCAAGTAGTTGCAGAATAGTTGGTTCGCCAGAGTAGCTCAGCGGTAGAGCAGAGGACTCATAAGCCTTTGGTCGGCGGTTCAATTCCGCCCTCTGGCACCACTTCAAAACACCCTTTATAACAACTACGTTAATTGAGTGGTATAACGGCTCTGGAAGAAGCGTTTGCTTGAGCCAGCAGCCAGTCGAAGACGAGGGAGTGCCCGCGCCGGGCGTCATGCCAGAAGCGTTGCAGTTCGCTCTGCAGCACCGCCTCCAGCTCGGCCAGGCGATCGGCAGCCGGTCACCGGTCGGTTCGCCGGTGCAGGCAGGCATCTACACCTTGAGTCGTCGCAGCAGTTCTGTCGGCTTGATGATCTCAATTCCAAACGGCTTGCCCATGTCGAGCAGGTCTTTGTCGTAAGCTGTCACGATCCGGGCTCCCGCGCCCAGCGCACACGCCAGAATCGGATCATCATTGGCATCGCGCGAGCGCTGTTTGCCCAATGGTGCCGGTTCGATGGTCCGCACGTTGGCGAGATACCAGTTCAGCATCGGCTTGGAGTCATGGGGGAAGCGGCCAGCAGCAGCCAACTCTTCCGCCTTGTCTCTCGCCTCAGTGATGGTCGCGGTCGTGGCGTAGGCGATCAGCCGCCGCCGGGCCACCATGACGAGGCACTGGTAGGCTTCACCACGCCAGCCAATGCCGGCCAGAACCACGCTGGTGTCGAAGACGATTTTCACTTCGACCGCCGTGAAGAGCGGCGCAGTCGGGACAGTTCGCGCATCATCGCTGGCGGTGGCTCACCCACGGGCGCTTCCTTCATCGCTTCGCGGATATCGGCCAGATCCTCCTCGATCCGCTGCTGGCGGCGATGGCGGAGGAGATCCCGGACATACTCGCTGAAGTTGCCGAACCCACCCGTCGCCATGTCAATTCGGGCGAAGGCGTCGAGTTCATCGGTGAGGGCGATGTTGGCTGTTTTGGTGGCCATGCCGGGAAGGTAGCTTCCAACCATTAGTTGTCAAACTTTGCCATGACGTGAAAATCACCTTCGTGTCCCCTCCCGGACTGCTGTAGTGTTCGATTTGGTGGGATAATGTAATGACAGGAACCGGCGTTTAACTGTTGAACGCCGGCCCCTCCCGTCAACGATCAGCCCTGTCTTCCACAAAGACGGGGGCTCGTTCTCCCCAACCCCAACCTCGAAAGGAATACCGTGTCCCTTCAAGGCGAAGAAATGTTGGTCGGTCAAATCATCCCCCGGCTCCGCGTCATGATCCCGCACTCCGTCTCCCAAGTCGGCCACGAAGACTACGAGGAGTTGGTCCAGGACAGCACTGTGAACCTCGGCGACGATGCGGACACCACTGGCGCTGTTTACGGCCAATTGGCTGGCGCGTTCTACGGTGAGGCGGTCCTGCCGGTGCCCTGGCTGGAACTGCTGGCACCCCATGTCCCTCTCCCGTGTCCACCAAATAGAGTCAACCTCACCATGAGCCTCCGCATTCTCCACACCGCCGACAACCACATCGGTCTTTCCTTCAACCAATACCCGGAAACTGCCCGGAAACGCCTGATCGGGGAACGTTACGCCGCGCTCGAACGGATGGTGACTACCGCCAACGACCGCAAGGCGCATTTCATCGTCGTCGCAGGCGACTTGTTCGATAAAACCACTCTCACCCAAGCCCAGATCGAGCGGGCTGTGAAGATCCTTGGAAAATTCGAAGGTGAGGCGGCCCTTGTTCTCGCCGGCAAACACGATTTCTGGGAAGGACCGGACAGCAAGCTCTGGAAACAGTTCCGCGCCGCTGCGAACGGCACTTGCGTGCTGGCCCTGACCGAACCTGGCGCCAAGGACTTTGAATTCGACGATCAAATGGTCCGCTTCTACGCCTGCCCCTGCCCCAGCAATCATGGCAAGGAGCACACCATTGGCTGGGTTGCCGGAGATGGGCGACGCTCAGGACATCGGTCTTGAGCGACTGGCGAATTAACTTGCCGCCCACTCTGACCCGCGCAAAATAAATGCCTGATGGCTCGTAGCGAACCAAGTTTGCCGCCGGGGTTTTTTTCCACTGTGAAGGGTTGTCGGACATTGGTTCTTTGTAAGCAGTATCACATGGCGGTATCAGATTTGCCATCCACGGTTCTAACGCGGATCGTAAAAACCTTTAATTAAGCAAGTTGGGCTCGTAGCTCAATGGTTAGAGCAGGCGACTCCTAAGCGCTTGGTTACCGGTTCGAATCCGGTCGGGCCCACCACCTCAGCGCTTCTCCCCGGCCAATCGGTGCAGCACCCACGCGACGCCGAGCGACAGCGCGGCGAGCACTCCCAGCGGAATGAGGACCATCAAAACCTTGAGCTTCCAGGCCTGACGAATCGCCGGGTCCGTGAACAGCTCGTGCATCCACAGCGCGGCGATCGCGAGCAGGACCAGGGTTAATCCCCTCTGGCCGAAGCGTTGCAGGCGTCCGGACCAGAGCGCCTTGCCGCTCGCCGGGGGAACGCTGATCAGATCGGAGGCTTCCATGAGGTCGCTCATTGCGCCATCCAGCCGCCGTCAATCACCACGTCGGTGCCGGTGATGAAGCCGGAGTCACCGGACGCGAGGAAGACGGCCAGCGCGGCGACTTCCTCGGGCTTGCCGAAGCGACCCACGGGAAGTTGCGCGGTGAACTTGGCGAGCAACTCCGGGTTGTTCAGGATGGGCGTGTTGATCTCCGTCGAGCATGGACCGGGGCTGATGGCGTTGACGGTGATTCCCTTCGCTGCGAGTTCGAGCGCGAGCGACTTCGTGAGGCCCATGATGCCCGCCTTGCTCGCGGAATAAGGCACGCGATGCGCGATGGAGATGTGCGCCATCATCGAGGCAAGGCTGATGATGCGACCGCAGCCGGTCTCAATGTGCGGCACGAACGTGCGGCACAGGAGGAACACGCTGGTCAGGTTCGTGTCGAGGACCTGGTGCCACTCGGCGAGCGAGAAGTCCGTGACGGGCTTGCGGATGTTGATGCCGGCGTTGTTGACGAGGATGGTCACTTTGCCGAAGCGGGCGAGCACGTCCTGCCGCAGCTTCTCCACCTGCGCCTCGCTGGTCACGTCCACCTGGTAGGTTTCGGCTTCTGCAGCACGTTCGCGGCAGGCGGCTTGGACTTCGGCGAGCAGCTTCGTGTCGCGGGAGACGAGCGCGAGTCGTGCGCCGGCATCGGCGAAGGCGAGCGCCATTGCCTTGCCCAAGCCTTTGCTCGCGCCGGTGATGACGGCGACTTTGCCGGAAAGTTTCTTGTCGGTGCTCATGGGAGGAGAAGAGACCGGCTCACTTCGGATAGTCGCGCCAGAGCCACTTGAGCACGTCGGGAAAGATGCTGCCGCCGTGCTTGCTGTTGTGCGCGCCTTCGCCGAAGTCGAAGCGCACGTCGTAGCCGGCGAATTTGAGCGCGGAGGCCATCTGCTGGTTGCACAGTGACCAGTCGCCGAACTGGTTCTTCACGTCGTCCACGCCGCTCTGGATGGAGACGCGGATGGGCTTGCGCTCGGTCTTGCGGACGAGCGCGGGATAGACGTGGCCACCCCGGATGTTCGTGTAGCTGCCGATGGTTGTGAGCGCTTTGCGGAACTGGTCGGGCCGCTCCCAGCAGACGGTCCACGAGCAAATGCCGCCGCTGCTCGCGCCGCAGATGGCGCGGCCCTCGGGGTTCGTGGTGAGGGAATACTGCTTGGCCACCTCGGGCAATATCTCCTCCAGCAGGAAGCGCGCGTAGCGGTCGCCGAGCGAGTCATACTCGAAGCTGCGATTGCTCACGCGCCAGGCACTCTCCGGCTTGGCGCGACCGACTTCGTGGCCGGGGTTGATGAGGATCGCGATGGTCACGGGCATCTCGCCCTTGGCGATGAGATTGTCGAAGACCGTCGGCACGCGCCAGTTGCCCTTCAGCCCCACGTAATCGTGACCGTCCTGAAAGACCATCACGCACGCGGGCTTCTCCGCCTTGTATTGCGCGGGCACATAAACCCACCAGTCGCGCACGGTGTTCGTGAAGACCTTGCTGTGACACTCGGGCATCTTGATTAGCTTGCCCTGCGGCACGCCGGGCTGGACCTCGTGGTAGGGGGTGATCTTGAACTCGTCAGCGGCGCGAGCGGTGAGCGCGATGGTGAGCAGCAGGAGCGAGAGAATGCGTTTCATGGTCGAGTGGGCGCAGTGTGCGCGACTGGCAGAATGGCATCAAGCCCCGAGCCATCGGAAGAAATCTGCCTGACTCGCCACGCGGTTCATCCGATGCTTGGCCCGTGAGCGTCCGCATCGAACTCCTCCAAGTCGCCCGGCTCGGCGCGCAGTTGCTCGGCGATTCCGCCGGCCTCGTGGGCGACTTTTACCGCCGCCAGTGGACTGCCGACGGCGCGGGGCGTGACCGCTCGGACCGGCCTGACCTCTACTACACGGTCTTCACGCTGAACGGCTGCGAGGCGCTGCAAGCTGAGTTTCCCGACGCGAAGTTGGAGTCGTGGCTGCGGACGTTCGGCGAGGGCGAAGGGCTGGACTTGGTTCATCTCACGTCGCTCGCGCGCTGCTGGGCATCGCTTGGCAAGAAGCGGATGCCCGCTGGTCTGGCGAAGGCGTTGCTCTCGCAGCTCGAGGCGTTTCGCAAACCTGACGGTGGCTATGACAACGACACGAAGAAGAAGCACGGCAACGCCTACGGCTCCTTCCTCGCGCTCGGTGCGTATCAGGACCTCGGCAAGTTTCCGCCGCGACCGTTGAGCATCGTGCAGAGCCTCAAGCTGCTGGAGACGCCCGACCACGCTTGGAACAACTCGCCCGGCTTGCCGGTCGGCTCGACGAATCCCACTGCCGGCGCGGTTACGCTGCTGCGACATTTGCACTTGCCGTTGAATCCTGCCGTTGGCGACTGGCTCCTCGCGCGGCTGCATCCGCAAGGCGGCTTCACCGCCGTGCCCGGCGGGCCGATGCCAGACTTGCTTTCAACAGCCACCGCGCTCCACGCGCTCGCGAGCCTCGACCGCCATCTCACTGCCGCGCAACGCGAGCGCTGTCTCGACTTCGTGGACTCGCTCTGGTCAGCGGAAGGCGGCTTCCACGGTCACTGGGCGGATGACCACCTCGACGCGGAATACACATTCTACGGATTGCTCGCGTTGGGGCACTTGAGCGTGGCCTGAGTTTACTTCTTCGGCTTGAGCTTCAACTCCAGCTCCTCCAAGCGCTGCTTCACGCGCGTCAGCTCGGGCGAAGGCGGCAGCAAGGCGGCCAGTTCCTGCCATGCGACGAGTGAGGGGATTTCGCGGCCCAGCTTTGTGAGTTGCTCGGCGCGGGCGACGAGCAGACGGACGCGCTGTTGCTGCGTGGGTTGGTTCGCGAGCGCCTTGTCCCACACTTCAATAGCGAGATCCGGCTTCTCCAACTTGAGTTGCAGGTCGCCGAGTTTCTCCAGCAGCACCGCGCTGGACTTCGTTTCCGCCTGCTCGTTCAAGTAGCCGACCATCTCCGCGGCGGACGTGCCTTGCGCAAGGTTTAGGTTCACCACCCGCAGGTGCGACCATGCGACGACGGGGTTGCGGCGCTTGAGCAGGCCCGCGTGCATCTCGCCCGGGTGCCGTCCGAACGGCTGGTAGAGAGGGTCGCCGACGATGGTGGTCTGCCATGAGAGCGAACCCTGCGCCGCGTAAGCCGCTTCGCCAAACGTCCAGCCCGCCGCTGTGAGCCGATGGAAGAAGACGCCGAGGTCCGGCGTGCCGGCGAGGAACGGCTCATCCACGCAGCCCATCGTGGCGGTCGCGCCCTTCGCGAGCAGCGGGCCGCACCAGTTCTTGTCCGCCGAGCGCAGCGTGTGCGCGCTGAACGAGTGCAGGTGATACGCCACCGCGCCGGGCATGAACTCGACCGAGTTGCGTGCGAACGGGCCGGACACGTTGCCGTCATACCAGCCCGCGTAAAGGCCGACTTGGCTGAGAGGAAAGCCGGCGGAGAACGTCGCCGGCGTGTCGTCGAGCGCAGTCTCGAAGCCGAAGCGCCTCACCACGTCCGCCGCCTTGCGCAGCCACTCGTCGCCAGCCAGGTAGCCGCCGTCGCGGATGCCGCGCGCGTCGAAGTAGGCGCGGCCCCACAGCCCGTCGCGCTCAGCGACGAGCGCCTTGTCCACAAGACCGCGCGCGATGGCGGCGATCGGGCCGTCTAGCCGCGCGACGAGGAGGATGCCGTTGGTCGGATGAAGTGTTGCGATGTTGGTCGCCGCGTAGTTGCGGTTCGGGAGCGCGCTCGTGAGCTGGTGGCGACCGAGGGCGAGCGGGAGCGCGGCGAGCTCGCTATCCACGGCGGCTTCGTTGCGACGGAGTTCGGGCTGGAGCTTCTCCGCGCTGGCCTCGGCGAGTGAGTTGTCGCGCGTGATTTTCAACGGCACGCCGAAGCAGAGGACGAGGTAGCGGATATGCGACTCGGTGACCGCAGGTGCGTTGGTCAGGTTGAACTCTCGCGTGGTGGCGTCCGCACGGAGCTTCCACAGCCCGCGCTCGCTGAGCGCCTTCAACAGCGGCTCCTGCAACTGCTCGCGGAATTCCTTGCGCGTCATCGTCTCGCTGGTCGGCAGCGGAAGGCCGATGAGCTGGTTCGCCGGCACGCCGCGCGCAGTGAAGTAGTGCGAGGCGACGGACTTGGAGTCCTCGACCGAGCTGTTGTAGAGGACGATGGCGGAGTCGCCGGGGGCGGCGGGGCAGATGGAGGCGATGGAGAGAAGGAAAACTGCCAGCAGACGGGCCGCATGATGCGTGTTGCGTGTGGCGTGTTGCCCGAGTCGTCCGGCAGGCCGGCTCAGAGCACGCAACACACAACACGCCACACGTTTCATAGTTCGACCCTCAATCCATCCCACGCCAGCGACACGCTCGGCGGCATCTCCGCCTGGTCGAGATCGTGGTCATACCCGTCGGTCAGGTGCGTGAGGTAAGTCTGGCCGGCGTTGATGCGCCGGGCGGCGGTGAGCGCTTCGTCGAGGCTCATGTGCGTCCAGTGCGGCGTCTTGCGCAGCGCGTCGAGCACGACGATTTCCCCGCCGCGAATCTGGGCGATGACTTCGTCCGGCACTTCCTTGCAGTCGCTGCAATAGGCGAGCCGCTTGCGACCGCCCTGCTCGAAGAGGAAGCCGTGGCAGGGCGTTTTTCCGTGCGGCAGCGGTAGCGGCGTGATGCGCAGGTCGCCGATTTCAAACGGGCCGTTGAACACGCGCGGGGCCGGGATGAAGTAGCCTTCCGAGTGCGGGCCGTCGTGGAAGGCGTAGAGGAAAATGCGGCGGAGATGCGCCATCGTCGCCGCGCTGGCGTGGATGGGCAGAGGCTTCTCCCCGGCGAGCTGACAGAAGCGGCGGCAGTCGTCCATGCCCATGATGTGGTCGGCGTGCGCGTGAGTGACTAGCACGGCGTCGAGTCGCGTGATGCGCTCGCGGAGGCATTGGATGCGGAACTCCGGCGTGGTGTCCACGACGAGGCGGGCGTGAGGCGTCTCGACGTAGATGGAGGGACGAGTGCGGTGGTTCTTCTGGTTGGCGAGGAATGTGGGGGCATGTTCCTTGCCGATGGCTGGCACGCCGTTGGAGGTGCCAGTGCCGAGGAAAACGAGCTTGAAGGACATCGCGCAGGAAGGTTGCCCGCAGGCTGTCGGCAAGTCAAAGCGTGGCCGATGCGCTGTTGGAAATCAGGCGCGGCCTTGCAACTCGGCAATCGGCTGGCCGCTGCGGAAGAGCAGCGGCACGGGGCGACCGGTGAAGTCGGGGATGCTGATCTCCTCCGCGTTGATGCCGAGGTGATGGTAGAGCGTCGCGAGGAAATCGCCGGGGCCGAGACGGCGCTCGATCACATCCTCGCCGCGCTTGTCGCTCGCGCCGATGATGCCGCCAGTCTGAATGCCGCCGCCGGACCAAAGATTCGAGAAGGCGCGCGGCCAGTGGTCACGGCCCGGTTGCACGACGCCCAAGGGCCGGCTCGCCACACCGCCGCCGCTGCTGGCGACGTTCGTGATGCGCGGGGTGCGGCCGAACTCACCGGAGACGACGACGAGGCAACGCCGGTCGAGGCCGCGCGCGTAGAGGTCTTTGATGAGCGCGGACACGGCCTGATCGAAGTAGGGCGCGCGGAACTGAAGGGCGTCGAAGACGTGGTGATTCACCGCGTGGTCGTCCCAGTTGCCGACGCGACCACAGAGTGGGCCGTCGAACGTGGGGGTGATGATTTCCACGCCGGCCTCGACGAGCCGCCGCGCGAGCAGGCATTGCTGGCCCCACTGGTGGCGGCCGTAGCGGTCGCGGGTGCGGGCGTCCTCTTTGTTCAGGTCGAACGCGTCGCGTGCCTCGGGGCTGGTGAGGAGGTTGAGCGCCTGCGCTTCGAAGTCATCCACGGCGCGCATCACGCCGGAGCGGTCGGCCTCGCGGGCGAGTGTGTCGAGGCGTTGCTTGAGCGTGAGTCGGTCGTTGAGCCGGGCGGACTGCGCGGCGTCCTTCAGCCCGATGTTCTGCACCTCGAACTTCGGGTCGTTCGGATCGCCGGTGACCATGAAAGGCGAGTAGGCCGGGTCCAAGTAGGCGTTGCCCGTGATGGTGAAGCTGTCGTAGCGCGTGATGCCATTCACGCCGACGCAGTTGGGAATTCGCCGCGTGCGGTCGGCGAGGACGTAGTTCGCCGCCGTCATCCAGTCCGGGTAAATGGGCTTGGGCTTGTCCTGCGGGTCAGGGTCGCCCGTGAGCATCTGGAGAGAGCCGGCGGGATGGCCGCCGCCGTTGTGCGAGAAGGAGCGGACGAGCGTGAACTTGTCCGCGAGCTTCGCATGGAGCGGCAGCAACTCGGTGAGGTTCATGCCCGGCACGCGCGTGGCTATGGGCCGGAAGACTCCTCGATACTCCTCGGGGGCGTTGGGCTTGGGATCGTAAGTGTCGAGGTGCGACAGGCCGCCGCGCAACCAGACTAGAATGACCGCACGTCGCTCGCGCTTCGAGGGAGCCGCCTGCGCCCGCAATCGCAAAAGGCCCGGCAGCGAAAGGCTCGCAAAGCCCGACAGTCCCACTCGGAGGAACTCGCGGCGCTTCACGGGATCTAGGCAGGCCAGCGGGGGTGAAGCAGTCTTGCGGGTGGTGCCGATCAGCATTTGTGGCGAGATGTGCACGCCGCGAGCGAGAGGGCAATTCACCCGGCCAGCCGGAAGCAGGCTTTTGGGATTTGCTACCTCCCCGGCATTCCCGTAGAAAACACGCTCCCGCTGCGGCGGGCTGTGATGAAACCAGCTGTCGAACTCTACGATACGACCCTCCGAGATGGCTCGCAGGGTGAAGGCGTCAACTTCTCGGTCGCGGACAAGCTCCGCATCGCCGAGCGCATTGATGCCTTCGGGATTCACTACATCGAGGGCGGCTGGCCGGGCAGCAATCCGAAGGACATCGAGTTCTTCGCGCAGGCCAAGCGCCGCAAGTTCAAGCACGCCAAGCTCGCCGCGTTCGGCTCCACGCGAAAGAAGGGCGTGGCTGTGGAAAGCGATGACCAAGTGCGCCTGCTCATCGAGGCGGGGACGCCCGTCGTCACCATCTACGGCAAGACCTCCATGCTGCACGTGAGGGAAGTCCTGCGCTGCACGCCGGATGAAAACCTCGGCATGATCGGCGACACCGTGCGTTACCTGAAGGACCACGGGAAGTTCGTCATCTACGACGCCGAGCATGGCTTCGACGGCTACAAGCTCGACCCCGAATACGCCCTCGCGACGTGGCAAGCCGCCGAGCAAGCGGGCGCGGACATGGTCGTGCTGTGCGACACGAACGGCGGCTGCCTGCCAGGCGAAGTCGCCGCCATCACGAAGGCTGCTGCTGGCCGATTGAACTGCCGCGTGGGCATCCACACGCACGACGACATCGGCCTCGGCGTCGCGAACGCGCTGGCGAGCATCGAGGCCGGCGCGGTCCAGGTGCAGGGCACCATCCACGGCTACGGCGAGCGCACGGGCAATTGCAACCTGACGAGCGTCATTCCGTGCCTGGAATTGAAGATGGGCAAGACGTGCTTGTCCGCCACGTCGCTGCGCAAGTTGAAGGAGCTTTCCCTCTTCGTGGATGAAGTGGCGAACCTGCGCCACAACCCGCGGCAGCCGTGGGTTGGATCTTCCGCCTTCGCGCACAAGGGCGGCGCGCATGTCAACGCGGTGCAAAAGCTCGCGTCTAGCTACGAGCACATTGAACCTGCGCTGGTGGGCAACGAGCGCAACATCCTCGTGAGCGACCTCTCCGGCCGCAGCAACATCTTGCTCAAGGCGCGCGACCTCGGCTTCAAGCTGGCCGACGGCGCGCCGGAGACGAAGCAGATCCTCGACCGCGTGAAGGAGCTGGAGCACGCGGGTTACGAATACGAGGCCGCCGAGGCTTCGCTCGCGCTGCTCATCCGCGGCATCCTCGACCACAACCCGGAGTTGCTCTTCACCGTGGACGATTACCACGTCTCGATGCGCGGCAACCGGAAGACTTCGACCAACGAAGCCACGGTGAAAGTGCGCGTCGGAGACGAGGTGCACCACGAAGTCGCCGAGGGCGACGGCCCGGTAAACGCGCTCGACGGCGCGCTCCGCCGCGCGCTGGCCAAGTCCTTCCCGCAGCTCAAGAAGGTCACGCTTACCGACTACAAAGTCCGCATCCTCGACGGCGTGGCCGGCACCGGCGCAAAGACCCGCGTGCTCATCACCTCCACCGACGGCAAGCGCGAGTGGGGCACCGTGGGCGTGAGCGAGAACATCATCGAAGCGAGCCTCCAAGCGCTGGTTGACAGCATGGAGTATGCACTGCTGAAGAAGTGATTTTAACCACGGATGGACACGGATGGACACGGATTCAAAACCCGACTTGCATTACCCGGAGAATGCCAAGCTGCTGCTCAAGGAAGAGACGCATCAGATTCTTGGGTGTGCGTTTGAGGTGCTGAACGAGGTTGGCCACGGCCTGCACGAGAAGATTTACGAGAACGCGATGGTCGTGGAGTTCAAGCTGCGGGGAATCCCCTGCGACCAGCAGAAGCGGTATCCGGTGTTGTTCAAGGGTGTTCTCGTTGGCGAATACGTCCCGGACTTGATTGCCTACGATTTGGTCATCGTGGATGCCAAGACGATTGACCGCATCACCGACCACGAGCGTGGCAAGATGATAAACTACCTTCGCAAGTCGAAGCTCCGCATCGGCCTGATTCTGAACTTGAAGCACGCACGCCTGGAGTGGGAGCGCATCGTCGTTTGAGTTTTTGCTTTATCCGTGTCCATCCGTGTCCATCCGTGGTTAAACCTCTTTTGACATGACCGAGATTTCCAAAGCCTACGAGCCGCAGTCCGTGCAGGACAAATGGTATGACTTCTGGGTGAAGCAGGGCTGCTTCACCGCTGACGCCGCGCGCGTCACCGACGAGCGCCCGGCCTACTCCATCGTCATCCCGCCGCCGAACGTCACCGGCATGCTCCACATGGGGCACGTGCTCAACAACACCATCCAGGACATCCTCGCCCGCAAGGCGCGGATGGACGGCAAGGAAGTTCTCTGGCTGCCCGGCACCGATCACGCGGGCATCGCCACGCAGGTGCAGGTGGAGAAGGCATTGAAGAAAGAGGAGCGCCTGACCAAATACGATCTCGGTCGCGAGAATTTTTTGGAGCGCGTCTGGTCGTGGAAAGAAAAGCACGGCGGCATCATCATCAACCAACTCAAGAAGCTCGGCTGCTCGTGCGACTGGACGCGTGAGCGGTTCACGATGGATCCGGAGTATTCGCGCTGCGTGCAGAAGGTGTTCGTGGAGCTTTACAAGAAGGGCCTCATTTATCGCGGCAAGCGAATGGTGAACTGGTGCCCCGCCTCGCAGACCGCGCTCTCCGACGAGGAAGTCGAAATGAAGTCGCAGAAGGGCTTCATGTATCACTTCAAGGTGGAGGCGGTGGAAGTGGATGGCTCACCGGCGAAGGGTGGCCCGCACCCCCTCACCCCGGCCCTCTCCCCCGAGCGGGGCGAGGGAGAAGACAGCGCGCAGACCTCGCCCGCAACGAATCCGCTCTCCCCCACCGGGGGAGAGGGTCAGGGTGAGGGGGCGGCGCGACCAAACGGCCCGATGACGGATTCAGAGGGTCGTGTTTGGCTCACCATCGCCACCACGCGGCCGGAGACGATCCCCGGCGACACCGCCGTGGCCGTGAACCCGAAGGACCCGCGTTACGCGCATCTCATCGGTCAGCACATCGTGCGGCCGTTGCCCGCGGAATTGCCGCGCGCGCAGAAGCTCATCCCGATCATCGCCGATGACCATGTGGATTTCGAGTTCGGCACCGGTGTGCTGAAGGTGACGCCCGCGCACGACAAGGCGGACTTCGAGATCGGAGCGCGCCACAAGCTGCCGGTCGTGGACATCATGAACGCGGACGGCACGATGAACACCCTTGCGGGTGGGCCACTAGCCGGACTCGAGCGGTTTCAGGCTCGAAAAGTCGCCGTGGAGTTGCTGCGCGAACAGGGCGTGCTCATCGAAGAGAAGCCTTACGAGAACAACGTCGGTTTCAGCCAGCGCGCCGATGTGCCGATTGAGCCGCGCTTGAGCGAGCAATGGTTTCTGAAATACCCCGCCGTCGCGCAATCAAAGGCGAGCGTGGCCGAGGGGCAGATGAAGTTTTATCCCGACCGCTGGACGAAAGTTTACGACCACTGGCTGACGAACATTCAGGACTGGTGCATCAGCCGGCAGCTTTGGTGGGGGCACCGCGTGCCGGTGTGGTATCGCGGCGGCGAAGTGCATTGCGGACTTGAAGCGCCGCAGGGCGAAGGGTGGCAGCAAGACCCCGATGTGCTCGACACGTGGTTCAGCTCGTGGCTGTGGCCGTTCGCCACGATGGGTTGGCCGGAGAAGACCGACACGCTGCGCAAGTTTTATCCAACCACCGACCTCGTCACCGGGCCGGACATCATCTTCGTCTGGGTCGCGCGCATGATCATGGCGGGCTACGAGTTCATGGACGAGCTGCCGTTCAAGAACGTCTATTTCACCGGCATCATCCGCGACAAGCAGGGACGCAAGATGTCGAAGACGCTCGGCAATTCGCCCGATCCGCTCGTGCTCATCAGCCAATACGGCGCGGACGCCCTCCGCTTCGGCACCATGCGCAGCGCGCCGCTCGGTCAGGACGTGCTTTTCGACGAGAAGGACGTGGAGCTGGGCCGCAACTTCTGCAACAAGCTCTGGAACGCCTGCCGGTTCCGCCAGATGCAGGGCGGCGAAGTGCAGGGCGAAATCACCGCCGCGCTGCTCTCCAGCGACGACCGTTGGATTCTCCTCCGCCTCGACCTCGCCATCCGCGAGGTGAGCGACGCGCTGGCTAGCTACAACTTCGCCACCGCCGTGCAATCGCTCTACCGCTTCTTCTGGAGCGAGTATTGCGACTGGTATGTGGAGGCGAGCAAGGCCGCCTTCTTCGGCGAAGACGCGGCGCTCAAGGCGAACAAGGTCGCAGTAATTGATTTCGCCCTCTCGCACCTGCTGCGGATGTTCCACCCGCTGCTGCCCTTTATCACGGAGGAGCTTTGGCACGGGATGGGTTACTCGGCGGACATGCCGGAAGAGCAGGGCGGCCGGACCATCATGTTCGCCCGCTGGCCCAAGCCGCTCTCCGACGACGAGAAGGAAGCGTGGGGCCTCGACGATACCGTGGAGACGTTTGCGAATGCGAAGTTCGAGCTCGTCACGCAGGGCCGCAACCTCAAGACGCAGTTCAACATCGGCGCGGGGAAGAAGGGCAAGTTCACCCTCAAGCCCGTCGGCCAGCTCGACTCACGCGAAGCCGAAGTGCTTCGCCTCCTCCTCAGTGCCGAGTCACTGGAACTTGACTCGAACTATGCGCCGAGGAAAGGCACCCCCACCGCGTTCACCAAGCTGGGCGAGCTTTACCTGCCGCTCGACGGCCTCGTGGACGTGGAGGCTGAGCGCGCGCGACTCACGAAGGAACTGGCAAAGATTCAGGCCGAGATTGAGAAGGTGGAGCAGAAGCTCGCCAACCCGAGCTTCGCGCAGAAAGTCCCGCCCGCCGTGCTAGACGAGCACAAGCAACGGCTCGCCGACTGGCATGTCAAACTGGCGCAGACGAAGGCGGCAATCGAGGCGCTGGGCTAAAGACTCCTGCCCGCGGTGGTTTGCGCGGGCGATGGCGTCCATGCTTCAAAGCAAACGGGCCGACCTCAAGGTCGGCCCGTTGACGTGAGAATGTGGTGGCGGTGACGGTTACGGCTGCTTCTTCTTTTTCTTCGCGTCTTCTTTCTTGTCGTCCTTCTTTTCAGGAGCCTTCGGCGCGTCCGGCTTCTTCTCGGCTGCCTTCTTCGCGTCGTCGGCTTTCTTGGCGTCGTCCGCCGCCTTCTTGGCCTCCTCCGCCTTCTTGTCGGCCTCGGCCTTCGCGGCGGCGGCGAAGGCGAAGGCTTTCAGGTCCGCGCCATTATCAATGCGGGCGGCGGGCAGGGCCTTCTTCAACTCCGCCACACCAGCGTCCGTCGCCTTCGACTCAAAGAGGTAAACGCTCTGGAGCTTTTTCAGCCCGGCAAGCTGCTTGAGTCCGGCGTCCGTGACCTGCGTGCCAACGAGGTTGATGTATTCGAGATTCGCGAGGGTCTTCAGCCCGGCAAGGCTGGAGTCCTTCACGGTGGCGTTGGCGAGGTTGAGGCGGCGGAGGTTGGTGAGTTTACCCAACTTCGCCAGGTCAGCGTCGGTGAGTTCCACGCCAGCCGCGTTAAGCTCAAGCAGGTTGCTCACGTCCTTGATCTGATCCCAAACCTTCGCGTCGAACTTCTTGCCGACGACGCGGAGGTTGATGTAGCGCCAGTTGCTGCCCTGAGCAATTTCGCGCGCGGTGATACCAGCCTTCGCAAGTTCGGCGACGGCCTTGGTCTCGGCGGCGGTGGGCTTGGGAGCGGGAGGAAGTTCGTTTTCCTTCTTGGCGGTCGCGCCACCGGCAGGCGTGAGCTTTAAGCCCGAGGGCCAGTCCGCGCCGGCGTCAATCCACGCCTTGATGAGATCGGTGGTGGCTTTGGAGAGCGGCTCGCCCTTGGGCGGCATAATGTCGTCGTGGCCCTTGGCGAGGGTGATGACTTTGTAGATGCGGCTGTCGGCGGACTTGCCGGGGACGAGGCCGACGAGGCCGCTGTCGCCGCCCTTGAAGGCGGTCTCCTTGGAATCGAGGCGCAACTTGCCCTTCTGCTTCTCGGGCCCGTGGCATTCGAGGCAGTTTTTGGCGAAGATGGGACCGATGTCCTTCGCGAAGTCGGGCTTGCTGGCGGCGAAGGAAGTCGCGGCGCTCAAGGCGGCGATGGCAAACAGTGGGGTGATCAGTTTCATATATGGTGCGATTTCAGCGGAGGTTCAGACGGAAAGCAAGGCCGACGCTTCAATAGTCCGCGATGGAGCCGTCCTTCAACTTTGCCAGCGGCCACTTGTAGGTCTGCGGCTTCTTCGCTTCCGCATCGAGAATCTTCGCGTCCATCTCGACGCCGAGGCCGACGCCCTTGGGCAGGGCGACGTAGCCGTCCTTGTCCACCGACCAGTCTATCATGGCGATGCCACGGGGGTTGAAGCCCATGTTCGTCGGGTAGAACTCATGGATGAGGAAGAGCGGCGTGGCGGCGGTGGCGTGGATGCTGGCGGAGATGCCGAGGTTGCTCGCGGTGCAATGCGGCGCGAGCGGCACCATGTAAGTCTCGGCCAGCGCGGCAATCTTGCGCATCTGTGAAATGCCGCCGGTGTGGCAGCAGTCGGGCTGGAGGATGTCAATGCAGCGCTCCTGCAAATACGGAATCATCCCCCAGATCGTGCGGTCGCGTTCGCCGGTCGCGAGCGGGATGTTGATGGCGGCCTTGAGGCGTTTGAAGACCTCGATGTTGCCGGGCACGGCCGGTTCCTCGATGAAGAGGAGGTCGTAGGGTTTGAGCGCGCTGGCGAGCTGGATGAGCGTCGCGGGCGGCACGGCGCAATGCGCGTCGAACATCACCGCGCCGTCGGGACCGACCCGTTCGCGAGCGGCGGCGATGGCCTTGACCATGCGCTGAATGTCGGCGGGCGTGCCGGAGTGTTCGTAGATGCCGTGGGGCGGAACCTTCTCCGCCTTGGGCGTGTGATAAACGCGGATGCGGTCGCGCACCGGGCCGCCGAGCAGGCTGTAAACGGGCACGCCCCAAAGTTTCCCGGCCAAGTCCCACAGTGCGATGTCAATGCCCGAGATGACGTGGACCATGAACGGCCCGCCACGGATGTCGCGATGCGCGCGGTAGAGCTTTTGCCAGAGGTGCTCGATGCGGGTGGGGTTCTCGTCCTTGAGCAACTCGTAGAGCGACTCCATCAGCGTGATCGCAACGCGGATGTCCGTGCCCTTTATTTCGCCCCAGCCGCTGACGCCGTGGTTGGTGTCAATGCGGATGAACAACACTGGGTTGACCCACCAAGCCTTGTAGCCGGTGATGCGGATGGAACTCGTCTTGTCCGCGACGGTTACGGCGGGATTGCGCTCGGCACAAAGCGCGTCCTGCACCATGGCTAAGCCCGTGGCGGCGGCGGCACCCAAGGCGACAAAGTCCCGGCGTGTGGAAGGTGTGGGCTGATTCATGCGCGGAGTTTTCGGCGGTCTTGCGATGATTGCAAGCGCCCGTTCGCGGGAGCTGTAGCGGCGGGTCTGTGACCGCCGTCAGCTAATTGTAGTCCCAGCAGGTCGGCGCTCACAGAGCGCCGCTACAGTTGGCACGCGCCGCCTAAAACACCTCCGCCCGCAGCCCCGTCGTGTCCCGCACGACTTGCGCGATGCGTGCGAGGCTTCGCAACGGCAGATGCCCGCACTCGGAATGCGGCGTGGGCCGCGTGGCCGAGTAGATTTGCACCAGCAGAATGTTAGCGCCCGCGTTCTTCAGCTCCTTCAGCCGCTGCGCGTATTCGCGGATCTCCGGCTCCGGTGGCTCTTGGCCGTTGACGAGCGGGAACAGGCTTTGGATCACCACGGGCCGCTGCCGGGCGAGCGCCAGGATGTTCGCAAGCACCTTGTCGAGCAGCACCGTCGGACGGTTGATGCGCTCCATCCAAGCCTGCGTTCCCACGTCGAGCTTGGCCCAGACCTCGTCGCGGCTGGTCAGGCAGCAGATGCCCTCGGCAACCTGCGGACGGTCCAGCCCGGTCGCGTTGGTGATGAGGACGATCTTGAAAAACGGCAGGCCACACCGCATGCGCACGTGCATGACGGCGTGGACGACATCGAGGAACACCGAGCAAAGCGTCGGCTCGCCGTCGCCGCTCAGGTTGACCTGACGGAGCTGAAGCAACTCCGCCGGCAGGCCTCGGAAACCATCCAGCGCCGCAAGCCCGCCCGACTGCACCAGTGCCAGCATGCGGCCCAGCTCACCCGCCATCGCGTCCACGTCCAGTTGCGCAGCGCGACAGTGCGTGTGCCGGTCCACCTCGCAGTAGATGCATTCGAAGTTGCACTCCTGGTCCGGGTTCAGGTTCACGCCGAGCGACAGCCCCCGCGCACGCGGCGAAACCAGGGCATAGACAAACTTGTTGCCGAGGAAATCCCGTGGCGCGCCAAACGCCGTGCCCGCTGGCCGGGACGCGGTGCGTCCAGTCGGCGGTTTGCTGCGGGCGGGTGGTTCCACGGCCAGGATGGTGTTTGAGTGTGGTTCCCGACTTCAGGCGCGGAGAAACTCGGGCTCCTCCTCGCGCACCACCAGCACCGGACACGGCGCGATGCGCGCGACGTTCTCAGTCACGCTGCCGAGGAACACATGTTTCAGGCCCGTGTGGCCGTGCGTCGAGATGATGATGAGATCGGCGTCGAGTTCCTTGGCCGCCGCCGCGATTTCCGAGGCGGGCCGGCCGATGCGCGTCTGCTTGGTGGCGGGCACGGCATCGCCCACCTCTTCCAGCAACAGTTTGTCCATCGCCTTATCCGCCGCTTCGCGGACCTGGCCCTCCATCAGCGGCGAGTCAATCATGCCGAACTCGCCGACCGTGTAGTTGATCTGGGTGACGAAGAGCAGCGTGAGGCTCGCCCCGAACTGCTTCGCGAAGGGGATCGCGTAGCGCAGGGCCTTGCGCGAGCACTCCGAGAAATCCACCGGCACGAGAATCTTGTGGATGCTGAAAGGCGACGGAGTCTCGCCGGGCAAGCCGGCTTCCCTCGCCCCGAGTTCGACCACCACACCACCGTTTGCAGGTTTGATTTTCATGGCGTCACCCTAGGCCGCCTCCCGCGCGCGACCACACTGGCTTTGGCAAGGGCTGGCTTTCCGTTGCGGGCGCGGGAGCAATTCTGGCCGGGGGAATTCACGCGTTGAATTGCGCCACCGCCGCCGCTAGGTTCCGCGCCGTGCTCGACGACCGGGATTATATGCGTTCAACGGAAGGCTCCTTCCGCCGGACCACGACGTTTTATCTCGTCGCCGCACTCGCCATCATCTTTCTGATCCAGGCGATTCTCCAGACCTTCGCCCGCTTCGACCTCGCTGCTAGGCTCGGCCTGCACGGTGAGGAACTGGCCTCCGGCCAATTCTGGCGGCTCGTCACCTTCCAGTTTGTCCACGCCTGCCCGTGGCCGTGGCATGTCCTCTTCAATTGCCTCGGCCTCTACTTCCTCGGCGTCGTGGTGGAAGGATCCTACGGACGCCATCACCTGCTGAGACTGTTCTTCCTCGGCGGACTCGTTGGCGGCGGTTTCCACCTCGCAGTTTCCCTTCTGCCGCACCACGGATCAGCGGGCGTCATCGGCGCTTCCGCCGGTGTCCTGGCCTTGCTCGGTGCCTACGCCACGCTGAACCCGTCGCGCGAA
The DNA here is from genome assembly GCA_005791875.1 of Verrucomicrobiales bacterium. Lineage (GTDB taxonomy): Bacteria > Verrucomicrobiota > Verrucomicrobiia > Limisphaerales > SXTU01 > SXTU01. The sequence continues at coordinate 19,913 of SXTU01000038.1, forward strand.
ATGTGTTTCATCGTCCTGTTCTTCCCCGTGAACTTGCGCGCGTCCGTCGTGCTGTGGTTCATCCTGGGTCTCTCGGTGTTCGGCATCGTGTTCCCCTTCGACCGCGTGTCCGGTGCGGCGCATCTGGGCGGGCTGCTCTTCGGCATCGGCTACGCCCGCCGCGCCTTGGGCGCTAGCGACGACTTCCCAGTGGCGAAGCTCTTCAACTGGGAAAACCTCCTACCCACGCGACGCACCAGTTCCACGCGCACGGCTGAATCACTCAGCGCGCGTTCAGGATCTGGCGGCAGCATCGAATTGCGCCGGCCCGGCAACGCAGCGACCGAGTCCTCCAGCGACGACTTCATCAGCAAGGAAGTGGACCCCATCCTCGACAAAATCTCTGCCCACGGCATCCACAGCCTGACCGACCGCGAGCGCAAGGTCCTGGAGCAAGCCCGCGCGGCGATGGCGAAACGGAGTTGAGTCTGCGCGGTTGCCGCGAGAGGGGGCGGAGAGTGGAGAGGTAGGGCGCGTCTGTCCCCAGCGCGACGGTTTGGCATACCTCCGCTGCAGCGGCGCGCTGGGACAGACGCGCCCTACCAAACGCCCCGACTCCGTGACCGTTCTCCCCCACCCGTTCCCTGCACTCATAAACTTGGCAGGGCCGACCTGCGGTCGGCCTCGTCATTCCCTTCAGAGACACGAGGCCGCGCGCATCGCGGCCCTGCGGGTTCAGGGTCGCATATCGCGCACTACTTGGCCTTCTTGGCATCCGGCTTCTCCGCCTTCTTCTGCTTCTCCGGCTGCGAGAGCTTCGAGCGGAGGGCATTTTGGAATTCCTTGAAGTTCAGGTCCACGACGGTGAAGCCGTCTTTGCGCGGGGACTTCGCCAGGAGCTTTTCCAAGTGTGCCGTGCGCTCCTGCGTGGCGGGGTGGGTGCTGAGGAAGTTCAACGCGTCCATCGCCTCACCGCCGGGAATCTTCTCCCGCAGCTTCTCCTCCTCGCGCCGCATTTTCTCGAAGAAGGTGATCATGCCACGCGGATTGAGCTTCGCGGCTTCGAGGTAGCGGAAGCCTTGCTCGTCCGCCTCGCGCTCGTGGTCGCGGGAGAACTTCTGCGTGAGCAGGAAGGGCGCGTTGTTCACGAGGATGGCGGCGAGGCCAGAGACATCGCCGAAGAAGATGCTGACGATGCCGTAGAGGCCCAAGCCCTGCACGATGCCGCGCATCCCGTGCTGCTCTGTGACGTGGGAGATTTCGTGCGCGAGGACGCCGAGGACTTCCTCGGGCGTCTCCGCCCCGAGGAGGAGGCCGGTGTGAAAGGTTAGGTTGCCGCCGGGCAGGGCGAAGGCGTTGAACGAGGCGTCCTCGATGATGTGCAGCTTGAACTTGTAGCGGTCCTGCGGGACGACGGCGAGGAGCGGCGCAGCGAGTTGCTCGAACTGCTTCTTCACGTCGGCATCGGTGACGAGCTTGCTGGTGAGGGTGACTTGGGCGAATGCGGTGTCGCCGAGCTTCTGCTCCCACTCGGCAGGCACCTGGCTGGCGACGGCCTTGACCATGGGGTCTTTCGCGAGCCACACGCCCGCAATGGCCGCGACGATAAGCGCCAAAATGCCGAGGGTGATGCAGCGCCCGACGAGTTTGCGGCGGCGAATGCGGTCGCGCGCACGGGTGAGGGTGGGGTTCTGCGCGAAGGCCGGGTGGTCGAGGATGGCCTTGTCGCTGGTGAAGATGGAGGCCTTGGGGAAATTCGCGTGGGCGAAGAAGACAAGGCGGTCGCTCGCGCCGCCGAGGTTGATCTGGACGCTGTCGAGGGGGAACGCGAAGAAGCCTTGGTCGCCCGCGAAGTTCACCATGCCGCCCTCGATGCGCAGCGTGCCGGAGATGCGGCGCGTGCCGTGGTCCGGGTGGAACGCACCGGCCTCGAAAGAGTCTTTGGTTGTTTGAGCGGGCATGGTTGGGGGAGCTTCGCAGCTCAGTCGGCGAAGGCGAGGTAGATGACAAGCACGGGGAAGCCCAGCGGGACGATGACGACGAGGCCGAGCGCTTCGCAGAGCATCATCCAGTTGTAAACGAAGATGAAAGGGATCGGCAGGACGAGCAGGTAGAGCGCGAGCAGCCACAGCGGCAGTTTTGCCGCGCGCAGACGGGGGATGATGTTCAGAATTGGAAACCACACGAGCAGCCCCGGGTCATGCCCGACGCGCTCGCAGATGCGCTTGAGGCAAAAGCAGTAGAAGAGGTGCGCGGCCAGCGCGAAGTAAAACGCCATCGCCAGCAGCGCGAGGATGAACCCGATCGCCGCCGCCTTCAGCACCCATGAGGCCGAGGCGCTCTGGATGAACTGGTCAATCGACTGAACGTCGAGGAGTTGGTGCAGGAGGGTCATTGGAAAGTAATCAGTGTTTCAGTCTTCAGCGTTCAGTCAGAGGCGCGCTCGGGAAGACTGAACACTGATTACCGAACACTGAACACTGAATACTGCTCCCGTCGGAAGCCGTCTGCCTCAGCCCGCGCTCGTCACTTCAAGGTCTTCCGCAGCCACGCCGTGAGCTGCTGCGCATAGTCCGGCACCAGCTTGTCCCAGCCGCCCATGCCATGCGCGCCGTCGGGGATGGTGATCAGGTCGCACGTGTTGCCGAAGGCCTTCGTCTGCGCCTGGAACTTCACGGACTGCGCGTAGTCCACCTGCGCGTCCTTGGTGCCGTGCAACTGAAGAAAGGGCGGCAGGCCCTTGCGCAGGTAAGTCGTCGAGGACGCGGCACGGAGCTGTTTCATCGCCACATCATTCAACTCGGTCAAACCGAACAGCGCGGACAGCGATGGCCCCAGCGCATTGCGCGCCTTTGCGTGGAACTCCAGGTCATGCGGCGCGTAAATGGGCACTACCGCCGCGACGCTGGTCTCCCCGATGCCACGCACGCCGACATAGGACACGAGATGCCCACCTGCCGATTCGCCCACGAGCGCGAGGCGTTTGGGGTCGGCCTTGTATTCCTTCGCGTTGGCCTTCACCCAGCGGATGGCACGCTCGACGTCCTCCGCGCACGCTGGCCAGCGATTCGTCGGCGCGAGCCTGTAGTTGATGGTGAACCACGTGAAGCCCGCCTCCGTCATCGGCGCGAAGAGCGGCGTGATGAACTTGTTCTTGTCGCCGTTCCGCCAGCCACCGCCGTGCACAAGGATGACCGTGGGAAAGGGCCCCGCTCCATCCGGCACATTCGCATCGAGAGTGAGGCTCACGTCTCCGACCTTGGCGAACTCGATGTCGGCCCTGCGTTCGGCAAGTGCCGTGGCGGCGAGCAACAACAGCGTGATGAAGGAGCGCATGACGGTGATGCTACGGGCAACTTGGCTTACTCGAAACTCCGAAATCGGGAAGGAACACAGAATCATGGAACATAAAATCATTGGGAGGCAAAGGCTGCGATTCCCTAGAGCTCGGCATGATTCTGTGAAGTCGGCGAGACGCCTTGCTTCACTCGTCCTGCTTCTTCTTGCCCTTGCCCTTCTTGGTGGCCGGTTCCGCAGGGGCTGCTCCCGGCTTGTTCGGCGTGGGCATGGGGGCTTTGACTTCCGCGCGCCAGGCGACGAGGCGGGCGTGGAGTTCCTTGGCCTTGTCCGGCATTTCCTTCGCGAGGTTCTTGGATTCGCCGATGTCGTTGCGGAGGTTGTAGAGTTCGAGCTTCCCGTCTTCGAGATACTCCATGAGCTTCCAGTCGCCGGCTTGAATCAGGCTCACGGGCGTGGTGCGCCAGAGGCCGGGTCCGGAGCCGAGGTAGCCGGGGAAGTGCTGGAAGATGGCGTCACGCTGGAGCTTCGCGGCCGGGTCGCGAAGAAGTTTCACGAGGCTCTCGCCGTCCAGAACCTGCCGTGGCATCGGCGCGCCGGTGAGTTCGAGGAAGGTCGGGAAGATGTCCACGTGAATGGTCGGCACTTCACACGCAGAGCCGGGCTTCACCACGCCGGGCCAGCGCACGATGAACGGCTCGCGCGTGCCGCCCTCGTAGAGGCTGCCCTTGCCGCTGCGCAGCGGGGCGTTGTCGGTGATGCCGCCGCCGTCGTCGCCGGCTTTGCCTTTCTTCCCCTGGCCTTCCTTGCCCGGCTCGCGGAGAAGGCCAAGGGGACCGCCGTAGCCGCCGTAGCCGCCGTTGTCGCTGGTGAAGATGAGCACGGTGTTGTCCGCGAGCTTGAGGTCGTCGAGGGTTTTCATCACGCGGCCCACGCTCTCGTCCACGCTGGCAATCATCGCGGCGTAGGTGGGGTTGTTGTGACCGCCGACGCCGGGCTTGGGCTTGAACTTCGCGATGAGGTCGGCCTTCGCCTGAAATGGCGAGTGGACGCCGAAGTGCGGGAGGTAGAGGAAGAAGGGCTTGTCCTTGTGCCGCGTGATGAAGTCCACGGCCTTGTCCGTGAGGAAGTCGGCGAGGTATTGGCCCTTCGGGTAATCCGTCTTCGGGTTGGTGTTGAAGTCGAAATGCACGCCCGCGCTGGAGATGGCCTCGTCGAAGCCGCGCTTGCCGGGATGGAAGTCGCCGCGCTCGCCGATGTGCCACTTGCCGAACATCGCGGTGGCGTAGCCGGGGGCCTTGAGTTGCTTGGCGATGATGTCGCGGTCGAGCGGGAGGTCGGTGACGTTGTCCACGGGGCGGAGCGGGCGCTGGCTCCAGTCGAAGCGGTCAATGCCGCCGACGGTGTAAACGCCGGTGCGCGCGCCGTATTGGCCGCTCATCAAGGCCGCGCGTGTGGGCGCGCAGTTCTGGCAATGATGATGGCTCATAAGCCTCATGCCCTGCGCCGCGAGCCGGTCAATGTTCGGCGTCTCGTAGTATTTGCTGCCGAAGCACGCGACGTCCGTGTAGCCGAGGTCGTCGGCCATGATGAAAATGATGTTGGGCGTGCGCGGCGCGGCGAGCGCGAGCTGCGCGGTGAGGGCGAGCAAGAGAAGGGCAGGTTTCATTTGGTGACTTTACAGACGCGCGGAGCAGGAGGCGAGGTTTCAACCCGAACTCCGAAGTCGAGGCTGAAAGCCTCAGACATGACAGCCCGGGGCAACGCCCCGGGTAGCGGAATAGAAGGATCATAGCCCTGAAGGGGCGGAACATTATGTGTCGCCCTTTCAGGGCTTGGAATCTCCTTGCCGGGTTACCCAGCCACGGAATGCGCAGCCCTGTAAGGGCGATACAAAATGTTCCGCCCTTTCAGGGCGGCGATGCCTCTCTGTCCGGCACCCAGGGCGTTGCCCTAGGCTGGTATATGGCAGGCCTTCAGCCTGCGACTTGGACGCTCGATTTCAACGGCCCCAAGCAAACCGGCCAGAGCGGGTGCCGCTCTGGCCGTTCGCGAATGTGCGGTGTGCTCTTACCTCATCAGCGCTTGCGCGGAGGCGACGAGGTTGTCGGCGCTGAGGCCGTGCAGCTTGTAAAGTTCCTCGGCGAGGTAGGCGCTCTGGCCGAATTCGCCCGGGATGCCCAGCGAGGTCATGCGGTGCGCGATGCCCGCGCGGCTCAAGGCGTGGCTGACTTGCGCGCCCATGCCGCCGACGACTTGATGGTCCTCGATGGTCACGACGCGGCCACCGGCGGCTTTCACAGCGGCCCCGATGGTCTCGATGTCCACGTGGTTGATGAACGGGTTGTTGATGACGGTCGCCTGCACGCCTTGCTCGGCGAGCTTCTTGCCAGCAGCAATGGCCTTGTCCAGCAGCACGCCACAGCCGATGAGGACGACGTCGGTGCCTTGCGCGAGGACTTGCGCCTTGCCCCACGGATACGTCGCGCCGGAAATCCAGCTCATCGGATAGTTTTCGCGGCCCACGAAGAAGAGGTAGCTCTCGCCGTCCTTGCCCGCCGCGCGGTCAGCGGCGTAGCGCGTGATGGCTTGATACATGAGCGACTCGGCCTCGTCCGGGCAGCTCGGCATGATGACGCACGTGTGCGGGATGGAGCTGACGGCCGCGAGGTAGGTCGTGGCCTGGTGGCTGGCACCGTCGGCGGCATCCTGAAAGCCGATGTGGCTGAACATGGCGATGACCGGGGCTTGCGAGAGCGCGGCCATCGTGAGCGGCAGGTTGCCTTTCGTGACGCCGAATTGCCCGAAGGTGTCCACGATGGGGATGTAGCCAGACTTCGCGTAACCGGCGGCGACGCTAATCATGTTCGACTCCGCTATGCCGACCTCGACGAAGCGGTCGGGCAAGGCTTTCTGAAACGCGCTGATGCCGGTGGAGCCTTGGACGTCGCTGGAGATGGAGAAGACCGGCAGGCCCTCGGTCGCGGCGCGGACGGCACCCTTCGCGAGGCCGGCTTGAACTTTGTCTTTCTTGATGGCCGGAGCAGCCGGAGCAGCAGCGGCCGCAGCGGCGGCCTTAGCTTTCTTCGCGGCTTCGGATTTTTCCCAATCGGCGCGGAGCGCGGCACCCCACGCGATGAGTTCAGCCGGCGCGGTGTCGCCGGCGTAAAGCTCCGTGACCCAGTCGCCGATTTTCTCGCCGTTCGCCAACGGGAAGCCGTGGCCGCCGGCGGAGTTCTCGACGGTGGCCTTGATGCCGACGCCCTTGACGGTCTTGACCCAGAGGCAAACGGGTTGCTTGGGGTTTGCCTTCGCGGCGGCGGCTCCTTGTTCCACCGCGAGGTAAACGGCTTGGAGGTCGTGGCCGTTCGCGACCGGAATCACGTTCCAGCCCAGCGTGGCCATCGCGTTGAAGCTCGGCTGCATGGAGAAGGAATCCTTCGTGATACGGCCGGAGAGCTTGGTGTCGTTGTCGGAAAGGATGAGCACGAAGGGATTCACGCGGTCCTTCGCGGCGAGGCCGGGGATGGCGGCGAAGGCTTCCTTGGCCTCGCCTTCCATCGCCGCGCCGTCGGACACGGTGCAGATGGTGACGCGGTCGCGGCCGGCGGTGCGGTCACCCATCGCGAGGCCCTGCGCCTGCGGGAGACTGGAGCCGAGCGGACCGTTGGAGACGAGCACGCCCTCGGGGTTGAGGTGGGACTCGCCGTGGCCGGTGAACTTGCTGGCGATGCTGCGGAAGCCCTTGAGCGTGTCGAGGGTCATGCCATCGAAGCCGTAAATGGCGCGCAGGGCGTAAATGCCGTTCTCGGTGTGGCCGGCGTCGTTGACGAAGTTGAAGGCCTCGTGCCACTGGCGGCCCGACGTGGCGAACATCTGCGCGTGGACGGCCGCCATGATTTCCGCGAAGGCCGCCGGGCCGCCCCAATGGCAGGCCGCGCCGCCGACGACGGCGTGGACGTTCATGAGCGCGACGAGCGTGCGGGTCGCGCGCGGGTCGGCGACGGTGACGGGCTGGCCGGCGGTGTTCTTGACCGTGACGGCGTATTTGGGCGCGGCGGAAGGGGTGGGAGCGAGGCGGGACTTGAGGGCGAGGGGCTGGAGCGCGGGGGCTTCGAGCTTGGCGACAAGGGAATTATCAGCGGCCATAGGTTAAGTCGGGTTGGGTTCGCTTGAGCAGGTTTTTGCGTTCCAACAGAGCGGCTTAAGTTAGGAACGCAGCACGAAAATGGGAAGAAGGAAGTTGGCCCTCACGACTCTGCGGGATCATTCACCGGCAAAAAGATCGCTGGTGGCGTATGAACAAACGCATCTCGCGATCCAAGGCGACCATCAGCCGGGCCGCGACGCCAACCCACGAATGCTCTACTTGCGGCGCGGCTTGGAACCGGCGGAGTCGGAGAGGTTCTTGAGATACTGCTCGACGAGCGGGCTGTATTCCTCGGGGGCGCGCTCCGTCTGGCTTTGGAGCAACGCATTGCGGTCGCGGGCGGGCAGGCCGAGGAAGCCGCTCGCGCCTTTCACGTCGCCGCGCGTCTTGCCGTCGGCTCCGGCCTGGCCGTCGAAATTGCCCTTGCCATCGCCTTGGCCTTCTTTGCTGTTGGGGTCGGGCTTCCCTTCGCCGGGGCCCTTGGCCTGACCTTTGCCCTTCTGCTGACTCTCGCCCTGGCCCTTTTGTCCCTGACCCTGCTGCGCCATCTGCTGGCCGACGCCTTCCTGCGCGAGCGCGAGCGCGGCGGCGGCTTGCGCGAGTGCGGCCTGCGCGGCCTCGGCGTTACCCTGCGCGGGCTGGGCCTTGCCGGCGTTGGCCTGCGCGGCGGCTTGGGTGAGCGCTGCCAAAGCCTTCTCCAAGGACATCTGTGCCTGCTGCGGAAGCGGTCCGGCCTCACCGGCGGCGAGCGGCGCGATGCTCTGCGCGGCAGAATCAAGGGGCTGCGCGGCTTGCTGCGCGGCCTGCGAAGCGGCGAGCATCTCGGTGAGCGCCTTCACATCGGCCTGCTGCTTGGCGAGCTGCGGGAGGGACGGCGTCGGCTTCGCGGCCTGCGGAGAACCATCGGGCTGGCCCTCACCGGGCTGGCCTTCACCGGGTTTCCCTTCACCAGGCTTGCCCTCGCCCGGTTTTCCTTCGCCGGGTTTGCTCTCGCCGGGTTTCGCATCTGCTGGCTTCGCGTCGGCAGGAGCGCCGTCGGCTTTCTCGCCAGCGGGTTTGCCTTCGGCTTTGGCGGCTTCCTGTAAGCCCTTCTGCGCCTTCGCCATTTCGCCGACAGCGGCCTTCAAGTCATTCTTGCCGAGCTGCTCGGCGGCTTTCTCTGAGGCAGCCTTCGCTTCGGCGACGGGCTTGGACTGCGGCTGCGCCTTCGCCTTTTCACCAACGGCAGCGGCGATTTCCTGCTGCTTCTGCTTGAGCAACTCCTGCAAGCCCGCCGGCTGATCCAACTTTGCGAGCGCCTGATTCACCTGCTGCTGCGCGGCGGCGACGGCCTCGGAAGCCTTCGCAAGCTGCGGGGTGTTGTTCGGCGGCGGCTGGCCGAGTTCTTTGGCAAGCTCCTGCTTCTTCTGTTCCACGGCGTTCTTCGCGGCCTGAAGATTCGCCTGCGCCTGCGCCTGGTCAGGACGCGCCTTGGCGGCGTCGGGCTTGTCCAAGTTCGCCTTCGCGTCGGCCATGTTCTCCTTGGCCTTGCCCAGGTCGTTCGCGGCTTCGGGGGAAACTTCCTTCGCGTCGTTCTTCGCGGCTTCGGTTTGCTTCGCGAGGTCGCCCTGCTCCTTGGGGGTCTGCGGGCTGGCCTTGTTCTCCGGCTTCTCAGCTCCCTTGGCGGTGTCCATCGCGAGCTTCTGCTGCTCCTGCATGATTTTGCCAATTTCCTGACCGAGCTTGTCGAGCTTGGCCAAGTCCTCCTTCGCCTTCTCAAGCTTCGCGATTTGCGAATCAATCTGCTGCGCGGCCTTGTCGAGCGCGTCCTTCGCGGCCTGCTGGGCCATCGGTGCGTTGGCCTTGTTCTCCAAGGCCTGCTGCGACTTCTCCTGCTGGCGCACGGCCTCGCCAAGCGTCTTCGCGGCGTCGGGCGCATTCGCGGCGGCGTCCTGCTGCGTCTGCTGCGTCTCGGCCTTCACGGACTCCTGCTTCGCGGCCTGCTCGGCAAGTTTCTCCGGCTTCTTCTCGGCTGCTGCGGCCTTCTCGGCTGCGGCGGCGCTCTCCTGCACCTGTTCCTGCTTGGCGGCGAGTTCCTCAACCTTCTTCTTGAGCTCTTTCAAATCGGCGAGCTTGTCCTTCGGCTTCTGCTGCTGCGCCTCGGCCTTGGCGATTTGCTGCTCAAGGGTCTTCTTCGCGTCCGCCATCTTGGCGAGCGCCTGCTCCTGCTTCTCGGTCACGGGGGATTCAGTCGGCGTGCGACGCGGCTGATCCTGCTGCAACTGCGCACGGGCCTCCTGCTGCTTCTCGACGGCGGCCTTGAGTTCCTCGGCGGCCTTCGGCGCGGCCTTCTCCACGTCCTCGCGGATGGAATCTGTCTTGTCCACGACCTCGGCCTGCTTCTTCTCGGCATCGGCCACGTCGGTCTTCTCGGCGCGCGGCGACGTGGCCTCCTTGGTCTCCGCCTTCACTTCCTTCTGCTGCTCGATGGCCTTCTCCAAATCGCGCAACGCCTGCTTCATCACTTCGAGATTGTCGCGCGCGGGCTGGAGCAGCTTGGCGAGGTCTTGGAACACATCGCGCGCGCGCTTCTCGTTGCCGGCGGCGGAGAGCAAGTTCGCGGACTTCAAGTCACCCGTGGCCGACACCAGCGTTGCCGCGAGCCGGGAATCCTCGGCCTTGGTCAACGCAGTGCGGGGACGCTCGGCGGCCGCTCCGTCCATCGCGGCGACGACCTTTGCGAGCTTCGTGAGCACAATCTTCGCCTCGTCGCCGATCGTGCTCTGCTCCGTCTCCTGCAACTGAAGCGCTACGGTGTGCGCCGTCTCGCTGCGGCGGGCGTCGCGGCCCTTGGTCAAGGTGGCGAGGCCGATGACTTCCTTGAGATTCTCCCCCTGACGCCGGGCCAGCGCCGCGAAGCGCGCGGCAATTTCCTGCAATGCCTGCTGGCGCTGATATTCGAGCAGCAACGCGCGGAGCTGCACGGTGACACCCTTCTGCCCGGCGAAGGCGTCGAGCGCGTTGCGGCGGCCGGCGTCGACATCCGTGGTGGTGCGCGTCTGCTGGAGCAGCGTCACGACGCGGGCGATTTCCTTCTCGGTCAACTTGTCGAGGACGCTGCGGATGGCCTTGAGCACGACCACATCGTCTCCCTCCAAGCCGTTGCGCTCGTATTCCTCGATAACCGCGCCAAGTTGGACGCCGACGCGCGAGGTCGTTGCCTTGATTTGCTCCTGTCGCAACTCCTGCTGGAGCAACTTGTCGCCGCTCTTGGCGAGATCCGCGCGGGCGGGCGGGGTGAACAGGGCCCCGGCGGCAACCGCCAGAGCGAGAATGGTTTTGCAGTTCATGATTTGGGCAAAGTTCGCCGGACGTTCAACACGTCCCACAGGAACAACAGCACGGTAAGCAGACGGCAGCGGGAGGCAATGGGATTCACGTTTATGCGCGGCGGCAATGATGGGAACACTCCGGTCCCCCATCAGGCGCCACAGCCGCCTCGACCCATATTGATAGGGGACAAGAGTGTCTCCTCCACGCTTGCGGGCGGGCCGCTCCTATCCGCACACTTTATCGCATGACTTCAAAGTGGAAGTTCCTCGGGTTATCCGCCGTATTGTGGCTGGGGTTGTTCATCACCCTGCCGCATTGGCTCGGCGCGCAGACGAACACCAGCGCTGCCGCCAACGCCGGCACGAACGCCCCGGCGCGTGCCGCCACCGCCACGAACCTGCTCACGCAGCTCGCCGGCGAGCGCGCGGATGTGCTCACGTTCGGCCTGGACAGCTTCGAGCCGCTCCGCACATCGTTCCTCGGCAACCCGCTGTGGCAATACCTCGCCTCGCTCATCTACATCGTGCTGGCGTTTTACGTGGCGAAGTTCCTCGACTGGCTCACGCGCGTTTGGCTGCGCAAGTTCACGGGCAAGACCAAGACTTCGCTCGACGACCAGCTCCTCGAAGTGCTCAACGGGCCCATCAAGGTCATCGCGTTCGTCGTCTTCCTGCACATCGGCCTGAGCATCTCGCACTGGCCGCCGGAGGCCGAGCTGTGGCTGCACAAGGCGTTCGTCGTCATCCTCGCCGTCTCGCTCACCTACATGGGGCTCAAGGTCACGGACGTGCTGGTGGACATCTGGCGCGAGCGCGGCGCGGACGTGGAGAAAGGCACGAACGACCAGCTCTTCATCGTCATCCGCAAGGGCATCAAGGCGTTCTTCCTCGTCATCGCCGCGCTGGTCACGATGCAGAACCTCGGGGTGAACGTGACCGCCGCCATCGCTTCGCTGTCCATCGGCGGCCTGGCCATCGGTCTCGCGGCGCAGGACACGCTGGCGAATCTCTCCGGCGCAGTGGCCATCTTTGCCGACAAGCCCTTCCGCGTGGGCGATCGCGTGCAGGTGGACAAGGTGGACGGCACGGTGGAAGGCATCGGCATGCGCAGCACGCGCGTGCGCAGCCTGGACGGCCACCTCGTCACCATCCCGAACAAGACGATGGGCAACGCGACGATCACGAACGTCACGGCGCGGCCCAACATCAAGACGGAGATGAACCTCGGCATCACTTACGACACGCCGACGGAGAAGGTGAAGCGCGCGACGGCCATTCTCGAAGAAGTCTATCGCGCGCACCCGCTCACGACGGACGTGTGGATCAGCTTCAACCGCTTCGACGCGTCCGCATTGAACATCTAGGTGATCCACTGGTGGAACGGCGTGGAGCCGCAGGCGCACCTCGCGGGGATGCAGGAGCTGAACCTGGAGATCAAGCGCCGCTTCGAGGCCCAGCGCATCGAGTTCGCCTACCCGACGCAGACGGTGCATTTGAAGACGAGGAGTTGAGCGTGAAGGGGCGCGTCGGTCGCCGAGGGCAGAGCTCAGTTCTTGACCTCTGTGCGCCCGCGCAGCCATGAGACCGTCACGACCGTCAGAGCGGACACGAGGACGATGAGGGTGGCGAGGGCGTTGATGTCGGGCGTGAGGCCGCGCTTCACCGAGGAGTAGATCAGGATGGGCAACGTGGTCGAGCCGGGGCCGCTTGTGAAGAAGCTCACCACGAAATCATCCAGGCTCAACGTGAACGCCAGCAGCCCGCCCGCTACAATGCCCGGCACCATCAGCGGAAACGTCACGTGCCGGAACGTCAGCCACGGCCCCGCACCGAGATCGGCAGCGGCTTCCTCAAGCTGCGGGTCGCAGTCGGCCATTCGCGCGCGCACGACGATGGCGACGAAGGGGATTTGAAATGTGATGTGCGCGAGCGTCATTGTGATCATGCCGAGTTCAAAACCCGCGAGCCATTTGCGAATGACCGCGAAGAAGAGCAGCAGCGCAACCGCCATCACGATGTCTGGGATGAACACCGGCACATGCAGGACGTGGTGGAAGAGGCGCTTAAAGGGGAACTCGTAGCGGCTCATGCCGTAGGCCAGCACCGAGCCGAGCAGCACCGAGAAGAACGTGCTGGTGCACGCGAGTTCGATGGTGTTGATCGCGGCGGAGATGGCCGGGTCGTTGTCAATCAGCCGGAGATACCAATCCACCGTGAAGCCCTGCCACGCGACGCCATAGCGCGCGGCGTTGAAGGAATACACGATGATGACCGCCAGCGGCGCGTAGAGGAAGACGAACACCAACAGCGCGGCCAGCGCGGTCAAAGGCGAGCGGCGGGTCATGGGGTGCTTGGTGGTGTGTATGAGATGAAGCACACCGCAGGACGCTCGTGAGCGACGCGCGACTCCCTCTCCCTCACCGGGAGAGAGGGCCGGGGTGAGGGGGCAAGTCGTCCAGAAGTGCGAAGTGCCAAGCACAAAGGAAACGCAGCCCAGCCAGATTTTGAATCCCAGTGCCCCGTTACTTCGCACGCCGCCCCCTCACCCTGCCCTCTCCCCCGATGGGGGAGAGGGTGGTCGTAGGAGGCCGCAAAGCTACGCTGATTAGCCAGTCGGAAAAGCAGAGCAGCCTTCATGGCAACGCGACCTCCCTCCGGCCCTTCGTGACGCGCGTGTGCAGCCACAGGCTGATGAGCATCACCACCAGCGCCGCCACCGCGATGGCCGAGCCGAACGGCCAGTCGCGGCTCGCGCCGAACTGCTGCTGCACCGCGTTGCCGAGCAGCGCGACCTTCGCGCCGCCGAGCAAATCAGGAATGACGAACTGTCCCGTCGCCGGGAGGAACACGAGGATTCCGCCCGCGATCATGCCGGGCCGGATCTGCGGCATTACGGCATGCCAGAAGGCGCGCAATGGCGACGCGCCCAAATCTTCCGCCGCCTCAGTGAGCGACCAGTCCACCTTCTCCACGCTCGCGTAGAGCGGGAGGATCATGAACGGCAGGTAGTCGCAAACCATCGCGAGCATCACG
>SXTU01000039.1 GCA_005791875.1 Verrucomicrobiales bacterium
CCGGAGGGCGGGCGCCTGTTCAGCCCGAGGCGTTGACCAACGACTTCTTCGTGAACGTGCTCAACATGGGCACGGAGTGGAAGCCGACTTCGCCCTGTGGCAACGCCTTCGAAGGCCGCGATCGCAAGTCCGGCGCGGTCAAGTGGACCGGCACGCGTGCAGATCTCGTCTTCGGCTCAAACTCGCAACTCCGCGCTCTGGCTGAAGTCTATGCGTGTGCCGACTCGGAGAAAAAGTTCGTCCACGACTTCGTCGCGGCCTGGAGCAAGGTGATGACCCTGGATCGCTTCGATCTCCCGTAACTGCTGCCCGTTCGCGTCGACTAGAACCGTGGCCTGCGTGTGGCGAAGGCGCAGAATCTCCAGAGCGCCGCGCAGCCTTGAGAACCTCGCCGGTGGCATTTCAAGAGATGCCATCGGCATCCCCATAGCCGCCCCGGGCAACCGGCGGCGGCTATCCTTATACATTCTGAAAAGCGCCAGCCGCGCAGCCGATGGATGACTGACGCCGGTCAGGAGCGGACTTGAAACCTACTTGTTCATTGCCTCGAAGACGTGGCCGACCATTTTCTCGGACGGCTTGAGGGTCTGCTGGCCGGGTTGCCACTTCGCGGGACACGCCTCGTCGGGGTGCTTCGCGAGGTAGGTGATGGCCTTGAGCCGGCGCACCAGTTCCCCGGCGTCGCGGCCCATGTTGTAGTAGCTAACCTCGACGGAAACGAGCTTGCCCTCGGGGCTGATGATGATCGTGCCTCGCCGTGCGAGGCCGGAAAAGTCGTCATACACGCCGAAGAGCTTGCTGGCAGCGCCCGCCGGGTCGGCACCCATGGTGAAACGGACGTTGTGAAGCCTCTTCTCGGAGTTGCGCCACGCGAGGTGCGCGAACTTGGTATCCGGCGAGACGGAGATGACCTTCACGCCCAGCGCCTGGATCTCGTCGAGATGCTCCGCGATGTCGGCCAGCTCAGTGGGGCATACGAAGGTGTAGTCCGCCGGTTAGAACACCAGCACCGTCCACAAGCCCTGCTGCCGGAACTCGTTCAAGGACACGCGGCCAAACGCTCCGGTGGACGGCTCGTAGGTCTCGATCGTGAAGTCTGGCACGTCCATGCCGACCAAGACGGTTTGAGTGATCTTCTGTTCCATATTGCTGCGTAATTCGATGATGGTATCGCCGATGAGAAGCCCACGCAGAACAAGCTCAACGGCGGGCTTTGTCAACGGGCAATGCGCTTACACGCTCAAGTCCACATCCGTCACCGCGCCCTCACTCGCGGACTTCACCGTCGCGGCATACTTGGCGAGCACGCCCCGCGTCTAACGCGGCGCGGGGCGCTTCCACTTGCGCAGACGCTTGTCGAGTTCGCCTGTGGGAATGCCCAGCGTGATCTCGCGCTTCTCCGCATCGAAGACAATCGCGTCGCCATCCCTGACGACGGCAAGAGGACCGCCTTCGTAAGCCTCGGGCGTAACGTGGCCGACCACGAAGCCGTGCGAGCCGCCGCTGAAGCGCCCGTCGGTGATGAGCGCGACATTTTTGCCGAGGCCCTTGCCCATGATGGCGCTGGTGGGCGATAGCATCTCCCTCATGCCGGGGCCGCCGCGCGGTCCTTCGTAGCGGATGATGATGACGTGGCCCTTCTTCACGCGGCCATCGAGGATCGCGGAGAGTGCCTTCTCCTCGCTGTCGAAGCAGAGGGCCTTGCCGTTGAACTGGAGACCTTCCTTGCCGCTGATTTTGCCGACCGCGCCGCCAGGGGCGAGGTTGCCACGGAAGACGACGAGGTGGCTGTTCTTCTTGATCGGGTTGTCGAAGCCGCGCACCACGTCCTGACCGGCGGGATACTTCGGTGCGTTCTTGAGGTTCTGCGCGAGGGTCTTGCCAGTGACGGTCATGCAGTCGCCGTGCATGAGGCCCTGATCCAAGAGCATCTTCATCAGCGGGACGGTGCCGCCAATTTTCACCAGCTCGTTCATGACGTATTTGCCGGAGGGCTTGAGGTCCGCGAGCACGGGCACGCGTTTGCCGATGCGGGTGAAGTCATCAATGGTCAGCTTCACGTTCGCCGCGCTGGCCATCGCGAGGAGGTGCAGGACGGCGTTGGTCGAACCGCCGAGCGCGATGACGAGCGTGATCGCATTCTCAAACGCCTTCCGCGTCATGATGTCGCGCGGTTTGATGCCGCGCTTGATGAGGTTCACCACGGCGGCTCCGGCGGCTTCGCAATCGCGGGTCTTGTCCTGCGAGACGGCGGCTTGCGCGCTGGAGTTTGGCAGGCTCATGCCGAGTGCTTCGATGGCTGAGGCCATTGTGTTGGCCGTATACATCCCGCCGCAGGAACCCGCACCGGGGATGGCAACTTCTTCGAGGTCGGCCAGGTCCTTGTCGCTCATCTTGCCGGCCGAGTGCAGGCCAACGGCCTCGAAGCACGACACCACGTCCACCGGCTTGCCGTGGAAATCGCCGGGCAAAATCGTGCCGCCATAAACGAACACCGCCGGGCGGTTCAGCCGCGCCATCGCGATGAGGCAGCCGGGCATGTTCTTGTCGCAACCGCCCACCGCCACGAGTCCGTCCATGCCTTCGCAGCCCACGACCGTCTCGATGGAGTCGGCGATGACCTCGCGGGACACGAGGGAATACTTCATGCCCTCGCTGCCCATCGAGATTCCGTCGCTGACGGTGATTGTGTTGAAGACGAGCGCCTTGCCGCCAGCCTCGTTGACACCCATCGCGACGCTGACGGCAAGCTGGTCAATGTGGATGTTGCAGGGCGTGACTTGGCTCCAAGTCGAGCAGACGGCGACCTGTGACTTGCGGAAATCTTCGCGCTTGAAGCCGACGGCGTGGAGCATCGCGCGGCTGGCGGCGCGCTCCGCGCCGTCCACGACGATGGACGACCACTGGCGTTCGAGAGACGAGGACTTGGCGGCGGCTTTCTTTTTCATTTGTGCGGCGGAGCTTTCCTGAATCCACGGAGCGAGGCAAGCGCCGGACGCTGTGAAGCGCACTGTCCGCCCCTCGCTCCAGCGTTGAACTTCCCCAAAACGCCTTTCACCATCTGGCCCGTTGCAATCGTCCATCATACTCATGAGCAAACGTCTCTGCCTCTTTCTCGCCGCTCTCGCGGCTGCGCTTCAACCCCTCCGCGCCCAGGACTCCTCCAAGGAAGCCCAGTTCCTCACCAACACCCGCCAACTCATCTACGAGGGCCGGCGCAGCGGCGAGGGCTACTACTCCGCCGACGGCAAGTTCCTCGTCTTCCAGAGCGAGCGCGAGGCGGACAATCCCTTCTACCAAATCTATTTGCTCAACCTCGAGTCCGGCGACGTGAACCGCGTCTCCCCCGGCACCGGCAAGACGACGTGCGCCTTCCTTCGACCGGGCAGCGACGAGGTCCTCTTCGCCAGCACGCACGTGGACCCGGAGGCACTGGCGAAGCAGAAGACCGAACTCGACTTCCGCGCCACGGGCAAATCCCGCCGCTACGCGTGGGATTACGACGACCGCATGGAAATCTTCGTGTCCAAGCGCGACGGCTCGAACGTCCGCCGCCTCACCGACGCGCCCGGTTACGACGCCGAGGGCAGCTACTCGCCCGACGGCAAGCTCATCGTCTTCTGCTCGCTGCGCCACGCGTTCCCGCTGGCGAAGCTCTCGCCCGAGGACCGCAAGCGCATGGAAACGGACACCGCCTACTTCGGCGACATCTACATCATGCAGGCCGACGGCTCCAATGTCCGCCGCCTCACCAGCACGCCCGGCTACGACGGCGGCCCCTTCTTCTCCCCGGACGGCCAGCGCATCATCTGGCGGCGCTTCACGGAGAAGGGCGACACCGCCGACGTTCACACGATGAAGCTCGACGGCTCCGACGTGCGCCGCCTCACGGACTTTGGCGCGATGTCTTGGGCGCCCTACTTCCATCCCTCGGGCCAATACGTCATCTATACGGCGAACAAGCTCGGCTTCGCGAACTTCGAGCTGTTCCTCGTGGACGCGCTCGGCGCGAAGGAACCCCTGCGCGTCACCTACACCGACGGCTTCGATGGCCTGCCGGTCTTCTCGCCCGACGGCAAGAAACTCGCGTGGACCAGCGGCCGCACGCCGGAGAAGAACTCGCAAATCTTCATGGCGGACTGGAATCACGCGGCGGCGCTGGCAGCGCTGGCGAAGGCTCCGGCGCGGAGCGGGGCGAGTGTTCAGTCTTCAGTGGTCAGTGTTCAGTCGAAGGCGGCGACGACGGAACACGCAACCCGGAACCCGCAACCCGCCGCCCCGAAGCCCGGCAGCTTCTCCGCCGAAATCAAAGCCGACGATGTCCGCGCGCAAGTCGGCTTCCTCGCCAGCGAGGCGCTCGAAGGCCGACTCACCGGCACACCCGGCGCGCAAAAGGCTGCGCAGTTCGTCGCGGATTACTTCAAGGCCATCAGCCTCCAGCCGCTCCCCGGCGCGAAGGACTTCTTCCAACCCTTCGAGTTCAGCTCCGGCGTGCGCGTGCTGACGAATCAAAACTCCGCCACGCTCCACGCCGCCGCCGCGCCCGCCACGCTCGCGCTGGACAAGGACTTCCGCCCGCTGGCCTTCACCGCGAACGGCACGGCGGAAGGCGAAGTCGTCTTCGCTGGCTACGGCATTTCCGTCCCCGGCAAACTCGGCGCGGGCTACGACTCCTACGCCGGCCTCGACGTGTCGAACAAGGTCGTGCTCGTCCTGCGTTACGTGCCGGAGGAGGCCGAACCCAAGCGCCGTCAGGAGCTGAACCGCTACGCCGGCTTGCGCTACAAGGCTCTCATCGCGCGCAATCGCGGCGCGAAGGCACTGCTCGTCGTCACCGGCCCGACGTCCCCGAACCCCGGCGAGTTGGCGCGGCTCACCTACGAGACGGGCGCGAGCCACAGCGGCATCGTCTGCGCGAGCATCAGCGGAGATGTGGCGGCGAAGCTGTTCGCGGCGGCGGGCAAGGACTTGAAGAAAACCCAGGCCGCGCTCGACAAGGAAGACCCGCACGCTGAGGGAGCCTTCGCGCTCAAGGGCGTCAGCGTGAAACTCACCGCCGCCGTCGAGCACGTGAAGAAATCTGACCGCAACGTCCTCGCCCACATCCCGCCCGTGGGCACTCAGGAGTATGTCATCGTCGGCGCGCACTACGACCACCTCGGCCACGGCGAGACCGGGGGCTTCGCGCGCAAGGACGAGGAAGGCAAGGTCCACCCCGGCGCGGACGACAACGCCAGCGGCACCGCCGCGCTGCTCGAGCTCGCCGGCGCGCTCGCCGATGAGTCGCAGCGCACGAACCCCGTCGCCTTTCGGCGCGGCATCCTCTTCGCCGCGTGGTCCGGCGAGGAAGTCGGCTTGATTGGCTCGTCGCACTTTGCCGAGAAGCCGCCGCTCCCGCTCTTCAACGTCGTCGCCTACGTGAACTTCGACATGGTCGGGCGGCTCCGGGACAACAAATTAGTTCTCCAAGGCATCGGCTCATCCCCCGCGTGGCGGAAACTCATCGAGAAGCGCAACCTCGCGGCAGGCTTCAACCTCACCTTGCAGGAAGACCCCTATCTCCCGACCGACACCACGCCGTTCTACCCGAAGAACGTGCCCGTCATCGCCTTCTTCACCGGCAGCCACGAGGAGTATCACCGCCCCGCCGACAAACCCGACACGCTCAACTACGACGGCCTCGAACGCATCGCCAAGTTCGCCCGCGCCCTCGTCGCCGACCTTGCCACGGGAGCCGAGCGCCCGGCGTATGCGAAGGTCGAGAAGAAGGATGGCGGTGGTGGACGCGAGCAATTGCGCGCCTACCTCGGCACCATCCCGGACTACGCGCAGGAAGTGGCCGGCGTGAAGATCTCCGGCACGCGCGGCGGCAGCCCTGCCGAGAAAGCCGGGCTGAAAGGCGGCGACATCATCGTGGAATTTGCCGGCCAGAAGATCGCCAACATCTACGACTACACCTACGCGATGGACGCCGTGAAGATTGGCCAACCCGTGAAGGTGATTGTCCTCCGCGACGGCAAGCGCGTGGAACTCGTCGCCACGCCCGAGACGAGGAAGTAGCGGCGCGAAGCGGTGCGAAGCGGTGCGCCTTCTCCCTTCGCGGAGCGAGGGGAGAAGGAGGCCGAAGGCCGGATGAGGGGTATGCCACCAACGCCGACGCGGAAACCCCTCACCCCGGCCCTGTCCCCTCATTTAATGAAGGGAGAGGGAGGAGACGACTACTTGCTCACGTGGCGTTTGCCAATTCACCCGCAGCAGTGGTATCAAACTAGCCATGCTCACGGACATCCTTCTCATCCTCGGGGTCCCCATTGTCGCGCTCCTCGTCGTCGCCTACATGAGGCCCGGTGACTAGGGCGTCTCGCGCACCGTGACGATCGCCGCGCCACCGAACGCCGTCTTCGAGGAGGTCAACGACCTCCGCAAGTGGAAAGATTGGTATCCGTGGGTGAGGATCGGTCATGGCACCAAGGTCATCTTCGAAGGCCCGCACGCCGGCACTGGCGCGAGCTGCCGATTGAAGGGCAACAGCATCATTCACTAGGCTCCTTCGCCATCTCGGAGAGCCGCCGGCCGGTCTTTGTCCCCTTTTCCACTCCGCACGGTGATCTGCAAGCGAGCCAGATCAACATCCTTCACGCGCAAGCGCAGGCCTTCCAGCAGCCGCAGACCACTGCCGTAGAGCAACTGAGCTATCAGTTGAGTCGTCCCCTCCAAGGCGGCGAGCAAC
>SXTU01000040.1 GCA_005791875.1 Verrucomicrobiales bacterium
GCGTGGTTCATCAACGACGGCGCGCGCCAGACAAATGGGACGCAAGTATCGCCTTACCCGGATTATCCTGCCGAGTCTGGCGGATACGTTTACACAAACCCTCCGCTGTATACCGGCCTGTCTGGCATCGAAGACGGCTTCGGAAACTCCGTGTCGAACATCAACCGCTGGCAGCGACTTCGAGTCACCAACGCCGCCGACCAGAACGGATTTCCCCAAGGACCAATCCAGAACTACCTCGGCGCGCAATGGCTCGGCGTCCGACCCTTCGCGCTCGCCCGCACCGACGCCACGAAGCCGTGGGTTGATCCAGGTCCGCCGCCGTTCTTCGGCGGTGCGACGCACGCGGACTTCGTCACCAACGTCGTGGCCGTCATCCGTGCAAGCAGCGAGCTTGCGACCAACGACAACGTAACGGTGGACATCTCGCCCGCATCCTTTGGCAACAATTCCCTCGGCACCAACGATGGCAAAGGTCGTCCGCTGAACCCCGTCACCGGCCTCCCTTACGCCCCGAACATCGTCAAGCGCGGCGACTACACCCGCGCGCTCACCGAGTTCTGGGCCGACGGCCCCACGTCCGAAACCCCGCCCGGCCATTGGAACGTCGTGGCCAACGACGTCGCCGATCATCCGCTCACGGTGAAGAAGATCGGTGGCACCGGGCCGACCGTGGATGACCTGGAGTGGGACGTGAAAGTGTATTTCTCCATGAACGCCGCCGCCCACGACGCAGCCTGTGCCGCATGGTCCATCAAGCGTTACTACGACGCCTGGCGGCCCCTCGGCGCGGTTCGCTTCCTCGGCGGTCTGGGCCAGTCCAGCGAACCCGGCAGCCCACCCTACAACACCAACGGCCTGCCGCTCATCACGAACCTCATCGAGCTGGTGACCACCACTTCAGTCGCCTCGGGACGACACGCGGACCTGACGCCGGGAAAGATCGCCCTCCTCTCATGGCCCGGTGAAACCCCGCAGCGCACCAACGCCAACGGCGTCCGCTGGGTCCACGCCGACACCTGGACCACATATCAACGCACCAACTTCGTCACGCCCGCCTTCCCCGGCTACATCTCCGGCCACAGCACCTTCAGCCGCTCCATCGCGGAGCTGCTCACGGCCATCACAGGCTCGCAGTTTTTCCCCGGCGGCATGGGCACCTACACCATCACGAACCTCCTCAACGAGCTTGGCCCGTCCCAGCCTGTCACCTTGCAATGGGCCACCTACTTCGATGCCGCCGATCAGGTCGGCCTCTCGCGCATCTGGGGCGGCATCCATCCTCCGGCGGATGACTTCGCCGGCCGCCGCGTGGGCGCGACCTGCGGGCAAGGGGTCTGGGCGCTGGCACGAAAATACTTCGACGGCTCGGTCACGAACTCCCCGAGCCTGCTCTCGGTCCGGTCGTTGAACTCAACTCAAGTCGAACTGCGCGCCGACACCCTCCGCGGGTTCTTCTACCAGCCGCAATCCACCCTCGACCTGCGCCAGCCCTTCACCAACGACCCCGCCGGTTTTGTCCAGGCCCTCGACTCCTCGATGGCCCGCACCAATGACCTCTCCACTCCCGGCAAGTTCTTCCGCTTCCTCAGCCGCCCGACGCCGTAAGCCGGGCGATGCAGTCAATGCGCCAGGAGCGCGGCATTCATGCCGCAGAGACTCCCGGCAGAAAAAAGCGCCCCGTGCAGCTCTGGCGTGAGCATGCTTCTGCGGCATCAATGCCGCGCTCCTCGCCGCCCGTTGCTGCCCGAAGTCCGTCCCCCTTCCCCCTTCCCATTCGCTTGCCCCCATTCCTCTGCCAAATCTCCTCACGCACGACCTTCAGAGACAGGGAATCGTTTTGACCGGACGCGGTTTTTCTGCTGCCATCCGCCTTGGATCAACCAGCGAAATGGCGAACCTTGTTACGTGGCGGCGCGTCTGTTCCTTCTTGATCAAAGCAAGCACATGAAACGAATCCTCTCCGGCCTCGGTGGCCTGGCCTTCCTCCTTCTGCTGGGCGCGCCCCTCGCCACCGCGCAGACCATCACCACCGGCGTCGGCACCGGCGTCGCCGGCTCCACCGGCGATGGCTCGCCCGCCGCCGCCGCCACGCTCAATCTCCCCTATCGCGTCGCCACAGATGCTGTGGGAAATCTCTTCATCGCCGAGCGCGCCGGCCACCGCATCCGCCGTGTGGACGCGGCCACCGGCGACATCACCACCATCGCCGGCACGGGCGTGGCGGGCTTCAGCGGCGACGGTGCCGCAGCCACGGCCGCCCAGCTCAACAACCCCAACGACGTCGCCGTGGACCCCGCCAACGGCGACCTCATCATCGCCGACACCGGCAACCACCGCGTCCGCCGCGTGGATGTTGCCACCGGCGACATCACCACCGTCGCCGGCGACGGAACCCCTGGGAACACCGGCGACACCGGCCCCGGCGTGGCCGCGCAGTTGGACAGCCCTTTCGGCGTCGTGGTGCTCGCCAATGGCGATGTGCTGATCACCGACCAGAACAACAACCGCATCCGCTGCCTGCTCGCCGTCAACAGTGACATCGTCGCCTTCGCCGGCACGGGCGTGGCGGGCTTCTCCGGCGACGGCGCGCAAGGTCTTCTCGCCCGGATGCGGCAGCCGCGCGGCATCACGCGTGACGCGGCAGGCGACATCTTCTTCACCGACACTGACAACCACCGCATCCGCCGCATCAGCAGCGGCGTCATCACCACCGTCGCCGGCAACGGAACTGCCGGCTTCAGCGGCGACGGCGGCACAGCCATCACCGCCCAGCTCAACTTCCCGCACGGCATCGCCGTTCACCCGGACGGCTCGCTCCTCATCGCCGACAGCACCAACAACCGCGTCCGCCTCGTCGGCACCAACGGCAACATTTCCACCTTCGCCGGCACAGGGACGGCCGGCTCGACGGGCGACGGCGGCCCGGCCCCGCTCGCGCAATTGAGAGCGCCCTTCGGCCTGGCCTTCGACAGCAACACCAACCTCTTCGTCGCCGACCGGGACAACCACAAGGTCCGCCGCATCACCCCGGCACCCACCGGCGTCGCGCCCGTCATCACCACTCAGCCGCTATCCGCCTCGCTCGCAACGGGCGGCAGCGTCTCGCTCAACGTCACCGCCAGCGGCGCGCCCTCGCCCACCTTCCAATGGTTCTTCACCAACGGCCCCATCCCCGGCGCGACGCTCCCCACGCTCACCTTCAACCCCGCGCAGGTCACCAACTCCGGCACCTACTTCGTCGTCGTCACCAACACCGTCGGCAGCGTCACCAGCACTGTCGTCACGCTCACCATCACCAACTCCACCGCGCCCCCGGCCATCACCACGCAGCCACTGAACCAGACAGTCTTCCGCAGCAACAACGTGACCTTCGCCGTCTCCGCGAACGGTGCGCTGCCGCTGGCCTACCAATGGTTCTTCAACTCGAACGTCCTCGGCGGCGCGACCTCCCCGAGCCTCGCACGCAACAACGTCCAGACCAACGCAGAGGGCAGCTACTTCGTCATCGTGACGAACAGTTTCGGCAGCATCACCAGCAGCATCGCCACCCTCACCGTGCTGACCAACTCACAAGCCCCGCCTTACCAGTGGGCACAGAATTTCGGCGGCACAGGAAACGACTCGGCCACGGTGGTCGCCGTGGACAACAGCGGCAACATGGTGGTCGCCGGGACTTTTTCCGGCTCGATCTCATTTGGGACCACCAACCTGACAGCGCTGGGAACCACGGACGCTTTCGTCGCGAAGTTCGACACCAACGGCGTTTGCCAATGGGTCCGGCGTGTGGGAGGCGTGGGAGCGACCGCCGCCGGCTACGGCGTCGCGGTGGATGCTCTCGGCAACGTGATCGTCCACAGCGACCTGACTGGAACGGCTTCCTTCGGCTCGACGAACATCACCACTCCGGGCATCGGCAGCGTCTTTGTCGCGAAATACGATCCGGCGGGAACTCTTCAGTGGGTTAACAGCTACAGCGGCCAGGCTGGCACTGGCAGCCGTCGCGTGGCGACCGACCTCGCTGGCAATATCTTCCTCGGTGGCAATTTCAACGGCAGCGGTCCTGTCGGCGGCACCGTGACGTTCGGCACCAATGTCCTTGCCAGCGCCGGCATGGATGATGCCTACCTCGTCAAGCTCAGTCCCGCTGGCAGCGTCCTCTGGGCGCGGCAACAGGGCGGCCCCGGCCAGGATGGCGGCGTCAGCGTGGCCGTGGATCCCTCCGGGAATTGCTACACCACGTTCAGCCTGGCCGGCACGATGACCTTGGGCACGAACTCCTTCGTCGCCTCCGGCCCGTCAGATACCATCCTCGCAAAATACGACGCCAACGGCGCGCTCATCTGGGCGCGGCAGAGCGGCGGCTCCGGCAATGACTTTCCACAGGAGCTCACGGGGGACGCGAATGGCAACGCCTTCGTCATCGGCGAGTTCGGCGGCGTGGCCGGTTTCGGTCCGTTCACGCTGACCAGCGCAGGCGGACAGGACGCCTTCGTCGCGAAATACGACCCGAACGGAAACGCCATCTTCGCCAAAAGCTTCGGCGGGACTGCGGCGGACAGCGGCTTGGGCGTGGGCGTGGACGCGTCGGGCTTCATCTACCTCCACGGAAACTTTCGCGGCACGTTCTTCGCCGGTGCCTTGTCCGTGACCAACGCCACCGGCGGGCAAAGCGCCTTCACGGTGAAGCTGGACGCCGCTGGAAACCCCGTCTGGCTCAAGTCCGCCGACAGCTCCGGGACCGTCGTCGGCAAGAACCTCGCGGTGAGCGCGGGCGGCAACGCGTTCGTCGCCGGCAACTACAACGCGAGCACCACGTTTGCCCCGTTCACCCTCACCAACGCGGGGCAGCAGGACTTTTACTTCGCCAAGATTCCGGCCTCCGTCGGCCCTGTGCCCGTGCCCACGGGCGTCGTCGGCTGGTGGGCCGGTGATGGTTTCGCGGTGGACTACGCCTGGACCAACCACGGCAGCTTTATCAGCGGCGCGACGACCTCCGCCGGCAAAGTGGGAGCGGCCTTCGACCTGAACGGCGCGAGCCAGCTCATCAGCATTCCGCCCAGCCCGTTCTGGGTTTTTGGCACCAATAGTTTCACCGTCGAGTTGTGGGCGAATTTCCGGGCCACCAACGTGACCGGTGATCTGATCGGCTTTGACTCCGGGCTGGGCAACGACCAACCGAAGTGGTTCTTCCGATACCAGGCCAACGGGACCCTCACCTTCCACGTCAACGGCCCCGGCCTTGGTGGCGGTGTCTTCCTGGCCACAGTCCCCTACTCTCCCTCGACAAACCAGTGGCATCACCTAGCCGTGCAGCGGAGCGGCACCACCTTCACGCTGTTTGCGGATGGCCTGCCGTTGTCGTCGCAGACCAGCACCGTGACGATCTCGGATGCTGGCTCGAATCTTACGATTGGCTGGGCGGAGGGCAGCTCCTTCTTCAACGGCCAACTCGACGAAGTCTCCATCTACAACCGCGCGCTCGCTCCCACGGAGATTCAATCCATCGTCGCCGCCGGCACCTCGGGCAAGGCCCGCCCCGCCGCGCCTACCATTCTAGCGCAGCCGCAAGCCCTCACCGTGGATCAGGGCGCGCCCGTTTCGCTTGGCGTCGCGGCGGCGGGCTACGCGCCGCTCGCCTACCAGTGGCGCTTGAACGGCACCAACGTCCCCGGCCAGACGAACTCTGCCCTCACCATCCCCGCCGCCTACTCCGTCCACGAGGGCAGCTACGATGTGCGCATCACGCAGCTCGACAGCGTCGCCGTCACCAGCGCCGCCGCGACGTTGAACGTGCTGGGCCAGGGCGAGGCCAAGACGCTCTTCGCCACCAACAGCGACGTGGGCAACTTCATCCGCGTCGGCGGCGGCGCGGTGCCGTGGACGCTCACCTCGTCGAACACCCTGCTCGTCGTGCCCGGCACCGGCAGCATCCAGAGCACGCAGAGCTTCGGCGACTTCATCCTCCACGCGGAGTTCCGCTGCCCCAGCCCCACGGACGCCGCGAACGGCAACAGCGGCATCTACCTCCAGAACCGCTACGAGATCCAGATCTTCAACTCCTTCGGCGTCACCGTGCCGGGCGGCAACGACATCGGCGCGGTCTGGAACCAGACCCCGGCCAGCGTCAACGCCGCCCTGCCCGCCGGCCAGTGGCAGACCTACGACATCACCTTCCGTCAGGCGCAGTGGAACGGGAACACGAAGGTCGCCAACGCGCGCGTCACCGTCGTGCTCAACGGCGTGACCGTGCAGAACGAGACGATCATCACCGGCCCGACCGCCGGCGGCATGGCAGAAGGCCCCACGCCCGGCCCCGTGGTGTTGCAGGACAACGGCTCCACCGTGCAGTTCCGCAACATCCGCATCACCCCGCTGGATTTGGCACCGGAGTTTCAGCGTGCGCTCTCCGTCGGTGGCACTCAGGACGACTCGCTCCTGTTCCAATCGCGGGACGCATCGGGCAGCGCGTATCTGTCCGGCTCCTTCCAAGGCACGACAACCATCGGCACCAACGTCCTCGTCTCGTCCGGCCTCTTTGACGCTTACATCGCCAAGGTCAGCCCCAGCGGCAGCGTCCTGTGGGCGCGCACGGTCGGCGGCACGGGAGACGAATCCGGCTTCGGCGTGGCTGCGGTTGCGAACGGCGATGTCTTCTTCTGCGGTCGTTTCCAAAACACGGCGAGCTTCGGCACCACGAACCTGACCGCGTCCGGCGTCGGCGACTTGTTCCTCGCGCGCTACGACCGCAACGGAAACTTGATCTGGGCGCGCAAGGCGGGCGGCGCTGGGGACGATGCCGCCTACGCCGTGGCAGCCGACGCTGCCGGGAACGCTTATGTCTCCGGTGAGTTCAACGGCACGACGGACCTTGGCGGCATCCAGTTCGTCAGCGGCTCGGCACCGGGCAATGGCTTCGTCGCGAAATATGGGCCGACCGGCGCGCTCGTCTGGGCCTCAGCCCTCGGCGGCACCGGCACGCCCACCGCGAGAAAAATCCGGCTGGACGGCGCGACCAATGTTTACGTCGCTGGTTCATTCCAAGGGACGGTTCAGTTCGTGACGCCGTTCTTGTCGAGCGCGGGATCGGATGATGCGTATGTGTTGAAGTTGAATTCCGCTGGAGCAGCCCAGTGGGCCCAGCAGTTTGGCGCAGGTGGAAGCGATGCCATCAGTGCGCTGGACCTTGGCCTGGATGGCAGCGTGCATGTCGCCGGCAACTTCCGTGGCTCCGTCGCCTTCGGCACCAACACGCTGAACAACGTCGGCGGCGCTGACGTGTTCACCGCGAAGCTCGACCCTGCGGGCAATGTGCTTTGGGCGCGTCAGGCGGGCGGTGGTGGCACCGACGGAGCCTCCTCGGTGGGTGTGGACGCGCAGGGCAACGTTTTTGTGGCTGGCAGTTTTAACAACGCGGCCACGTTCAGCGCGACGCCCTTGGCGAACTCCGGGGCGTCCGACCTGTTTGTCGTTCACTACGACGCAAACGGCATTCAGCGGTGGGTCCGCCGTAGCAGCAGCGGACAAAACATCACCGGGACTGAACTGGCGACGGACTTTACCGGCGGGATACTCGTGTCCGGAGAATTCCTCGGCAGCCTGGCGCTGGATGCCACCCCGTTGAGCAGCTTGGGGCAGCGCGACATCTTCCATGCACGAATTGCTTCGATTCCGCCCGTCATCAGCCAGCAGCCCATCGGAGGCAATGTGCTGGCGGGGCAGAACTCCACGTTCACCGTCGGGGCCACGGGCACGGGCGGAGTGACTTACCAGTGGCGCTTGAACGGCACCAACCTCGCGGGCGCGACCAACGCCGCCTACACCATCGTCAACGCCACCACCAACGCCGCCGGCACCTACGACGTGCTCGTGACCCACGCCTTCGGCTCCATCGCCAGCACCCCCGCCGTGGTCACGGTCACGCCGAGTTCTAATCCCCTGCCGTTCACCGCCGCCGTGCGCCTCGGCGGCACGGGCGCGGATTCCGTGCAGGCGCTGGCGCGCGATGCGGCGGGCAATTCCTATCTCGCCGGCTTCTTCACCGGCACGCTCGCCCTCGGCACGACGAACTTGGTCAGCGCTGGTGGCGACGACATCTTCGTCGCGAAGGTCAGCCCCGCAGGCACCGTGCTCTGGGCGGCGCAGTGCGGCGGCCCCGGCGAGGATCGCGCCACCGGCCTCGCGCTCGACCCGAACGGCGACGTGGTTGTCGTGGGCTGGTTCAACAACAACGCGGTGTTCGGCACCAACGGCGCGATTAGCATCGCCGTGAACCTTGCCGCGTTCACGTTGCGCCTCAGCACGGACGGCGTGCTCACGGGGTTCCACAAGATCGAGGACAATGGCGTGACTGCCAACGCCGGCAAGGAGCGCAACTTCGCCGTGGCCGTGGACGCGTCGGGCTTCGTTTATGTGGCCGGCGCGGCGGACCGGACCAACTTCTTCGGATCCGTGCTCTTCGGTCGCCCAGAGATTTATGGCTATCTCGTGAAATACGACCGCGCGGGCAACGTGCAGTGGATTCAAGCCTCGGATCGCGCGCCGGGCACCAGCCAGAATGTCGTCGGCATGGCCGTGGCGATCGATAATGCCGGCGGAGTTTTCTTGGGCGGTTTCTACGGGCAGCCCGGCGCCACATACACCAACGCGATCATAGGCGGCGTCACCCTGCCCTATGGCGGCGGCGACGCGGACGCGTTCGTCGCCAAGTTCACCGCCGCCACGGGCGCGCCAGTGTGGACGCGCGGGCTGAACGGCCCCGGCGCGGAGCGTGTGATGCGGCTGGCGACCGACGCGTTCGGCAATGTCTTCGCCTCGGGTGACTTTGACGCGGCGGTCAATTTTGGCCCCGGCGTGCTGACGCCTTCCAACGGCTCCGCCGGCACGGGTCTGTTGCTCAAGCTCAACGCCGCAGGGACCGTCCTCTGGGCGCGCGAGGCTGGTGGCACCGACGGCTTGACGAGGGACAATGGCGCGCTGGCTACTGACGTGATCGGAAATGTCTATCTCGCCAACAACTACACCGGCACCGGCCTCCTCGGCACCCCGAGCGTGACGAGTCTCGGCGGGCGCGACGCGCTGGTGACCAAGTTCAGCGCGGGCGGAAACTTCCTCTGGGCGCAAACATTCGGGAGCACCAGCGACGACTTCGTGAACGGGCTGGTGCTGGACGCGAATTCCAATCTGCACATCGCAGGCACGCTCGGCGGACAGGCCGCGCTTGGGCCGTTCACGCTGACGCACGCCGGTTCGAGCGACCTCTTCCTCGCCACCATCACTTCACAACCGCCCGTCATCTCCACGCAGCCCGCGTCGCAGAACATCGGCGTCACGCAGCCCGTCACCTTCAGCGTCGCCGCCACGGGCACGTTGCCAGTCAGCTATCAGTGGCGCTTCAACGGGACGAACATCGTCGGCGCGACGAACTCAGCGTTCACCATCGCGTCCGTTGTCCCGGGAAGTGCGGGCGGTTATAGCGTGCTCGTGGGCGACGCCTTGGGCATCGCGACGAGCGCGACCGCCACGCTCACGGTGGACACCAGCGGCGTGCCGTTCATCACCGTTCAGCCGCAGAGCCTGACGGTCTTGCAGGGCACTGCGAGCCTGCTCTCGGTCACGGCGGTGGGCGCGCCGCCGTTGAGCTACCAGTGGCGCAGGAACGGCACGAATCTCGCCGGAGAGGTCTTCGACATCCTCCCGCTCGGCTCCACGACGAATGCGAACGGCACCTACACGGTCGTGGTCACGAATGTCTTCGGCGCGGTGACGAGCGCGCCGGCCGTGCTCACGGTCACGCCGATCTTCCCGCCGGTCATCACGAACCAGCCCGTGAGCATCACGGTGCTGGCCGGGTCGAACGCGACGTTCAGCGTGGCCGCGAGCGGCACCGCGCCGTTCAGCTACCAGTGGGTGCGCGGCGGCGTCGCGCTCCCCGGCAACGACGCGCCGACGCTGACGGTCACGAACGCGACGCTGGCGGACGCGGGGAATTACTTCGTGCAGGTGTTCAACTCGGTGGGCCTCGTCACGAGCGCGTTCGCGACGCTGACGGTGAACGCGCCGCCGGTGTTCCTCAGCCTGCCGCAGCCCGCAACGGTGCTTCAGGGCGCGACGACGAATTTCGCCGCGACCGCGAGCGGCATGCCCGCCCCGGCCTTCGCGTGGTTTAGGGACGGCGTGCGGCTGACGAACTCGGCAGGTTACTCCGGCGTCAGCACGACGAACCTGCTGGTGCTCGGCGCTCAGGGCGCGCAGGCGGGCGGTTATTACGTGATCGCCACGAACGTGGCCGGGTCCATCACCAGCGCGCCGGTGTCGCTCACGGTGCTGCTCGCGCCGACCATCACCACGCACCCGACGGACGTGACGCTCTTCCGGGCCAGCTCAAACTACGCGGCCCTGATGCCGGTGACGTTGAGCGTGGCCGCCACCGGCGCGGCTCCCCTGTTCTACCAGTGGCGTTTCAACGGCGGCGATTTGGCAGGCGAGACGAACACCACGTTCACGCTGACGAACGTCACGCGCCTGAGCAACGGTGTGTATCAGGCGGTGGTGACGAACATCGCGGGCAGCGCCGCCAGCAGCAACGCGCTCGTGCGCGTGCGCGTGGCCCAGCGGGTCGAGCCGCCGGTCTTCACGCCCGGCGCGCCGTTCCGACTGCGCTTCACGGATGACAACGGAGAGCAGGCCAGCGCCGTGGACCTCGCGAAGATCGAGGTGCAGGCCGCGACGAATCTGCTGGGCACGAACACGGCGTGGGTGACGCTGACGAACGGTTTCTCCGTGGTGGGCGGGATGCTGCAGCTCGACGATTCCTCGATCACCAACAGCCTGCGCCGCTACTACCGGGTCATCGAAAAGTAGCCGGAGCGGAGCGCGGCCTTCAGGCCGCAGAAATGTGCGTGGGACAACAGACTTCCGGGCACCCTTTTGCTCCCCAGCTTTCTGCGGCGTGAACGCCGCGCTCCATGCGTGGGTAATGCATCACCGCGATTTCTGCTCGGGATTCAGGATCAACCGAAGGTCTCCGCAACGGCCGCCACGTAGGCGTCGTAGGCGGGCCGTTCGTAGCAGACGAAGTGGACGAGCTTGAGGGTCAAGTTGCGCTCCAGGCAGGAGCGGGTTTCGCGCACTGCGATGCGCGTGGCGCGGTCGAGGGGGAACCGATACGCACCGGTGCTGATGGCTGGAAGGGCAACGCTCGTGATGCCGTGTTGTTCTACCAGCTCAAAGGCGCTGCGGTAGGCGCGGGCCAGCAGTTTGTCCTCGCCGCAGGTGCCGCCCTGCCAGATGGGGCCGACGGCGTGGATAACGTGCTTGGCAGGGAGGTAGTAGCCCTTGGTGATGCGTGCGCCGCCAGTCGGGCAGCCGCCGAGCTTGCGGCATTCCCAGACGAGGTGCGGGCCGGCCTCGCGATGGATCGCGCCGTCCACGCCACCACCGCCGAGCAGGGTCGTGTTCGCCGCGTTGACGATGGCATCCACAGTCTGCTTCGTGATGTCGCCCTGAATGACTTTGACCCGGTCCAACATGGCTGCTTTTGGAAACGGCCCACAAGCGGAACGCGGAGGACCTTGCCTCAAAGGTGTAGGACGGGACAGAAAAAAAGACGCGGCCAGAACGGCGCGAAAAAGTGAGGCGATGAAAACGGAATGCCCCCGCCGGACCTTGCGGCCCGACGGGGGCAAAACGGGGGATGGGAGTGCGCCAAGCTCTCTTTCCCGGACCGGCATTAGGCGCGCCCTCGCGGGGCTGCCGGCTTCCCGACGCTGTTCTCCACGGCAAGCGGAGTCTTCGGCCTCGCAGCAGGGCCGTCCAGCGCCTTGCGGCCACTGGATTTCGAGTGAGGCTTTTCAGCTCGCTTGGGCTGGTGGTTGCGCCACCGGCCCGCGAACCAGGTCAAGACACGACTATGTTTGCGGTCCGCGTCTTGACCACTTAGCTCGGGGACAGCCGCCGCTTTTGGCGGTGCGTTTGCCCCGTGCCACGGGTCTCGCCTCTTAACTCTCAGGTTGCGTTTGGCTCACAGGCCAGCGGTGCCATTTGTAGCATCGCCGACATTGCGGAAGGTTTTCACGGGCCTTGCCCAGACCTCGTGTCCTTCCCGGTGCGGACGCTTTTTTTGTCCACCTTTCGGTGGCTTTGACTGTCAGCCGCCTTGCGACGACCGCCAGAGCTGCCCGCCCCGTGCTGATACACGGTAGCAACCGGATACCCTCTGGGTAACCGCGATTCACACAGGCCCGAAACCAGCCTGCGCTACTTGACTCAGCTCGGGTCGGCTTCTAATCGCCCCTCGCTGCCAAGCTCCTCAATCGCGTGTGACGGGCTGCGACGCCCGCCAGAGGAGCTGGTGAATTCTGCCTCCCCACGCGCGCCTTGCGGCACCGCGTTTCAGAGGGGCCAGGCCAACCAGCCTGTCCTGACCTTTCCCCAGTCACCTGGGATTATCCTCGGAACTTCCTCGGCTTTCTTTCGTCCGCCGCACCCGCTCCGGTTCTTTCAATGAACTGTGATGAGATTATCACGAGTCTCTCATCCGACAACGAATTCATACCCACAGGTTGTTCACCGGGCGTTTCCCCGATGCTCAAATCACACGGGGG
Organism: Verrucomicrobiales bacterium; assembly: GCA_005791875.1. Taxonomy (GTDB): domain Bacteria; phylum Verrucomicrobiota; class Verrucomicrobiia; order Limisphaerales; family SXTU01; genus SXTU01. Next base: position 12,606 of record SXTU01000040.1, read on the forward strand.
AAGAAACGCCAATGTTCACAGGCTTTCCGCATGTGTCGAATAAAGATATGCACACGTATCAATGCGCTGGTGAACACGCGTTGTGAACAACGCGGTCTGAAGCTCTGCGCCAAAAAAGCAAAACACCGCCCGTTTCCGGGCGGTGTGGTTGATGGATGAGCGCCGAGGCTTTAAGGCTTCTTCTTGGCGGCCGCCGTCGTCTTGACGGCCTCTTTCTTGCGCTTGAGGTAGCTTTTACGACGCTGACGTTTCTGCACTTTGTTGGATTGTCTGCCCATAACTTCTTTACTTTGCCGGCCTGTTTTTGTTGGCTGGCGGGCACTATGAAGTTCAGCTGCGGCCGCTTCAATCTCTATTTAGTGGCACTCGCTGCGGCCGCCCTCTCCGCTTGCGAAACGACTGGCCCCGGCTCCTCGCAGAAGGGCAGCGTGGAGGTCGCGACCGTCCGCCTCCACCTCGAGAGCCATCCCGACCCGATCACCGGGATGAGCAAGCAGATCACCGTGGGCCGGGAGAAACCCCAGACCTTCCACGTCACAGGGGCGATGCTCGGCGAGCCGAACCTCGCCGTCGCCCAGCTCTGGGACGGGAAGGACGGCGAGTTCGCCATCCACCTGCAATTCGACCGTGAGGGCGCGCACACACTGGACACGATGTCCATGTCCTATCGCGGCAAGCGAATCGCCATCATGAGCCAGTTCCCCGAGCCGCGCTGGATCGGCACCTTCCGCATGGAGCGGCGCATCGCCGACGGCACGCTCCTGTTCCGTCCCGACGCCACGCGGGAGGAAGCGCTGCGCATCGTGGCCGGGCTTAACAAAGCCGTCGCCAAGCTGAAGAAATACAAGGACTGATGAACGCCGTCTCGCGTCTCGCCGTCCTGCTTGCCGTTCCCTTCCTCTGTGCCGCCGCCAACGGCCAGCCCTTCCAACTCCCCACAGCCAGCCGCGCACTCTTCGAGAAAGGCGGCGAAGAACGCTACTTCGCCCCCACGCCCGGCAAGACCTGGGAGAGCGGCACGTTCGGCTGCGTGCGCTCGGACGGTCACCAACTCCACGAGGGCATTGACATCAAGTGGACCCAGCGCGACCGCAAGGGCGAGCCGACCGACCCCGTGCTTGCCTCCGCCAGCGGCACCGTCGCCTACGTCAACCGGAAGTCCGGCCTCTCGAACTACGGCAACTACCTCATCCTGCGGCACCGCATCGAAGGTCTGGAAGTCTTCACGCTCTACGCGCACCTCGCCAACATCCGCGAGGAACTGAAATCCGGCGTCGCCGTCAAGGCGGGCGAAACCCTCGGCGTCATGGGCCGCACAACAAACACCAAGACCCGCATCGCCGCCGAGCGCGCGCATCTACACTTCGAGGTGGACCTCGTCGCCAGCGAGCGTTACGCGCAATGGCACGAGGCGAACCTCGCCGGCCTGCGCAACGACCACGGCAACTGGAACGGCCGCAACCTTCTCGGCCTCGACCCGCGCGCCGTCCTGCTCCAACAGCGGGCGCAGGGCGACAAGTTCAGCCTCCTGCAATTCATCCAGTCCCAGACCGAGCTGTGCCGCGTCCTCGTCCACAAGAGCGACTTCGCCTTCGCGCGACGCCACCCCGCGCTCGTGCGACGCAACCCCGCCACTGACAAGGAAGGCATCGGAGCCTACGAAGTCGCGCTGAACTTCAACGGAGTTCCCTGCCAGATCACCCCGCGCACGCCGGGCGAGGCAAAGAACTACACGGCCAAGTATCACCTCCTCTCAGTCAACGACGCCGAGCAGAAGAAGAACGGCTGCCGCAAGTTCCTGACGCAGAAGAGCGGCAAGTGGGCGCTCACCCCCGAGGCGCTCCAGCATCTCGACCTGCTGGCGAATTGACCTCTGCCCGCGCCGCTCAGGCGTGGGCATCTACGTGCGCCCATTTAATCGTCGCTACGCGACGCGTCCCTGCGGGGGCCGGTCCGTGGGTTGAAACCCACGGTTATCATCGCCCGTCGCCACGCGACTTCTCAGAAGCTGATGTGCGCCCCAGCCACCGGGCCTCAGCGAGTTAAGGGATTGCGTGGGAGCGGCCCAGTGCTACAAACGCGCACATGAAGTCCAGAAACAACCTGCCCAGGGCCGCAGGGTTCACCTTGATCGAACTGCTCGTCGTCATCGCCATCATCGCGATCCTTGCGGGGATGCTGCTGCCCGCGCTGGCCAAGGCCAAGAACTCGGCGAACAAGGCGCTTTGCACGAGCAACATGAAGCAATGGGGTGTGGCGATCACCGCTTACGCCGGAGACCATGACAACAAGATCCCACCCGGCACGGATGTCATCGCTGGCGTCGGAACTTATGGGGGGGACGAGAGCTGGATCGGTCCGTCAGTGTTGCGCCTCTTCAAATACTACCTGATCCCAGCCACCACGAATGCCTCCAGCACCAAGAACAGCCCGCTCTTCTGCCCGACCGGCGAGTATCACCGCGCCTACGACAGGGCGAATCTCATTGGGAATGTCAACTACGGCAACCCAGACGTGCCGCATCAGGAGCTTGCTGGATATTTCTACCTGATGGGCCGGCCGGCCAATCAAGTTGCGGCGCGCACGACCATCGGAGCCGGCAACGTCGCCCAGTGGCTCCAGCGCACGCGGCTGGACAGCCAGTATCGGGAAGGCCCGATGATCGGCGACATGCTTCAGATTCAGATTGGAGCGGCAACGCTTACTCCGATGCCCGAAGCCAAGCCGGTCGGAACGCCGACCGTGAAGGTGAACGTGGGAGGCCAGATGGTCGCCACCACCAGCCATCGAGGCTCGACCGGCATGATGGAAGGCGGCAACTTCCTCTTCGAAGACGGCAGCGTGACTTGGTTTAAGGAGAGCAAAATATTTCTCGGCTCCCGGCTCGGCACGTGGCTTTGCTACTACAACGTCCAGTGACGTTCACCCGCCTCGCGTTCCACAAACCTCGTAGCCGCCGAGGTAAGGAGGCGGACTCTGTTGCGCTCGGTTGAAGCCGCCTCCTCACCTCGGCGGCTACATGGTTTGCTTTTGAAGCAAGCCTGCTTGTCCACCCGTCTGAGTTTCACCATGCTTCCAGCCATGCAGTTCAAGCTCCGCTTCGCCTTCGCAGCCGTTGTCGCTTCGTTCACTTCAGCCACGTCTGCCGCGCCGGCGAAGGTGGATTTCTCCCACCAGATCGTCCCCGTCCTCCGCGAGCATTGCGGCGAGTGCCACACGGGCGACAAGAAGAAGGGCAGCTTCAGCATGAACGACCGCGCGTCGCTCCTCGCGGGCGGCGAGAGCGGCAAGGCCGTCATCCCCGGCAACGCCGCGAAGTCCCCGCTCATCGAGGCCATCACGAGCAAAGACCCGGACAAGCAAATGCCGCCCAAGGGTGCGCGACTCTCACCCGAGAAGGTGAAGCTGCTGCGCGACTGGATTGATGCCGGCGCGCCGTGGGAGGAGGGCTTCGCCTTCAAGAAGCCCGCTTATGAGCCACCGCTCAAGCCGCGCCGACCCACGCTCCCGCCCGTGGTCGCGGGCCGCAGCAATGCCATTGACCGCATCCTCGACGCCGACCTCGCCAAGCGCAAAGCCGCGACGCCCAAGCCCGTGGACGACGCCACCTTCGCCCGCCGCGCGCACCTCGACCTCGTCGGCCTGTTGCCGGAGCCGGAAGCGCTCGCGAAGTTTCTCGCGGACAAGTCGCCCGACAAACGTGCCAAGCTCGTGCGCGACTTGCTCGCCAACGACACCGCCTACGCCGAGCACTGGCTGACATTCTGGAATGACCTTCTCCGCAACGATTACTCCGGCACCGGCTTCATCACCGGCGGTCGCAAGCAGATCACCAAGTGGCTATACCGCGCGCTCGCGGACAACAAGCCTTACGACCAGTTCGCCCGCGAACTCATCGCCTACACGCCCGAGAGCGAAGGCTTCGCCGCTGGCATCAAGTGGCGCGGCGATGTCAGCGCGGGCGCGACCACGGAGATTCAGTTCGCGCAGTCCGTCGGCCAGAGTTTCCTCGGCATCAACCTCAAGTGCGCCTCCTGTCACGACAGCTTCATTGACCGCTGGAAGCTTGAGGAGGCTTACGGTCTCGCGGCGATTTACGCGACCGGCAAACTGGAACTCCACCGCTGCGACAAGCCCGTGGGCAAGGCCGCGCAGGCGAGCTGGCTCTTCCCCGAGCTGGGCCAGGTGGACGCGAAAGCCCCGCAGCCCGAGCGCTTGAAACAACTCGCCACGCTGATGACTCACCCGGAGAACGGCCGCTTCACCCGCACCATCGTGAACCGCCTCTGGCACCGCCTCATGGGCCGCGGCATCGTCCACCCCACCGACGCGATGCAGAGCGAGCCGTGGAACCACGACCTCCTCGATTTCCTCGCCACGCATCTCGCGGAGCACAAGTTCGACCTGAAGAAAACCCTCGAACTCATCGCCACCTCCGCCGCCTATCAATCCCACGCGCAAATCCTCGGCAAGGACGCCGACGAGCAGGCCTACGCCTACGCCGGCCCGCGTGCCAAACGCCTCACCGCCGAGCAGTTCGTGGACACCGTCTGGCAAATGACCGGCACCGCCCCCACGCGCTTCGATGCTCAAGTCGTGCGCGGCAAACCCAGCACCGAAGCCGTGGATGCGATGAAACTCGCCGGCCAGTGGATTTGGTCCCACGCCGACGCCGGCAACGCGAAGGCCGGCGAGACCTTCACGGCCCGCAAGAAGTTCACCCTCAAGTCCGCCCCCGTCCGTGCCGGAGCCGTGGCCACGGCGGACAACGAGTTCAAACTCTACGTCAACGGCGCGCTCGTCGCGTCCGGCGACAACTGGGAAAACCCCGAAGCCATCGCCCTCGAAACCAAACTCAAAGCCGGCGCGAACGACATCGTGCTCGTCGCCAAGAACGGCGGCACCGGACCGAATCCAGCCGGTGTCATTTTTGAGGTCCGCATCAAGCTCTCCGACGGCACGACCGTCACCATCGGAACGGACGCGACATGGGAATCGCTCAACTCCCAGCCAGACGCGAAGGGCAAATTCAAGGCCGAGCCGCAGACCGGCGGCGCAGCAGTCGAGGTCGCGAACTCCGCGCTGTGGAACGTGAAGGTCGGCAAGCAGCTCGCCACGCAGCTCGCGCAGGCCGCCACCTCCGCGCAGCCGATGGTCCGCGCCTCGCTGCTCAAGAGCGACTTCTTCATGCGCGCGCTCGGCCGCCCGAACCGCGAGCAGATCGTCAGCGTCCGCCCCAACGAGCTGAACACGCTTGAGGCCATTGACCTGAACAACGGCCAGACCCTCGCGACGCGTCTGGAGCAGGGCGCATCCCGCCTCCTCACGAAGCAGTGGTCGGACAGCGATGCGCTGACGAGGTGGCTCTACCAGTTCGCTCTCGCCCGCGTCCCGACGACTGTGGAACTCGCCCTCGCCCGCGAAGTCCTCGGCGAGAAGCCGACGGCGCTGGGCGTGCAAGACCTCCTCTGGGCCGTGCTGATGCTGCCGGAGTTTCAGTTGGTGCGCTGACGGACTGGAGCGCCGGCTCCCAAGCCGGCTTAGGCCGGGACAAGCCCATCGCGTTAATTCGTTCGTGGGCCTCCGAGCGCCGTTTGGCGGCTGCCCAATGCCGCTGGCGTGACTTGGCCTTCTCTCGTCCGAACGCGCAAAGCCGGCTTTGAAGCCGGCGCTGCAGTTGCATGGCTCCGGCTGAGGTCGTCCCTTTGTCCGCTCGACACCCTTCGTCCACCCGCCTAGCTTCCGCGCGAACAAGACTCTCCTATGTGGAACGCCCTACGCCGTATCAGCCTCACGAAATGGATTCTGATTTCCATGGGCTTGGGAATCTTCATCGGCTGGGCCTTTCCCGAGACCACGCCGGCGGCTGACTCGGCGGAATCAGCACCCTTTCAATCAGGCGACTTCGCCGATTTGCCCTCGCTGGCTGCGAAGCTCAAGAGTTCACCGGACACGGTTTCCACCCACCTTCGGGGGAAGTTACCCGATACGACAAAGGAAGCACTCGCGAGTTACTCTGCGACGAACTCCGCACCGCTGCGAGTCGCTTTGCTGGAGGACTTGAACCGGATAATTTCCACCGAGTCCCTCTACGAGGCCCAAAGGTTTGGGGGCGTCAACCTGCGCGCCGAGACGAAGCTGCTCCTCGCCACAGCTCCGCAAGGGGGCGCTCGCCTGCGCCTCAACCGCCTGCTACTGGAGGATGCCTACCCCGCTGAATTGGCCAAGAATCGGCCGGCCTACCCGATGGTCGCGCGAAACCTCAAGGTCGTCTCCAAGCTCTTCCTCAACCTCATCAAGTGCATCATCGTCCCCATCCTCGTCGGCACGCTCATCATCGGCATCGCGGGACACAGCGATGACCTCAAGGCCGTCGGCCGCCTCGCCTTCAAGTCCTTCATCTACTTCGAGGTCGTCACCACGCTCGCGCTCGCTATCGGGCTGGCGGCGGTGAACCTGACCAAACCCGGCGTCGGCGTCGTGCTGCCGCCCTCGGCGGACAAGGGCAAGGAGTTCGCCGCCAAGACGCAGACCACGCAGGAGATGATCGAGCACATCGCGCCGCGCAGCTTCTTCGAGAGCGCGGCCAACAACGATGTGCTGCAAGTCGTCGTCTTCACCATCCTCTTCGCCGTCGCGCTCTCCCAGGTGAAGGGCAAGCCCAAGGAGACAATGCTCAACTTCTTCGAGGGCCTGAGCGAAGTCATGTTCAAGTTCACCGGCCTCGTGATGCTCTGCGCGCCCTTCGGCATCGGCGCGGCGATGGCCGTGACCGTCGGGCACAGCGGGATGGGCGTGCTGAAGAATCTGGCGATGCTCGTGCTGACGCTCTACGGCGCGCTCGTCGTGTTCTGCCTCGTGGTGCTCGTGCCCGTCGCGCTCTGGGCGCGCATTCCGCTGCGCAAGTTCCTCCGCGCCGTGAAGGAGCCGGCGCTCATTGCTTTCTCCACGACTTCCTCCGACGCCGCGCTGCCCGACGCCCTCAAACGCATGACCGAGTTCGGCGTGCCCAAGCGCATCGTCTCCTTCGTCCTGCCCACGGGCTACTCCTTCAACCTCGACGGCAGCACGCTCTACCTCGCCATCGCCTCCGTCTTCGTCGCGCAGGCGGCGGGCGTGGACATGACGCTGGGCCAGCAGCTCATGATGATGCTCACGCTCATGCTCACCACCAAGGGCATCGCCGCCGTGCCGCGCGCGTCGCTGGTCATCCTGTCCGGCACGCTCGCCAGCTTCGGCCTGCCGCTGGAAGGCGTCGCCATCATCCTCGGCGTGGACGAGCTGATGGACATGGCGCGCACCACGGTGAACCTCGTCGGCAACTGCCTCGCCTCCGCCGTCATGGCCCGCTGGGAAGGGGAGCTGAAGACGGAAGACCAGACGGTGACGCCCATCGCCTGATGGTGGGCGCGCTGTGGAAAGACGCTTCGCCGGGGCGTCACTGCTTCTTCTCAGCCACAGGCACCGCTTCCACGAGCTGGCTCGGCGCAGTCTTCAGCGCCGCCTTGTGCCGCTCGACGGCCTGCGCGATTTGACTCAGCACCGCCGGGTGATTGGTCGCCACGTTGAAAGTCTCGCTCGCGTCCACCCGAAGGTTGAAGAGCTGCGGCGTCGCGTGGGCTTCCTCCTTCGGCTGGCCATAGCCGGATTGAGTCATAAAGTGCGCCTTGAAGTCGCCGGTGCGCGCCGCCATCAGCCGCGTGCCGCGATAGTAGAAGTAGGCGTCGCGCGGCACCATGCCCGTGCCGAACAGCAGCGGGCGGATGTCGAGGCCGTCAATCGCGCGGTCGCTCGGCACGTCCGCGCCCGCGAGCTTCAGGCTGGTGGTGAAGAGGTCCATCGTGCAAGCCAGCGTGCGCTGGGTTTGCGCGGCCTTGATTTTGCCCGGCCACCACGCGATGCCCGGCACGCGCATCCCGCCCTCCCAAGTCGAGCCTTTGCCATCGCGCAGCAAGCCCGCCGAGCCGCCCTGCTGGTTCATGATGAGCCACGGGCCATTGTCGCTGGTGAAGAAGACGAGCGTGTTCTCCGCGAGCTTCTCCTGACGCAGTGTGTCGAGGACTTTGCCGACGCTCGCGTCGAGTTCCTCCACCACGTCGCCGTAGATGCCGCGCGGGCTTTTGCCGGCGAAGCCCTTCGACGCGAACAGCGGCGTGTGCGGGAACGTGTGCGGGATGTAGAGGAAGAAGGGCTTGGCCTTGTTCGCCTGGATGAATTTCACCGCCTCGTCCGTGTAGCGGCGCGTGAGCGTGGTCTGGTCGGCGGGGCGTTCTATGAGTTCCTCGTTGCGGAAGAGCGGCGCGTTCCACCAGTCGGCCTGCTGCTCGGCGAGCTTGCCCGCGCCCTTGGGCGCGACGGGCGTGACGTTCATGTCATTCGAGTGGGGCAGGCCGAAGTAGAAGTCGAAGCCGTGCTGGCGCGGGTGACCGGCGGGGTTGTTAATCCAGTTGCCGAGATGCCACTTGCCGATGCAGCCGGTGGCGTAACCGCGCGCCTTGAGCGCCTCCGCAGTCGTGATTTCTCCTGCAGGCAGGTGTCCCATTGAGACGTTGCGCAACACGCGAAACTGGTCGTGGCACATTCCGTTGCGAATCGGGTAGCGGCCCGTCATCAGCGCGGCACGGCTCGGTGTGCAGACCTCCGCCGCCGAGTAAAACTCCGTGAAGCGCATCCCCTCTGCCGCCATGCGGTCAAGGTGCGGCGTGCGGATGTTCGGATGGCCGTAGCAACCGAGGTCGCCGTAGCCGAGGTCGTCAGCGAAGATGATGATGATATTTGGGCGCGCGGTGTCGGCGGCGTGGACGGGCGCTAGGGCGAGCAAGGAAGCAAGCACAAGGCCGGCGAGAGAACGAAGCTTCATGCGGGAACGCTAGTGAAGCATCGCTAGCGGTGGAAGACGGGAATTGTGGTGCAAAATTAGGCTGAGACAAACCTCACCGCGCCATCCGCCGTCATCTCTGCCAGCATGCTTGAGGTGTCCCGCTGAAAGCAATGCGCCACGTCGTCGCGCAGTGCGGGCAGCGCGAGCAGGCGGCGGGCGTTCTTCGAGGCGGCGACGGCCGAGGGCAAATCCGCCGAGCCGCGCTGGTAAGTCTCGCGGGCCAACTGCGCCGAGTCCGCCACGTGGCCGCCGCCGAACTGCGGCCACACGGCAGCGCACAACGCGCCTGCCCCGAGCACGTCTTCGTAAGCCGCTTCCGCATACGTGCCGGAGCAGACCACCAGCAAGTTCTCCGGCTGCTCGCAGGTCAGCCAGCCGACGGTTGCGCCGAGATTCAAAAAGCTCCCGACCAGCACGCGCCGCGCGCCGCGACACGCCTGCAACGCGCGCGTCCCGTTAGTTGTCGTCATCACGATGCTGCGTCCTGCGACGCGCTCGTGGCTAAACTCGCGCGGGGAGTTGCCTAGGTCGAAGTCCACGCTGCCCGTCTGCGCGCGGAGGATGCGCACGCCACCGCGTTCACCTGCAAGCAGCACGTCAGGCCGCGCCTCCCGCAACGCCACGGCTTCCGCGATTTCGCAGACAGGGATGATTTCGCGCGCGCCATTCGCCAGCGCCGTGACCATCGAACTAGTCGCGCGCAGCACGTCGAACACGACGCAGACGGTCTGCGAGAGGTCGCGCTGGCGGAGCGCGGCGAACTCAGCGGGAGTGAAGGTGACTTCGAGGAACACGGGGAAAGTGATTAGTAGTTAGTGCTGAGTCGCGGCGGGAAGCCGGTCGCGCCCGAGACGACTGGCATGACTAAACACTAATCGCGCATTACTAAACACTCTTCTTCACCCTGACATAATGAAACAGATACTGCTGCGCGTAACCCGCGTTCGGCCCGAAGTGCGTGTTGGCGAAGTGCGCCAGCCGCTTCTCGGACGGACGACGGCGCGGGAAATACAGCTCGGTCAACGCGCGCCGCACCCACACGTCCACCGGGAAGGCGTCCTGCTTGCCGTAGGCGAAGAGCAGCACGCAGTCGGCGATTTTGCCGCCCACGCCGTGGAGGCACATCAGCGCCGCGCGCGCTTCGAAGGTCGGGAGAGTGTGCAGGCGGGACAAGTTCAGTTCTCCGCTGGCGACGGCTTTCGCAGCAGCCAGAATGTAGGGCGCACGGAAACCCATCTTGCACGTGCGCAGTTCGGCCTCGGAGCACGCGGCGAGGCGCGCGGCGGTGGGGAAGGCGAAGGCCGGGTAGCAGCCGACGTAAGGAGGCTCTGACTTTGCGTTGGGTCTGAGGTCTGGCGTCTCGGGCCTGAGGGAAGAATGAAGCCTCCTCACGTTGGCTGCTACTGGGATGGGTTCCCCAAACCGCTCGCAGAGCAGCGCGATGATTTGCTGGATTTGGACAATCTGCTTCGTGGAAGAGCAGATGAACGAGACGAGGCATTCCCACGGTTCCTGTCGCAAAAGGCGCAGGCCACGGCACGCGGCGATAGATGCGCGCATCGGCTCGTCATCGGGGAAAGTGGCGAGAATGGCGGGGAGGTCGGTGTCGAGTTGAAGGAAGTGGTGGGCGTGGTGCGTGATGCGTGATGCGTGAGTTGGGTCGGGAGTCGAGGCCGTGCTGGACGCGCCGAGGAGTTCGGCGGTGATGGCGGCGGGCGTTTGACGCAGGCGGAAGTGGTGGCCGCTGATGATGCCTTCCCACGCGTCGCCGACTTGACGCCACCGGAAGGCCTGGCCGGAGCTGAGCGTCGCGGCGAGGTCGTAATCGCGGCCGGGGAACGAGACTTGGGTCGCAGGCTTCACTTCAACTCCCGGCACAGGAGCAGCCGCACGCTGTGGATTGTCTGGCCGCGATACTGGATGTCCCGCGTGCCGAGGTCTTCGATGTGCGTGAACTCGGCGGCGAGCCGGGCGGGCGGTGGTTCCGGTTGCGCGCCCTTCTTCAACTGCTGCACGTAGATGGCACTGTGTCCCTTGCGCGACGTGTAGTCAGGCCAGAAGCTGTATTGATTCTCAGGCTTCTCGGACGACTGATAAAACACGATGGGCGTTTGCGGCACGCCGGTCTTCGCCTCGGGGATGTAGAACGACAGCAAGCTCGTGATGCCGTAGTGCGCGCCGATGAGGAAGACCGGCTTGCCTTCAGCGGCGATGGTCTTCTGCCGTTCGGCCTCGACGGTCTCGGCCATGGCTTTCCAACCGCGCACGCGCACGAGCGGGTCGAGCTTGGCCGGGAGTGACTGGCCGAACAATTTGCCGGTGAGGTTCGTGTCGTGGAGTAGGATGACGAGCGGCAGGCCGAGCGCGAGGCCGGCGATGAACCACACGCGCACGGAGCGAACGCCGCGTTGCCAGCAGGCGTCGGCTTGCAGCGCGGCGAGGCAGAGCAGGGGAATGACGGCGGGCACAATCCAGTTCGGCTGCACACGGGCGCGGAAGGTGTAGAGGAAGTAGCCGAGCAGAAGCGGCAGGCCCATGCAGAGGAGAAAGGTTGGGAGCGCCGCGTGCCGTGCCGGCGATTTGCAATCGCCGTCTGCGGTGCTGGCTGCAACGGACGGCGACTGCAAGTCGCCGGCACGGAGTTGGGGCAACGTCACCACCACGCCGCCGAAGATAAGCGCGAGGAACGCCGGGTTCAGTAGCGCCGCTTCAGCCACGACGAAATCAATCAGGTAGTTTGGCGTGAACTTCCACGCCTGTGCGAGGCCAGCGCGGTTGTGCAGGTGCTCGACGGTGGCCCAGCCGTTCTGTGCGTTCCAGACGAGCTGCGGCAGCACGGCCAGCGCGGCGATGCTGAGCGCGAGCCACGGTCCGGCGGTGCGGAGTTGAGTGCGAGCGGGTTTCCAGAGCGCGAAGAAGAGGGCGAAGCACGCGAGTTGGAAGGCGTTGGTGTTTTTCGAGAGGAAGCCAAGCGCGAGCCAGAGGCCGGTGAAGAGCCAAGGGCGGAGCGCGGACGCCCACGTCCGCGTCGGCGTGCTGCGGACGTGGGCGTCCGCGCTCCGTATCGCCTGCCACCCGCTCAACATCGCCAGCGTCCAGAACAGCACGGAGAGGCAGTCCACCGTCATCAGCACCGCGCCGACGGACAGCAGCGGCGTGGCGGTGGCGGCGAGGACGACGAACAACCCGAGCTTCGCCGTCGCCTCGCGGGCGAAGAAGCGGAGCAGCAGCACGGAAATCAGCGCGGTGATGCACGGCGCGAGGAAGCGCACGCCGAACGCCGTGTCGCCCCACATATGCGTCCCGATCCACTGCGCGACGGCGATGCCCGGCGGCTTGCTGTAGTAGGCGAGCGCGGGATGCTTGGACCACTGCCATTGGTAAGCCTCGTCCTCGCTCAACTCGATGGTCGGGCTGCCGATGTAAGCGAGTCGGGCGAGGAAGAGGACGGCGATGACGACGTAGCCGAGGCGGAGCCAGTGGGAGGCGAGTTGAGAGTTGAGAGTTGAGAGTTGAGAGTTGGCGCCGGTGTCCGAGGCGAGCGGGCTCGGTTGATTGGGAGCGCTTCCTCCGAAGTTGCACAGCGTTGGTAGCTGTCTCCACCACATCGGAAACCACTTCCGCCCGGCCCAGCCCCAGCCACGGTCCAGCCCCCACACGAGCAGCGCCGCGTAACCCGCGCCGAGCGTCGCGCCCAGCAGCACGTCGCTGACGTAGTGGACGCCGTTATAGACGCGGGAGAACGCGACGGCGGCGGCCAGCGGCACCATGAAGCGCCAGCTCCCACGGAAGAAGAGGAAGGCCACCATTGCGACGGCGGCCATGTTCGCCGCATGCGCGGAGGGCAGGCTGAAGCTCGCGGTGCGGCCCACGAGCGTGATGGACTCGGGCATAGGCACGAACGGGCGCGGGCGCGCGATGGCGTGCTTGATGGAGTTGATGATGAGCGGGTCGCCCAGCGCGACGGCCAGCAGGATGAACGCGACGCACAACGTGCCCTTGGTCCGCTGCCGCCAGATGAGCGCGAGCGACGCGACGATGACCATCGGCACGAAGAGCTTGTTCCCGCTGACCACTGGCATGAGCCAGTCGAAGAACGGGTTGCTCAACGACTGATTGATGCAGCGGAAGAGCGCCGCGTCGAGCGATTGAAGCCAGTCGGTCAAGGTGCGGACAGGTTGGCGAAGCGGCGCGGAAGCTCAAAGCGGAAAGTGCGGGCGGCGGAGCAGGGGGGATGTTGGCAAGCGAATGGGGGCAGGCGAATGGAGAAGAAAACTGGCTGGGCTGATCGCGAATCCCGGTGTTGAACCACGGATGGACACGGATGGGAGCGGGGCGTGACGGGCTGGCGCAGTGCCCGCCGCCATGCTGGTCCGGAAACAAGTTCACCCGTCCTGGGTCTCGGCTTCATGCGTGTTTATCCGTGTCCATCTGTGGTTTCAGATTTCAGCCTCGGGTTTCATTCGCTTGCCCCCATTCGTTTGCCATTCCTTCGTGAACGCGCTTGCAAGCTTGTCTTCCGGCCCCGAATGGACATACTCCGCAGCCAGCAAACCCGAACGCCATGAGCACCCGCCGACACC